>JAJUGB010000015.1 GCA_029268595.1 Alcaligenaceae bacterium | reverse complement strand
GCAAGTTCTATACAGCCGATCCCAGCTCTCCCACCGAAGGCCTCCTGACACCTGTTAATCACTCACGATGATTCCGAACGCTCTTTCCATTGCCGGGGTTGACCCCTCAGGCGGCGCCGGCGTGCTGGCCGATGTCAAGACGATGACGGCTCTGGGCGCCTACGGCATGGCTGTGGTGGCCGCCCTTACTGCGCAAAACACTCGGGGAGTCACCGGCATCAGTCCAGTGCCTGCGGATTTTGTGGCGCTCCAGATCGACACACTGTTTACCGATGTGCGCGTGGACGCGCTGAAGATCGGCATGCTGGGCCAACAGGCCGTCACGCGCGTAGTCGCCGACCGACTGGCCCACTGGAAGCCCGCTCACATTGTGCTGGACCCGGTCATGATCGCCAAGAGCGGGGACAGCCTCCTCGAGCGTGCCGCCATACACGAGCTGCGCGAAAGCCTGCTGCCTCTGGCCACGGTCATTACGCCAAACCTGCCGGAAGCGGGGGTATTGCTTGATCGCGCGCCCGTCGACTCCTTGAAAGACATGTACCGCACCGCTGAAAAGCTGCGACGTCTTCTCAACGATTCGGGCGAGCGCTGGGTGTTTTTAAAGGGGGGGCATCTGCCTGGCAATGATACTGTGGACGTGCTGCACGACGGCGACCGCATGATCGAGCTTCCGGGCCGTCGCATCTCCACACAAAATACGCATGGCACAGGCTGCACATTGTCTGCCGCAATGGCGGCGCTATTACCGCAGACTGGCGGCAATACGCCTGAAGCGGCAAGGCGTGCAAAACAGTACCTGGTCACCGCCATCGCACACGCTGACGATCTCCAAGTGGGATCGGGCCACGGGCCTGTCCATCACTTCCATAATCTGCTGGTCGGTCACGCGCAGGCGTCCTGAAGGTACAATTAGGAAGAATCCGAATTTTTCTTTCAATTACCCGAAGTTATGAACGCGACCGGTCTTTCCGAAATTGAACAAGCCCGCTTCAACATGGTCGAGCAGCAGATTCGTCCGTGGGGCCTAAATGACGAAGACGTCTTGCAAGCGCTGTTTACCGTGCGCCGCGAACGGTTCGTGCCTTCCGAATACCAGGCACTGGCGTTCGCCGACATCGAGCTGCCTTTAGTCATTAACTCGGTCGACACTCGCGAAAGCATGCTGGCGCCGCGAGTCGAAGCCCGCCTGGCACAAGAGCTGCGGCTGCAGCCCACCGACTGCGTGCTCGAAATCGGCACGGGCTCCGGCTATCAGGCCGCCCTGCTGGCGCAACTGGCCCAGACCGTAACCAGCATTGAAATCGACAGCCGCATTGCTGCTTTTGGCGAGCAAAACCTGCAACGCAACCAGATCAGCAACGTTCAAGTTGAAGTCGGCGACGCCCATAGCGGCTGGGGCACGGCCGAGTACGACGCAATCTTGCTCACAGGCTCAGTTCCCAGCGTTCCCGATGCGCTTAAATACCAGCTATCCATCGGCGGTCGCATGGTGGTCGTGGTCGGTACCGCTCCGGTCATGACGGCTTGCCGAATCACTCGCACAAGCGCTGCCAGTTTCGACACTGAGGGCCTGTTCGATACTCTCATCAAACCTTTGCGCGGCACGGCCGTACCTAAGTTCAAGTTCTAAATGATCTGGGCGCCAGCACGCGCCGCCGCGGCGCTCCTCATACTCTGCACCCCGTGGGCGCCGGCTTTCGGTCAAGATCTCCTTCATATCTGGAACGCAGCGGTTCAACGCGACCCCGTGTATGCCGCGGCCCAGGCCAGCCGCAATGCCGATCAAGAGCGGGTTCCCCAGGCACGCGCGCAATTAATGCCGTGGATCACCGCTGACACAGCCGCCGAAATTGAAGATGTGCGGCGCACAAGCAATCTAAGCCATGCTCAAACCCGACGCACGGGCTTGTGGGCGCTTACCCTTACGCAGCCGGTTATCGATATAGGACGTTGGGGCCAATTAGAGCAGTCGCAGTTTATTGCTCGTACTGGCGACGTCTCCCTCGCTCAAGCCCGACAAGACCTCATCCTGCGCGTGGCACAAAGTTATTTCGATGTCCTTGCCGCCCAAGACACGCTGGACACCATACTGGCACAGAAAGAGGCGGTCAGCGTGCAGCTGCAAGCTGCGCAGCAGGGTTTTGATCTGGGCGCCACGACCATCACCGACACCTACGAAGCGCAGTCGCGTCTTGACCTTCTCAACGCCAACGAACTGCAAGCACGAAACGCGCTACAGGTGGCTCGCGATCAGCTGGCAAAAATTATTGACGAGCACCCTCGGCAACTGGCGGGACTGGCGAGGTCCACTGCCCTGCCCGCTCCAGAGCCCAATCGCATCGACGACTGGGCCGATCAAGCTAGCCGGGCCAATCTGGAAGTCGCTCGTGCACAGCTGACCGCGCAGATTGTCGAAAAGCAAATCGACATCGCGCGCAGCGGCCACTACCCCACCTTGAACCTGTACGCACAAACGGGCACGGCAAGCGACCGCGGCATCCATGGCCAGCGCAATGGACCACGATCTCTAGACACGGCCGTGGGCCTGCAACTGTCCATCCCTCTCTATTCCGGAGGCGGTATATCGTCGCAGGTCCGTGAACAGACCTCCCGCCTGCAGCAAGCACGCTACGAGTTCGAAGCGGCGAAACGTCAAGCCGTGCAGTCAACCCGTGAGCACTTCTCAGGAGTCACCTCTGGACTGGCGCAGATTCAGGCGCTACGTGCTGCAGAGCAATCCAGCCTGGCCGCTCTCGAAGCAAACCGGACGGGCTACGAAATTGGGGTGCGCGTCAATATCGACGTACTGAATGCTCAGCAGCAGCTTTACGAGACCCGACGCGCCTTGGCCCGCGCTCGTTACGACACCCTGCTGCACAGCCTGCGCTTGAAAGCCGCCAGCGGCATGTTAAGCGAAGCGGACGTAGTCGCTGTCAATGAGTTGCTGGAACCCACAGAAACGACTCTCAAGCCCTGAGCTTTTGCACAAGTGCAGTGGTGGACCGATCAAAGGCAAACGGAATCGCCACTGCTTTCCCCCCCCACGACTTGACCAGCGCCGATTCGGGCAAGGCCTCCATGTCGTAGTCCCCGCCCTTCACAATAATGTCCGGGCGAAGCTGAGCGATCAGCGCTTCGGGCGTGTCTTCGTCAAACCAGGTAACCGCAGTGGTGCTGGCCAACGCAGCGAGCAAGGCGGCCCGATCGTGCTGAGAGTTGATGGGGCGCTCGGGACCTTTGCCCAATCTGCGTGCTGAGTCGTCAGTATTGATGGCGACGATCAGGCTGACGCCCAACTGTGCGGCCTCGTCGAGGTAAGACACGTGACCCCGATGCAGTATGTCGAAGACCCCGTTGGTAAATACAAGCGGGCGGCTGAACCGTCCGTCGGCGGCGGCGCGCACGCAGTCCTCGCGGGTCAAAATCTTGGATTCGAACCGTATCGACATATTCAGGCCAAGGACGGCTCGTTGCGAAGCAGCCCCTTACGATAGCGATTGAGGTCCTGAACCGTATTGAACGTGGTGTCGAACAACAGAGACAGGTTGTGCAAGATACGGCTACTTACCTTGCCTTCCCACTCTTTGTCGAAACAAATCTGGTGATCAAGCCAGTTCTCCAACCACCCCGGCGACGGCAACTGCGATTGCACCGTGTCGTTGGGAAAAAGCTGCTTATTCACGTGCAGGTTGGTGGGATGCAGGGCCTGGGCCGTCCGGTGTGCCGAAGCCATCAGGACGCCAATCTTGGAAAACGCCAAACGGGCCTGTTGGCCGAAATCCTGACCGCGGTGCGCCAGTGCGCGCTTCATGTAGCGCAAATAAGCCCCGGCGTGACGCGCCTCGTCCTGAGCGACAATTTTGTATATGGCCTTGACGACAGGCTCCGTATGCCAGTCTGCAGCCCGGCGATACCAGTGGTTCAGCCGGACCTCGCCGCAAAAATGAAGCATCAGCGTCTCTAGAGCGGGCGCCGGATCGAACTCGAAGCGCACTTTATGCAGCTCTTCTTCTGTGGGGACAAGCTCTGGGCGGAACCGACGAAGATATTCAATCAACACCAGCGAATGCTTCTGCTCTTCAAAAAACCAGACGGACATGAAAGCGCAAAAATCGCTGTCGTCGCGGTTGTCGCGCAAGAACATTTCCGTGGCTGGCAGCGCTGCCCATTCCGTAATGGCATTCATCTTGATGGTGTACGCCTGCTCGTCAGAAAGCTTGCTCCCATCGAACTCGTCCCATGGAATATCGGCAGCCATGTTCCAGCGCACCGCTTCCATAGATTTGAACAATTCAGGATAAAGCATAACGATCTCTCTTTAATTAACTGTTGAATGCCGTAAAACGCCAGCAAGGTCCGGGTGAGCAAGACGCAGATGAGCTGGCCGGGGCAATCAGAGCAGGTCTGAGCAGCATGATACAACCGGTCTGTATCACGTTTGAGGTCAATGCCGCCCAAAACCTAGGGTAATACCGCATTTACTGCTGTGCAAGAGCCCAAACTGCTACTCCGACAGCGACTATGAGAGCAAGGCCCAAGGCGAGCATCAGACGATTACTGCGCTCTTGGGCGCGGCGCAGTTGGGCCAGCTCCAGGTATAGCCCAGGCATGGCGTCGGGTCGAGCCAGACGTGCATGCACGAGACGCGGCAGTTGCGGTAATGTCTGCGCCCATTGGGGCGCCTCTTGTTCCAGCCTTTGCTTAAGGCCCGCCCAGCCTACACGCTCGCGCATCCAACGCTCGAGGTATGGCTTAGCGGTTTTCCATAAGTCCAGCTCGGGGTCTAGCTCACGCCCCATACCCTCTACATTAAGCAAAGTTTTTTGCAGTAATACGAGTTGTGGCTGAATTTCTACATTAAAACGGCGTGAGGTCTGAAAGAGGCGCAACAGCACCTGACCAAGTGAAATCTCGGCTAGCGGCCGATCAAAATACGGCTCGCATACGGCGCGCACTGCTCCCTCGAGTTCTTCTTCGCGGGTATTGGGGGGCACCCAGCCCGATTCAATGTGCAGCTGCGCCACCCTCCGATAGTCGCGTCGGAAGAAGGCAAGGAAGTTCTGGGCCAGGTAGTTCTTGTCGTACTCTGACAAGGTTCCCACGATGCCGAAATCCATGGCAATGTATTGGCCCAGGGTCTCGGGGGCGTCTGACACGTATATATTGCCCGGGTGCATGTCTGCGTGGAAGAAGCCGTCCGCGAAGACCTGCATGAAAAAGATCTCTACACCGGTACGCGCCAAGTTCTTGATATCCACGCCGGCTTCACGCAAACGATCCACCTGGCTGACAGGAATTCCTCGCATGCGCTCCATAGTGAACACGGTGGGCGCTGTGAGCTTCCACATGACCTCGGGCACCAGAAGCAGATTCTCGCGGCCCGTACCCGGACCAAAGTTGCGGCGCAATTGGCTGCAATTGGACGCCTCACGAACCAGGTCCAGTTCGTCGTGCAGGTATTTGTCGAACTCGGCAACGACCTCCAACGGCTTGAGTCGACGGCTGTCGGGCACCAGGCGCGCGACCATTCCAGCCAGCATACGCATCAGCGCCAGATCTTGGTCGATGACTTTCAACATGCCGGGGCGCAGCACCTTGACTGCCACTTCGCGCCCATCATGCGTCACCGCAAAGTGCACCTGCGCGATCGACGCGGAAGCAACCGGATCGACTTCGAAGTGTGCGAACAAGATGTGGGGAGAAGCACCTAAAGCGGCCTCGATCGACGCTGCAGCCAATTCTGAGGGAAATGGGGGCACCCTGTCTTGCAGGAGGGCAAGCTCAATGGCGATATCTAGCGGTATCAGATCGCGCCGGGTGGACAGTACCTGGCCAAATTTGACGAATATGGGACCGAGCTGCTCCAGCGCAAGTCGAAGCCGCACGCCCCGCGCCATCCGGGGCGGCCTGCCCAGCCGCACCACGCGCAGCAGTCCGTACGCAATAGGATGCTTGATGCCGGATAGCACCAGTTCATCCAGCCGGTAACGCAGGCACACCCAGATAATGCGAGCAAGACGATAAAGGGTGACCATTATGCAGCCCGACCGCCAGAGTGTGGGAATTGCTCTAGTCTTTCTATGCGCTGCTCGAGGGTCCGCAACCGGGTTTCCATGGCGTGAACAGAATTGCGCCACTCGTCGAACACGCCGCGGCCCAACACCTGCCTGCTTTCTTCAATCAGATACTCGCTGATGTTTTCCGAAAGGCGGGTGCCGGCCCGACGCACGCCGTGAGCAAGCGTTTGCGCGCCCGAAGTCAACCTGACGGCAGCGACGTCTCCCACAACGGACGCCAGCTCGTCCTCGGCGTCGAAACGCAGGGTTCGGGCCAGATCGGCCACGGTATGGGCCAGGCCGGCGTCTCCTTGAATATGCAGAAGCTCGACAATATCGTCGGGCTCGCTACTGGCCAACACCCCCGGCAATTTGCCCAGCTTGCTGGCCGGAAGAGTGAGTGTCACATCGGGGATTATGGCCGGATCCGAAACCTGAACCAGACCATCGGATTGCAAACACAAGCTGACGCGAAAACCGCCAACGTCGAAGCGGACAGTTTTGCCGGCATGCCGTTGCAATCGTTCGCGCGCCCACGGCTCTCGGCTCAATAGCCTGTTTAGCAAGCCAGCGCCCACGGAGGCGGGAGCAAGGAACGAAGGAAACGGAAGCATGTGGCGAGGAATGCGGCGACGGCCCGCTGAATTGACTATAGCGCCCGATTTTACCGGTTTTGTCGTCTAAGTACCGTTAACGTCTGGAGCCGAATTCACTAGGCGGCGCCCACTACGGCAAACCATTGATACAAGACGAGTGCACAGGCTCAAAAAAAGGCCGCGGGATCCTCCGCGGCCTTGCGGGCAATGTGTATGGGTAGCGGCTTACTGTGCCGATGCGCCGGGCAATTGCTGAATACCTGCCAGCAACCAGCCTGCATTATCGGCCTTGTACAAGTTCCAGACTTCTTCGAACCGGAA
This sequence comes from Alcaligenaceae bacterium, assembly GCA_029268595.1. GTDB lineage: Bacteria > Pseudomonadota > Gammaproteobacteria > Burkholderiales > Burkholderiaceae_B > JAJUGB01. The sequence continues at coordinate 22,841 of JAJUGB010000015.1, read as the reverse complement.
GGCCTCCGGATTCTCAGATTCGCGCAGCATGCCCGAATAACGCACACTTGCCAGGTAACCGCCTGCGACCTGCTCTATACCGAGCAGTTCGGCATTAAGCAACAAGACCTCGGTCTTCTGCGGACGGCCCTCGCGAGCAAGAATCTGCGGCTTGAATTCGGCAATGAGATCGTCGGTAAGGTACTCGCCCAGCTTGTCTACATCGCCGCTGTCCCACAAAGCCTGAATGGTACGGAATTGCTCTTTGGCGTTGGCCAGGAAGGCGGGGGTATCGAAGTCGGCCGGAATGAACCAGCTCTTGTCGACTTCTTGTTGCGGCTCGCTAGACGCGACCGGCTCGGTCTGCGCAGCTGGAGCGGAGGAGGCTACCCCGGCGCCGGCGTCGTACCGAGCAGCACCGCCTGCATCCCTGTGCTGGTTCTGGTTCTGCCAGTTGTCACGGCTAAACGTGGTACCCTGCGCACCCGCGTTCTGGTGGGCGGGGGTCATCGAACCGCGGCGCAAGCGACGCACCAGGAACACAACAGCGAACACGACCAGGGCGATGAGCAGCAAACTGGACATCATTTCCAGGAAGGCGCCGCTGAGTCCCAGATGGGACAGCAAGGCGGCTAAGCCCAAGCCTGCCGCAATACCGGCAATAGGTCCGAGAAAGCGGGACATGCCGCTACGCGAAGCCGTATTGGCGGCGGCCCCGGCCGCAGCCGAGTTGGCCGGAGCAGTAGCGCTACGTTGAGCGTTGCTGCTTGCTGCCGGCGGCTGAACGGCCGGACGCTGCTTCATGACGTTACCGGACTGAGAGCCAAGACTGCGGCCGCCACCAAAGCGGCGCGCTTCTGCGTCCGTCGTGACGGTAACCATGGACACCGTGGAAACGACTAGCATCGCCGCGGCTAAAAATCGTGATATCCCTCGAGACATTGAGTGCTCCTGTCGACCACTTTGCAAGCGGTCTTCTATAGTGGATAAAAAACGGGAAGCCCTGCCGGCCCTGCAACACGCAAAACCTTACGAGAACCTGAATATTATAGTAATTATGACCGCGCGACGTTAAGGCGGTTCCCTAAATAGCAACAATTAGGCCTGAAAAAACGGTTCTCAACCCAAAAAGACGCCCTCGTGCAGCGCCACGATGCCCGCACTCAAGTTGAAATACTGCACCCGGGACAACCCGGCATCGCGCAACATGCCGGCCAGCGTTTCCTGGTCGGGATGCATGCGGATGGACTCGGCCAGATACTTGTAGCTTTCTTCGTCCCCTGCCACCCGCTTGCCCAACCAAGGCAAGATGTTGAAGGAATACCAGTCGTAGGCCGGCGATAGCGGTTTGGCCACTTTCGAGAACTCGAGCACCAGCAGCTTTCCACCGGGCTTTAGCACCCGCCGCATCTCGGACAACGCCCGGTCTTTGTGAGTCATATTGCGTAAACCGAAGGCCACGCTTACCCGATCGAAGTACCCGTCGGGGAAAGGCAGTTTCTCTGCATCGCACACTGCCACCGGCGCCAGGACGCCCGCATCAATGAGGCGATCGCGGCCCACTCGCAACATGGAGTCGTTAATATCGGTCAGCCATACCTGACCGGAGCTTCCCGCCCGCCTCGCGAACGCCTTTGCCAGGTCGCCCGTGCCTCCGGCAATATCGAGCACCTTCATCCCGGGACGCACATCGGCGCGAGCCACGGTAAAAGTCTTCCACAAGCGGTGCATGCCCACAGACATGAGATCGTTCATGACGTCATACCGGGAGGCCACGGAGTGGAACACTTTGGCGACCCGCGCGGCCTTTTCAGCTTCGGCGACGGTCTGGTACCCGAAATGGGTCGTGCCAGCGGCCGTGTCGTTGGATGGAGACGAAGAAGATGAATTGTGCATGGCGGGTCTGTTGAAGTTCAGCATGAGCGGAAAGTTACCTGCCTACATTCTAATGCGATTGCTCAGAGTCGCCGAACCGAGCCGCCCAGCGGTTCACAAACCTGTAATATTGGAGCCATATTATGTGTGTCGTTACTGACTTATTCCACACGGGTAGCCATGAGCACGACCATTCTCGTCATCGAAGACGAGCCAGCGATTCAGGAGCTGATTGCTGTCAACCTCAGCTTTGCGGGCCACAAAGTCCTACGCGCGTTTGACGCCGAGCAGGCGCAAACCTTGATTCGAGCCGAGTTGCCAGACCTTATTCTGCTGGACTGGATGCTTCCCGGCGTCTCGGGCATCACACTGGCCAAACAACTGCGATCGGAAGATCGAACGAGTCAAGTACCTCTCATCATGCTTACTGCCAAAGGGGCGGAAGAAGACAAGGTGGAGGGCCTGGAGGCTGGGGCAGATGACTACATCACCAAGCCCTTTTCGCCTAAAGAACTGATGGCCAGGATTAAGGCGGTCTTGCGTCGGCGCGCCCCGCAGCTTACCGACGACGTCATAAAAATAGGTACACTTACGCTCGATCCGGCGACACACCGGGTCACCGGCGACGACCTGGCTTTATCCGTCGGCCCCACCGAATTTCGCCTGCTGCATTTTTTCATGACGCATACCGAACGCGTCTTCTCACGCACGCAGCTGCTCGACCAAGTTTGGGGTGACCACGTTTTTGTCGAAGAACGCACTGTTGATGTGCATATTCGACGACTGCGTAAGGCTCTGGAGCCAGGTGGATACGACGCCCACATCGAAACCGTGCGCGGAGCCGGCTACCGGTTTACGACCCAGCCTTTGAAACTCGCTTCCGCCTGACAGGGAAGGCGCATACGTGCGCCTCGCTCTTGCGATTTGCTTATTCCGACCGTTTCCAGCAGCCCCGACGCATGATCAAGACCATCACCACCTTAGCACTCTGGGCGCTGGCAGCCTGGCTGCTGGGCAGCTGGTTCGAACCGACAACTGGTTGGATTGTTTTCACCTTTGGCTTGCTGACGATGATTATCGTCAGCGCCATACAGTTGCATCAAATAAGCCGTTGGGTCAAGAATATCGAGTCTCCCCCGCCACCGTCAGTGGGACCCTGGGACGATGTCCTCGCTGTCATCTACCGCAAGCTGAAACGCGATCGAAGCCAAATAGAACAACTGCAGCACAATCTGGAAGGCATGATGCTGGCCGCAGAGGCCTTGCCCGATGGCGCCATCACCCTGAACGCCCAGATGGAAGTGACCTGGTGCAACAAGGTGGCCGTCGAGCACACTGGCCTGAATCTGGCCACCGACCGCGGCTTCAGCATCTTCAACATCCTGCGCACGCCCGAGTTCGGCGCGTACGCACGGCAGCGCGAGTGGGACAAACCCTTGCTGCTGCATCTGAACCATCACGGCCACGAACGCGCCCTGCTGGTTCAGCTATCACCGTATGGAGCCGACCAGTTCCTTGTAGTCACCCGGGATGTAACCCAGGTGGAAACGCTGGAGCGCACCCGCAAAGACTTCGTCGCCAACGTGTCGCACGAATTGCGGACTCCGCTTACGGTGCTGGCCGGCTTTCTGGAAACCCTGCACGACCTTCCTGAAGAATCACTATCCAAAGAACAGCGCGAACAATATCATCAGCTGATGATGCAGCAAGCTCGTCATATGCAAGCCATTGTCGACGACTTGCTCACGCTGTCCACTCTGGAGTCGTCGCCAAGCCTGGCAGGCGAACCGGTTCAAATCAGCCAACTGGTGGAAAAAGCCATGCAGCAGGCTCGGCTCCTTTCAAAGGGCCAGCACGTCTTTGTCGAAAATATTGATCCCGACCTGTGCGTAAAAGGCATCGCCTCGGAATTGATTTCGGCCATCACGAACCTGCTGACCAACGCTGTCCGCTATACGCCTAAAGACGGCACCATTACGGTGAGTTGGTATTCGACCGAATCCGGCTCGGCCATTTATTCGGTCCAGGATACCGGCATAGGCATCGCCTCACAGGACATCCCTCGCCTGACTGAACGCTTTTACCGGGTAGATCGCGGCCGTTCACGGGCCACAGGTGGAACGGGCCTCGGATTGGCCATTACCAAGCACGTGGCCATGCGGCATAACGGCGAGCTCAGCATACGTAGCCGTCTGGGCGCTGGCAGCCTCTTCTGCCTGGAATTCCCGCCCGAGCGCGTCTGCAAGGCGTAAACAATAGGTGCCCGTCGGGGGCCCGCAGGGCCGCCAACATGGCAACAACCTTTTCGATGTCTTTGCACAGCAGGGACAGCTGCCACGCGCCCTGCCCGCCCTGCCCGCCGGGCGGCAGGAGCACCGCGATCAAAAACAAAAAAGGCGCTTCATTTAAGAAACGCCGTTCATTCACACCGGCCAAAAAGCACGGCCGGAGAAGCTGCGGGTGGTTATACCCGTACTGAAGCGCCCTGCACCATTACAGCCACCAGGAACACCGCAACGCCCACAGCGAGCGGCACCCATGTACCCATGGCTATCGTTACGACGGCCAAGACAATAGCCACCAGCGAACCCAGCATCAGCGCCTTATGGTTGCGCGACACCGTGAGGGCGCCAATAGACAAACCGATCAAAATCGCAGCCAGAACTTGATAAACGTAGAGCATGATGCCCCCTCTTTTTTTAACAGCCTTATCCAAGTTGCAAGCCTTGTATCGGCCTGCCCCCACCATCCAATACAGGATGGTTCAAGTGTATCATCGCCCAATAAAAAATCGGTGCAGCGAAACCCTTAAACCGTGCCCGGGCGCTTTACACTAACACCCGTTCTATACCCCCAGAATTGGCTCTTTGCACGTAATCTTGCAGCCAGGTTTCACCCAGGATGTGCCGAGCCATTTCCACAACGATGTAATCGGCTTCCATGCCGCTATCGCCCTCATAGCGCGACAGCCCTTGCAAGCATGACGGACAGGAAGTGAGCATCTTCACCTCTCCTTTATATCCGTCACTACGTATTTGCGCCGAGTTCTTCAGAAGCTCTTCTTGCTTACGGAAGCGCACTTGGGTGGACACGTCGGGCCGCGAAACAGCCAAGGTGCCCGATTCGCCGCAACAACGATCTGTCTTGATGGCGCCCTCACCGACCAGCGATTTGACCGTCTTCATGGGGTCTTGCTGCTTCATGGGCGTATGACAGGGGTCGTGATACATGTAGCGCGTACCGGTGACGCCGTCCAGCTTGATGTTCTTTTCCAGCAAATATTCGTGAATATCAATCAACCGGCAACCCGGAAAGATCTTATCAAACTCATAGCCCGCCAGCTGGTCGTAGCAAGTACCGCAACTGACCACCACGGTCTTGATATCAAGATAATTAAGCGTCGTGGCCATCCGATGGAACAGCACCCGATTATCGGTGATGATCTTGTCGGCCTTGTCTGTCATGCCATTGCCGCGCTGGGGGTAACCACAGCACAAATACCCGGGCGGCAAGACGGTCTGCACGCCAGCATGCCAGAGCATGGCCTGAGTGGCCAGACCGACCTGTGAAAACAAGCGCTCGGATCCACAGCCTGGGAAGTAAAACACCGCTTCCGTGTCGGCCGAAGTAATCTGGGGGTCGCGGATAATCGGGACATAATTGGCATCCTCGATGTCCAACAATTTGCGCGCCGTTTGCTTGGGCAAGCCTCCCGGCATCTTCTTATTCACGAAGTGAACCACCTGCTCGCGTATTGGCGCCTTACCCACGGTGGCCGGCGGGTGTTGCGCCTGCTTGCGAGCCGGCGCAGCCAATATATCGTGAGCCAGCCTTTGCGCCTTGTAGCCGACGTCGACCATGGCCGTGCGAGTGGCGTTGATGACACGCGGGTCTTTGGCGTTCAGGAAGAACATGGCCGCTGTCGTCCCAGGATTAAAGGACTTCTTGCCCATGCGGCGCAAGAGCGCCCGCATCTCCATCGAGACGTCGCCAAAATCAATGTCCACAGGACAGGGGTTGTAGCACTTGTGGCATACCGTACAGTGATCGCCCACGTCTTCGAACTCTGCCCAATGTTTCAGGCTTACCCCACGCCGCGTCTGTTCTTCGTAGAGGAACGCCTCAATCAATAGCGAAGTTGCCAGGATTTTGTTGCGCGGTGAGTACAGCAAATTAGCCCGAGGAACGTGTGTGGCGCATACCGGCTTGCACTTGCCGCAACGCAAGCAATCTTTGATAGCTGACGATATGGCTCCGATATCGCTTTGCTGCATGATCAGCGATTCATGACCCAGGAGGTTGAAGCTGGGCGTCCAGGCGTGGGTCAGATCCGCGCCGGGCATGAGTTTGCCGGCATTGAACCGGTTATGGGGGTCGATGCGGCGCTTGTAGTCCTGGAAAGGTGCCAGTTCTTCTTCGGTTAGAAACTCGTATTTAGTCAGCCCGATTCCGTGCTCCCCGGAAATCACGCCGTCCAGATCGCGCGCAATCTTCATGATGCGTGCGACCGCTGCATTAGCCTCTTGCAGCATCTGATAGTTGTCTGAGTTCACCGGAATATTGGTGTGCACGTTCCCATCGCCGGCGTGCATGTGGAGTGCCACGAATACCCGTCCACGCAACACCTTGTCGTGTATGGCCTGTATTTGCGCCAAGACTGCCGCACCATCGGCGCCGGCAAAATAGCGCTCCATCTGGGCTCGAACCTCGGCCTTCCAGGAAATACGTATGGTGTGGTCCTGGACGATATCAAATACCGTTGAGCCGGTTTGCTCGGCGCTACGCGTCGCCAGAGTCGGCAACAAGTCGGCGTAACCTACGTCCTGCAGGGCAGGCAAAGCGTCGGTCAGGGGCATGTCGAGATTGGCCAGCACCCAGCTCCAGCGTTGGCGCACCTTGTGCAAGGTCTCTACAGCGCCGGCAGTGCCTTTTTGAAGCACTTCTTCGCGAGTATGCTCGGCCTCGTCGTGATCTTCCGTTTTCCCCAGCGGCAAATCGCCGGCAGTCAGGAACAACTCGAGCTCATCCAGCAGGCGCAATTTGTTTCGCGTGGACAACTCGATATTGATGCGTTCAATGGCGTCGGTGTATTCGCCCATGCGGTCCAGGGGTATGACCACATCCTCGTTGATTTTGAAGGCGTTTGTGTGCCGGGCAATGGCCGCAGTGCGCGACCGATCAAGCCAGAAACGCTTGCGTGCCTCGGCGCTTACCGCCACAAATCCTTCACCATGGCGGGTGTTGGCCAAGCGGACGACTTCGCTGGCGGCCTCTGCCACAGCATCGGCATCATCCCCCACGATGTCGCCAATGAGAGCCATTTTTGGCAAGGCCCCGCGCTTGCTTTTGGTGGCGTAGCCGACCGCACGCAAATACCGCTCGTCCAAATGCTCGAGACCAGCCAGGATGGCGCCCTTGCGTCGACCTTCATTGTCGAGGTAGTTTTTGATCTCGACGATGGAGGGAATGGCGTCGCGGGCCTGCCCGAAAAACTCGAGGCACACCGTACGAGTGTGTTGCGGCATGCGATGCAGGACCCAGCGCATGGAGGTGATGAGGCCGTCACAGCCTTCTTTCTGGACTCCCGGCAAGCCGGCCAGGAATTTGTCCGTGACATCCTTGCCCAGCCCCGCCTTACGGAATCGCCGGCCATCGATGGTAAGTGTTTGGCTGCGTAGCAGGCGCGCACCCGGAGCATGCGCCCCGTCAAACCATTTCACCTCGAAGCGCGCCTGATCCACATCGTGGATCTTGCCCATATTGTGCCCAATACGGGTGACTTCGAGCCAGTTGCCGTCGGGATCCACCATGCGCCACCAGGCCAGATTATCCAGCGCAGTGCCCCATAGCACGGCTTTTTTACCGCCCGCATTCATAGCCACATTGCCGCCCACACAGGAGGCATCGGCAGAAGTGGGATCGACGGCAAAGACAAAGCCTGCCGCCTCGGCCGCCTCGGCGACGCGCCGCGTGACCACACCCGCGCCGGTGAGCACCGTCGCGACAGACTCATTCACTTCTGGTAGGGCCGTGGACTCTACCGGGCCCATATTGTCCAGCTTCTCTGTATTGATGACAGCAGAACGCGACGTGAGCGGAATCGCTCCACCTGTATAGCCGGTGCCGCCCCCTCGAGGAATAATGGTCAGACCGAGCTCGATACAGGCGCGCACCAAAGCCGCCATTTCCAGCTCAGTGTCGGGAGTGAGGACTACAAAGGGATATTCCACCCGCCAGTCCGTCGCATCGGTCACGTGAGACACCCGCGACAAGCCGTCAAACTTGATGTTGTCTTTTTGCGTGACGTGCGCAAGCCGGCCCAAGACCTTCTTGCGCAGCTCGGCAGTCTGGCCAAAACCGGCCTCAAAGCCCGCCACGGCCCCGCGGGCGGCTTGCAGCAAGCGCGCCACTTTACCGTCGCGGTCCGGCACAGAGGGGTCCCGGCGCTTATCGATTTCCGCCAGCCGGTGATACAAAGCCTCGACCAATTGGCGCAAGCGCTTGGGATTCTCCAGCAGGTCGTCTTGCAGATAGGGGTTGCGCTGCACGACCCAGATATCACCCAACACTTCGAAAAGCATGCGCGCCGACCGCCCCGTACGCCGCTCGGCACGCAGGTCAGACAGCCACTGCCACGCCTCTTCCCCTACCAGACGGGAAACAATTTCACGATCGGAGAACGATGTGTAGTTGTAGGGAATCTCGCGCAAACGCGGCGTGCCCGCCGCGGCATCCTGAGAGGCGAGCAATTGACTTGCTATTGGGGCGTTCATGAAATGCCTGAAGAGAAGGGGATTGCAATGCAGGCAACAGTTTACTTCATGGGTCGCCTAATCGGCCCGGACGTCAAGCGATCTCGGCGAAGGTCCAGAGCAAGGCAGCGGTCATGACCGTATAGCGAAGGAATTTGCCGATGGCCATAAACAACACGCAAGGCCAGAAAGGCAGGCGCAACCAGCCAGCCACGATGCAGAGAGGGTCACCGATAAACGGCAACCAGGAAAATATGAGGGCAGGCGGCCCAAACCTGTGAACCCAGCGACTTACATGCTCGTGCCAGCGACCCGCGTGCTTGCGGCGCCGCTCGGCCACGGCGGCGTGGCCGTGCTTCTCTTGCCACGCCTCGTACCCCTTCTCGGCCCCCAAGCCCATGAGATAGCTGATGATGCCGCCAAGGGTGTTTCCTAGGGTGGCGACACCGACCGCCGGCCAGAAATCGTCGGGCGCCAGTTTCACATAGCCGAATACGGCGGGCTCGGAGCCCAAAGGCAAGATGGTGGCCGATACCAGACTGACTACAAAAATGGCGCTCAGACCGACGCGTGGCAGCGCCAAGGCGACCAAAAGCCAGTTGATAGACTCGCGGACCCATTCTTCCATAGGGCGCTAGTTTACTTCGGCCTTGTGGTCCAAAAGCGGCCCTGTAACCTGCTCGTTACGAGGGACCGGGCAATGGCCTATGGTATCTTATCGCGATCAGCCCGCCGGGCTAGTTCCCGCATCCACTTCTGCAACATGTCAACCGACTATCTCAAACGCATCCTGACGTCAAAAGTCTACGACGTCGCCAATGAAACCTCGCTCGATTTCGCCCCCCAAATTTCCGCGCGCATCCATAACAGTATTTATTTGAAGCGGGAGGACACTCAAGCGGTGTTCAGCTTCAAATTACGAGGCGCCTATAACAAAATGGCTAATCTGAGCCCTTCGGAGCTCAAGCGAGGCGTCATTACTGCGTCCGCCGGCAATCACGCCCAAGGGGTGGCGCTGTCGGCAAGAAAACTGGGCTGCCGAGCCGTCATAGTGATGCCGACGACCACTCCCAAGGTAAAAATCGAGGCGGTGCAAGCGCTGGGGGCCGAAACAGTGCTGGTGGGCGACAGCTACTCTGACGCATGCGCCCACGCGGAAGAGCTCGAGAAGACAGAGCGGCTTACCTTTGTGCACCCTTTTGACGATCCGTATGTCATTGCTGGCCAAGGGACCATAGGCATGGAGATTTTGCGCCAGCTGCCCAGCCGTCCCGACGCGATTTTCGCGGCGATAGGCGGAGGCGGCCTGATTGCAGGAGTCGCTGCCTACATCAAGCAGCTTTGCCCCGAGATCAAGATTATTGGTGTCCAGACCGAAGACTCCGACGCCATGATACGCAGCGTGCGTAGTGGTCGCCGCGTCACGCTGCATGATGTGGGGCTGTTCTCCGACGGGACCGCAGTCAAGCAGGTGGGCAGCGAGACATTCAAGCTGGTGCGCGAATACGTCGACGACTTCATCACTGTGGACACGGACGCCGTATGCGCTGCCATCAAGGACGTCTTCCAGGACACCCGTAGCGTGCTGGAGCCCGCCGGAGCGCTTGCTGTGGCCGGCGCCAAGCATTATGCCGCCTTGCAGAAATGGAAGAACAAAAAACTGGTCGCCATCACCAGCGGCGCCAACATGAACTTCGACCGCCTGCGTTTTGTGGCAGAACGCGCTGACGTGGGCGAGGCGCGCGAAGCGCTGTTTGCGCTGACCATCCCCGAAAAGCGGGGCAGCTTCCGTAAACTCTGTGAAACCGTCGGCAATCGTGCAGTTACGGAGTTCAACTATCGGATTTCAGACGCCGAACAGGCCCATGTGTTTGTCGGCATTCAGATTTCCTCTTTGGCCGAGGCCGAAAAGCTAGCCAATGCCTTTCGCAAAAAAGGTCTGGAAACGCTAGACCTCACGGGTAATGAAATGGCCAAAACCCACCTGAGATACATGGTCGGAGGTAAATCCGAATTGGCGCATCACGAGACCTTGCTGCGGTTTGAGTTTCCGGAGCGGCCCGGTGCACTGATGAAGTTCTTGCAGTCCATGCATCCTGACTGGAATATCAGCCTGTTCCATTACCGCAATCAGGGAGACGACTACGGTCGAGTATTGGTTGGCTTGCAGTTGCCCAACGGCACCGACAAAAAGTCGTTGCGCGAATTCCTCAATAACTTGGGGTATCAGTACTGGAACGAGACAGACAATCCGGCCTACAGACTGTTTTTGTAGGCCGAAGCGAAGGTCGGCGGCGGGCTTGCCCTGGTGTTAGAACGTACAAACGGTGTACAAAGGCAAGCCTGTTTCCTTCAAGGCCGCCGACCCGCCTAGGTCGGGCAGGTCGATAATGGAGGCCGCCTCAACCACGTTGGCGCCCAGGCGTTGAAGCAGCTTTGCTGCCGCAACCATGGTGCCGCCCGTTGCTATCAGGTCGTCAATTAGCAATACGCGTTGCCCCGGGCGCACGGAGTCGGTGTGCATTTCGACCGTGGCATTGCCGTATTCCAGTGTGTATTCTTCGGCCAAGGTTTGGTACGGCAATTTGCCTTTTTTGCGCACAGGAACGAAACCGAGGTTCAGCTCGTAGGCCAAAACTGAACCCAGGATAAAGCCCCGTGCATCGATACCCGCAACAAGATCCAGCCGCTGGCGCATGTAGCGATACACAAAAATATCTATCAGCAGGCGAAAAGTCTGGGGGTCTTGCAGAACGGGGGTAATGTCGCGAAACGTGACGCCAGGTTTGGGCCAGTCAGGAACGCTGCGTATCGCATTGCGAACGCAGTCGACGGGATCGATATGCATTGATTACTTAGCCAAAAAACAAGAACAGTTCAGTAGCTGCACTATAACTCCAAACTGACGCGGTCAATACGCCGAGCGCATACTTTGTGAGTCGGCTGGACAACGGTAGCCCAGCCAAATGACAACGAGCATGACACGTTTAAAATCACCGGATGAACACGAAGCCATCGACCGATCCTTCTGCCGCGCTTGCTTCTGCGCACCGCACGCTTGATATAGAAATCGCAGCCCTGCAGGCGCTCAAGGCGCGCCTTGACGATGCGTTCAACAAGGCCGTTGCCATGGTCCTGGCCTGCGAAGGCCGGGTGGTGGTCACGGGCATCGGCAAGTCCGGTCATATTGCAAAAAAGATCTCCGCCACGCTGGCCTCCACCGGCACCCCTTCTTTTTTCATGCACGGCGCCGAAGCCATTCACGGCGATCTGGGCATGCTCACGCATCACGACATTGTGCTGGCCATCTCCTATTCGGGCACGGCGGGTGAACTTCTTACCGTTCTGTCTGTCGTCAAGCGCATGAACATTCCGCTCATCGCCATCACCGGCCACCCTCAATCGGAACTGGCCCGCAATGCCGACTTGCACCTGGATGTCCATGTCCAGCAAGAAGCCTGTCCGCTCAATCTGGCGCCCACGGCCAGCACTACGGCCACCATGGCGCTAGGCGATGCAATTGCTGTCGCCTGCCTGGAAGCGCGCGGCTTTAGCGCCGAGGATTTTGCCCGGTCCCATCCTGGTGGCGCATTGGGCCGCCGCTTACTGACTCGCGTAAAGGACGTCATGCGCTCTGGAGCGGCCCTGCCCGTCGTGCAAGAAGACACCCCGATGGCGCAGGCGCTCGAGGAAATGTCGCGTAAAGGAATGGGCATGACGATAGTCACCGACGATAGCCGCCGACCCATCGGCATCTTCACCGACGGCGATCTTCGGCGACTCATCAGCCGACACGGCGACATACGGGCGCTAAAGGTCGCCGACGGCATGACACGCTACCCTCGGTCTGTATCTGCTGACGCGATGGCCGTCGAAGCGGCTACCCTTATGGATTCGAACCGCCTTAACCAGGTCGTCGTAATCGATGACCAAGGTCTGTTGTGCGGCGCCCTGCACATGCACGACCTACTCGCTGCGAAAGTGATCTGATCATGAACTCAATGACTACCCCTCATCCTGCAGAAGCACTTGTTCTGGCAAAAGTAACGCCCGCGGTTATTGAACGCGCCCGCCAAGTCCGCCTCATGGCCTTTGACGTTGACGGTGTGCTCACTGATGGCAGCCTCTGGTATGGGGAAAACGGCGAGACCATGAAGCGATTCAACGCCCTCGATGGCCACGGCTTGCGCTTGCTGGGTGAAAGCGGCATTATCGTTGCCCTGATTACCGGCCGTGAGGGTCCGATTTTGGCGCGCCGTACTGGTGAACTCGGGATCTCGCTGGTACTGCAAGGTGTTCGAGACAAGCCGCAGGCCCTGTCCAGCCTGGCCAGCGAGCACGGCTACGGTCTGGAGCAGGTGGGGTTCATGGGCGACGACATTCTCGATCTGGCTGCGCTGCAGCGGGTCGGCTTTTCCGCCAGTGTGCCGTCGGCGCCTCCTTACGTGTCACAGGCCGCCCACTGGGTCGCTTCTCGAGAAGGCGGGCACGGCGCCGTGCGCGAGTGCACCGACCTCATTCTTGCCGCTCAAGGGCGCCTCAGCGCTTTTTTCGCTCCAAATGCCGTCATACTTAGCGGCGTGACTCAGTAAAAATGAAAGACCGGCTGCCTGCACTCATCGCCGTAGTTCTATTGTTGGTATTGGTGGTAACCACCTGGTGGGCGGCTGACTACGCCCAGCGCGCGGTAACCATAGAGGCGCCGCGGCGCCTCACGCACGAGCCCGATTCGTGGTCGCGCAACTTTGTCATGGTACGCACGGACGCCACCGGCATGCCCATCAATCGCATCGAGGGCCAATACATGCAGCACTATCCGGATGACGATTCCTATGAAGTGACCGAAGCCCGCGCCATCGGACAACAGGCCGGCACGCCCATGACCATCGCCACCTCGAATACGGCCATCATGGAACAAGATGCCACCCGCATCGTCATGAACGGAGACGCTCATGTCCATCGAGTGGCGCACGAAGACCGCGGCCCGCTTGATGTCACGAGCGAACAACTTATCGTCCTGCCCGACGAAGAAATTGTTTATACCGATCTTCCGGCCTTGGTGGTGCAGGGCAATTCCACCATGAACGGCAAAGGCATGCGTTACGATAACAAGACTCGAGTCCTACAGGTGTTTTCAGCTAGCGACGTCAAAATAGCAGGCCAGGACGCTGAAGCCGCCCCGTCAGAAAAACAACGCGAAACAGGAAGCACGCCATGACCACTACTCGTCGCCATTTGTCTGCCCCGTGGTTCAGCGCGCCGCTGCTGGCCCTTCTAATGGCTGCAGTGCAGGCGCAGCCGGCCCAGACTCCCCCTTCCTCCGCATCACCCAACACTGCGGCGGCGCAAGGTGCCGCGCCGCAAGCAGGTGGCGGGTCCGAAGAGTCCGGCGAAGAGCTCGACACCGTCATTTTGTCCGACTCACTGCACTACGACGACGTCAAGAAGGAAAGCACGTTCACAGGCAACGTCATCATGACGCGCGGAACCATGACCTTGAAAGCAGACACTCTCGTCATGCGCGAGGACGCGGAAGGCTTTCAATTCGGAACTGCAACGGTCGACAAAGGGCGGGTCGTAGTCAGGCAAGAAACGCCCGAAGAATTCAAGGTGGTCGAGGCTCAGGGCCTCAGAGCCGAATATGACGGCAAGACCGAGCAAATCGAAATGATCGGACAGGCCGTCGTCACCCGGTACATATGCGGCAAGCCCATGGATACCATCGTGGGCGAACGCGTCAAGTACAACCAGAACAACGATACGTATCAGGCCTTTGGCGGACCCCAGTCGGCGGCCCGTGGGGGTCGTGTACGTTCAGTGGCTACGCCTGCCGCGCGAGCCGACGCCGCGATTGCCGAATGCCGGCAACAATCCGGGCAAAACTGAACGGCTCCCTTTCTCTTTTAGCAGGTTTATGTCTCCTACTGTTCCGTCACGCCGCGCAGCCGCGCGTCCGCCCAGCGACCAACTGGGCAGTCTGCGCGCCACAGGCCTTCAAAAAACTTACGGCAAGCGCACAGTGGTCCACGATGTCTCGCTTTCCGTAGACAGCGGCGAAGTGGTGGGCCTGCTTGGCCCCAATGGCGCCGGCAAAACCACCAGCTTCTACATGATTGTGGGCATAGTGCCCACTGACGCCGGGCGCATCGAAATCGACGACCGAAACATCACGACCATGCCCATGCACAAGAGGGCACGCCTGGGACTGTCTTACCTGCCTCAGGACGCTTCTGTGTTTCGCCGGTTATCGGTCGAAGACAATATTCGCGCTGTGCTTGAGCTTCAGCTGGACGAACGTGGCCGCAGCCTTTCCTCTGCACGAGTGGGTGAGTCACTAGAACTATTGCTGGACGAACTTCAAATAGGACATATCCGCCGCAATACGGCCATTTCGCTTTCTGGCGGCGAGCGTCGCCGGGTTGAAATCGCCCGCGCCCTTGCCACCAACCCGCGATTCATCCTTCTTGATGAGCCATTTGCCGGGGTGGATCCCATCGCTGTCATCGAAATCCAGCGCATTGTGCATTTCCTCAAGAGCCGCAACATAGGCGTGCTCATTACCGACCACAACGTGCGGGAAACGCTAGGCATATGCGACCGCGCCTACATCATCAGCGAAGGCAAGGTGCTTACCAACGGCCACCCTCGAGAAATCATCGATAACGAGGCGGTACGCAAGGTGTACCTGGGCAAGAACTTCAAGATGTAAGACTGACTTTTCTCAAGAATCAGCCGAGCTCAACTTGATTTACTCGTCACAATCTATACACTGAAACTTAACGGCAACGCTGTTTTCGATTGCCGCAATTCAAACAGGGAGGGCCCTCAACTTACTAACTTGCATATCCAAGCAACCTGCTTTTTTCAGGAGAGCACTTTATGAACCTGGTTATTATCGGTCATCACTTGGAAGTCACACCGGCGATTAGGGCATATGTCAAGAACAAAATGGCTCGGGTAGTTCGCCACTTCGACAATGTCATAGACGCTCAGGTCATGCTCTCGATCGAACGTCTCGAGCACAAGGCGGAAGTCACTCTGCGGGTACGCGGTAAAGATATTCACTGCGAAGCCAGCGACGAAAACCTCTACGCCGCCATAGATCTGCTTGCCGACAAGGTCGACCGACAAGTCATCAAATACAAAAATAAAGTGCAAAACTATGCAACGCGCGAGCCAATAAAACGACAAGAAGCGGCGCTATAAATGGGGTGCTGCCATGCAGCCAAAAGCCAGCAGGCCCTGAAGCCTCAGCTTTTGTAAACCCCTGACGACGGGCCTCAATCACAAGATTGGGGCCTTTAATACGTCTGGGGTTCGGCAACTTTATCTCAACGGCTTTAAGCCCATATAATCCGATTTATGAACCTCATGTCGCGTATTCTGCCGCCAAACAATATTGTGCTTGATTTGCCGGCCACCAGTAAGAAACGGGCGTTTGAGCAGGCAGGCCTGCTTTTCGAAAACAACCAGGGCATCGCACGCACGGCGGTATTCCAAAGCCTCATCGCGCGCGAGCGGCTGGGCTCCACCGCCCTGGGTCACCATGTAGCGGTACCTCATGGCCGCATCAAGGGGCTAAAAGAGCCCACCATGGCATTCATACGGCTGGCAGATCCAGTGCGCTTCGACGCCAGCGACGGTCGGCTTGCCAATCTGCTGTTTTTTGTCTTGGTGCCCGAAGCGGCAACCCAGCTCCATCTAGACTTGTTGGCCGAGATAGCGCGCCTGGTCTCCAACCCTACTTTGCGCCAGGCACTGTCCACGGAAACCGACCCGGCGGCCATCCATCACCTGCTCACCTCGGAAACTGTCGATCAGTAAAGGAATGACAGCCATGCTGACCATCAAGGAGCTCGTGAGCGACAACGTGGAACGGCTCTCGCTGACCTGGATGGCTGGCGCCGATGCGGGCGACCGCGTCGTTTCTCAGTCTGGCATGTTCAGCGCCGACCTGGTGGGTCACCTCAACCTCATCCATCCGTCGCGCATTCAAGTCTTCGGCAAAGAAGAGCTCTCTTATTACAACCGCTTCGATGCCCGCAGACGGCTGCACCACCTCGAAGACCTGGTGGCTGGCGGCGTGCCCGCCATAGTGCTTGCCAGCAGTTTGCCTGTCCCGCCCGACCTGCTCGAATTCTGCGATACCAATCAAATTCCCCTGCTCTCCTCACCCATTGATGCAGCCCAGCTTATCGATATGCTGCGCATCTACCTGGGTAAGCGGCTGGCACCCACCACCATCGTCCATGGGGTATTCATGGACGTCCTCGGCTTGGGAGTTTTAATCACCGGCGACTCGGGCCTGGGCAAAAGTGAACTGGCTCTGGAACTGATTTCGCGCGGCCACGGCCTGGTGGCTGATGATGCAGTCGAACTCTCGCGTACCGCGCCCAACGTCATCGAAGGCCACTGCCCGCCCCTTTTGCAAAACCTCCTCGAGGTAAGGGGCCTGGGCCTGCTCGATATTCGCACCATTTTCGGCGAAACGTCAGTGCGCCGCAAAATGAAGCTAAAGCTCATTGTGCAACTGGTGCGTTCCAACGCCGATGCTTTCGAGCGTCTTCCGGTTCAGGATCTTACCCAGGATATCCTGGGCATACCTATAAGAAGGGTCATGCTGCAGGTGGCGGCGGGGCGAAACTTGGCGGTGTTGGTGGAAGCGGCGGTACGCAACACTATCCTTACTTTACGCGGCATTGATACGATGGGCGACTTCATCGAGCGCCAAGCTTTGGCGATTATGGAAAGCAGCCGGCCGGAGTAGGTGGTTATCCGGGGCACGCCTTCGGCGGTAATTGGATGACGGCCTGTTAAGGCCGGTTCTCCAAGTGTGTCGCCGGAGTTTTTTTTGCCGGCCTGATGCGCTCGAGTATTTAAGGCGCCGGGCGGCGGGTGGAAGAGCCGGGTGCCCTCCCCGTCCTGCGCCCGGCCGTTGGCCGGGTTCCCAAGTTTTCCCAGGCCGCCGGGGCGGCGAAAAAACTCGCCCTCCCTAGCGGTCGGTGCTCAAACAGTTTTCGCCTTAACAGCCCCCCGTCGACCCACGAAAACTCGGCGCATACCGAGGTCGGACACCCGGCTCTTCCACCCACCACCCGGCTGCATCGTCGTAGATTGAAAGGTTGCGGCCGAGGCGATGCTTGGCGTCCACCGAGGGCTAGTTAGAGCAGGGCTAGAAGTTAGTGCAGGCCCAGGTCGAGCATTTGGCGTGTGCGCCCATTTGGCACAGCAGCGCCCGTTTGGCACAGCGGCGCCCCATTTGGCACAGCAGCGTCCAATGGCCCAGTACGGCCAGCAATGCTTATGCTCCAGCAACGGACGCCTGCCTGGTTGCCTTCTGCTGGGGCGGGGCGGATCCTCAACCGCCTCATAGTCATCTAGCCCAACAGCGGCCATTGCCACTGCACAGCCGTTCGTACAGTACTGCCCGTTAGCACAACGCCGTCCAGGTGGCGGGCAGGGCCTCTGATTCTGGGCCCTTCACGTGCGCCGCCAGATTGCTCAATTCGGGGATTAAGGTCGCGGCTGTCTGAGCGGGGCGCTTTCGGGAGCACTGCTCCCGACCCGCGAGTTCCGCGACCGCCCGGAATTGCGCAATCTGGCGGGAAGCCCGGAGGGGACCGTATGGGACCCGTAGGGCCGCTAAGTGCAGGCCCAGAATCAGAGGCCCTGCCCGACGCCGGGTCTATGCCATTGCCCGCCATCACCTGCCTGTGTCCCCATTACCCGCCTGTGTCCCCGTCACCTCCCTGTGCCCCATCACCCGCCATTGACCTCCCACGCCGCGCACTGTCGTAAATCCGCACGCCCTTCACATAGCTGGGACCCCGCCCGTGTATCATCATGTCATGCTGAAAATCGTCCTCATCACCGGTATCTCCGGGTCGGGCAAATCAGTGGCCTTGCGCTTGCTCGAAGACTCCGGCTATACATGCGTCGACAACCTTCCGGTGCGTTTTTTACGCGACTTCATCGATAACACCCGATCGGATGGGCTGGAACGAGTTGCCGTCGCCATTGACGTGCGCTCACCCGGCGAGCTTGACGAACTGCCTGCCGTTATCACCGATCTACGCTCCAATAACCTGGAGTTTCGCGTGATTTTCCTCGATGCCAACGACCATACGCTCTTGCAACGTTATTCCGAGTCGCGGCGGCGCCATCCGCTGACCGACCGTCTGCAGCAAGGAGGCAAGTCGCCCTCACTGCAAGAGTGCATCAACACCGAGCGCGAGCTGCTCGCCCCGCTGCGAGAGCAAGAGCACGTCATTGACACCTCCGACCTCACTCCGGGTCAGTTGCGCGCGTGGATGCGCGATCTGATTCAGGCCGACCGCCCCTCCTTGGTGCTGACCTTCGAATCCTTCGCCTATAAGCGTGGGGTACCGGGCGATGCCGACCTCGTGTTCGACGTGCGCTGTTTGCCGAACCCACACTATGATCGCGCCTTGCGCCCACTCACAGGGCGCGATGATGCGGTAGCATCGTGGTTGGCGCAATTTGGCAGCGTCGAAACCATGATTGAAGACATCGCCAGCTTTGTTCGCCGCTGGCTGCCTCTGTATATGCAAGATACCCGAAACTACCTCACGGTGGCCATTGGTTGCACCGGCGGGCAGCATCGCTCGGTGTATGTTACGGAACAGTTAGCGCGTCGTTTTGCAGACCACTCGCCGCTGCTGGTTCGCCATCGCAACCAGCCGCCACCCGATTTGCCATGACACCAGGACGAACTCACCTCGCACTGGCGGCCCTGGCCACCGCCCTCATACTGGCCGGATGCTCATCCACCTCGTCCAAGCGCGGCGGCGGATACTACAAAGACGACGGCCCAGGCCGTAATATTCCGGCCAATATAGAAGCCATTCCCGATGCGGTGCCGCGCATCGAAACGCATTCGAGCGGCGCCCGGCGGCCTTACACGATATTCGGAAAAACCTATCGGCCGCTCACGTCGGAACAGCCCTTTCGCCAGGAAGGACGCGCTTCCTGGTATGGGCGCAAGTTTCATGGCAAAAAGACGGCTAGTGGCGAAACCTACGACATGTACTCCATGACTGCGGCCCACCCGACCTTGCCCATACCCAGCTATGCCCGGGTCACGCGCGTGGGGACGGGACGCTCCGTCATCGTACGCGTGAACGACCGGGGGCCCTTTCATAGCTCCCGCATTATCGACCTGTCTTATGTTGCGGCCGCCAAACTTGACCTGATCGGGCCCGGCAGTGGGCAAGTGGTTGTCGAAGCCATAACGAATCGGGACATCGCACAGGCCCAGAAAGAGGGCCGGTCCTTTGTCGCATCCCCTGCTCAGAAAGCACCCGCTCTCACGGCTCGAAACGAACTACCTGCCCCGTCTGGTTCCATTCGGGTCCAGGAAGTCGGTACGGGTAGCATGGCCGCGACGGGCTCTTCGACAGTGACGCAGGTGGCTGCGGCGTCCCAGGCGGCACCAGTTCAAAAAACTGCACAATCGGCCAGCATCCCTGAAGTTCCAGATGCCCTGGAGGCGCTCAACCATAGCGCGGCGGCGGACGTGGCCCTATTGCCGGTCTCCGGTACGGGAAGTGGTATGGCCACTCCGACTTCGCAGGTGGCCCGGGCAGGCGCATCACATTCGGCCCCCGCCATCTCTCGGCCCAGCAGTCCCACAGTGGGCGATATCCTCACTCAAGACGAGCACATAAATGCTCAACTGACCCAGGTGTCGGGTAAGGATGGGGTCTTTCTACAATTTGGCGCTTTCAGTGGCCACCAGAACGCCCAGGCCCTTGCCACCCAATTGAATCGTCAGATTGGCCAGATAGAGCACCGCTCGGCCCGGGTCGAGACGGCCGGCAATTTGTACAAAGTTCAGATTGGTCCGTACGCCTCTCGTACTGAAGCCGTCAACGCCGCCGTGCGCATTCAAGAGCACACAGGCAAGAATCCCACCATAGTGGCTATTCGTTAAGCTGCTGCCGTTCTAGCGCCGCCGCATAGAGGACGTCACGCGCAATGCCGGTTGCCCGCGATGCCAGCTTGGCGGCATCCCTGACGCTGGCCGCTCGCAGCAGGGCGTCCAGCAGCTCCACGACCGCATCGTCCAATCGCGCCTGGCTCTGCTGCGGCGCCTCGTGCACAATCACCACAAACTCGCCTTGCTGGCGATGACCATCTTCTGCAATCCATTGTTGCGCCTGCTGCAGCGGCATGGTCGCAATTTCTTCAAAGCGCTTGGTCAGTTCGCGTGCAAAGGTAACGAGCCGATCTGGACCACACTGGGCCAGCAGGTCGTTCACTGCTGCCTGTATCCGGTGCGGAGATTCGAACATGACAACCGGCGCCGCCAGTGTGCACCATTGGCGTAGCCATTTTTGTCGTGCGCCGGATTTGACGGGGGCGAAGCCTGCAAATACAAACGCAGGGTTCTCGTCGCTGGTGGCGCCGCTGGCCATGAGGGCGGTAATGACGGCGCTGGGCCCGGGAACTGGCACCACTTTATACCCAGCGTCGCGCACCGAGCGGACGATACGAGCCCCTGGATCGCTGACTGCAGGAGCGCCGGCGTCGGATATCAGGGCCACCCTCTCGCCCCCCGACAGCCGGTCGATAATTGACTGAGCGGCTTCTGCCTCGTTGTGCCGGTGCGCCGCCATCAATGGCGTGGTCACGCCCCAGGCATCGAGCAACGTCCGGCTGGCGCGTGTATCTTCCGCTGCAATGACGTTGCAGCGCCTGAGCGCTTCAGCGGCTCGCAAGCTTAAATCGCCCAGGTTCCCGATGGGGGTGGCAATGACATACAGCGCCGAGGCAGGCCAGCTTTGCTCCTCCATACGCTGAGTGAGACGATTCCATGTCGCTGCGGCATAGGCAGAGTCGGCGCTTTGGTTCATACTTGCTGTTCAACGATAGGGTTGGGGCGAATGCCTGAAAACGAAGCCTACTGGGCGCTGGCCAGCGCCGCTCAATTAAAGGCGGCCCGATATAGGCGCCGTTCGTCGCGCTCGCAGCAAGTCGCCCAAGACCATAGCTTGCTGGTGTACTCTCCCAGCCAGCGCGAAGGCCGCCGAGCCGAGGACCAAGCCCGTCGTTATCTGGAAGCCCAAGGCTTGGTCGTGCTGCAGCATAATTTGCGCTGCAAAGCCGGCGAGATCGATTTGGTCTGCAAAGAAGGCGACACCTTGGTGTTTGTCGAGGTGCGGCAACGCAGCTCACACCACTTCGGCGGTGCGGCAGCCAGTGTAAACCGTCAGAAGCAGCAGCGCATTGCCCTGGCCGCCTCCTTCTTTCTACCGCGTCTGCAGAAACTGTACTTCAATGGCAGATTACCCCTCTGCCGCTTTGATGTCATAGCGCTGGAAGAAGCATCCTTGCAATGGATCAAAGCTGCCTTTGCCGTTCCGCCCATGAGATAATACGACGATGGACATGACCTCACGCATGACATCGCATTTTGACGATGCGATCGATACTTTCAAGGCCAGCGCCCAGGTTCTGGCCGAACCGCTTTCCCTGGCCGTCGATGTAATGTTTGGCGCCCTGGCCAACAACAACAAAATACTCGCATGCGGCAATGGTGGGTCGGCGGCCGATGCTCAGCACTTCGTGGCCGAGCTCGTCGGGCGCTTCGAACGCGATCGCCTTCCGCTTGCCGGCGTGGCTCTTAACACTGACACGTCCATACTCACGGCAGTGGGCAATGACTATGGCTTTGACGCTTTGTTCGAACGTCAGGTCAACGCCCTGGGTCAGCCTGGCGACATTCTCGTGGCCATATCCACCAGCGGCAATTCTCCCAATGTCATCCGGGCCATCGAAGCCGCTCACGACCGCGAAATGATGGTTGTCGCGCTCACCGGCAAAGGGGGTGGGCAGATTGGCGAAATGCTGCAGGAAACCGACATTCATTTATGCGTCCCCCACGACCGCACCATGCGCATTCAGGAAATTCATATCCTGTTATTGCACGCACTGTGCGACGGTATAGACGCTCTGCTACTCGGAGATTCTTTGTAATGACACGACCGTTTGCTTTGGGCCCCGCCTGGTTTGCTCCATTGGCATTGGCCAGTCTCATGGCGCTGTCTGGCTGCGGGGCGCTGGTGGTGGGCGGCACAGCCGCCACCACGGCCTTGGTGGCCACCGATCGCCGTACCGCCGGTGAACAAGTGGAAGACAAAGCCATCGAAATGAAAATCGGCAACGAGATGCGCAAACTCGTGGGCGACAACGGCCGAGTGACCACCGTATCTT
>JAJUGB010000014.1 GCA_029268595.1 Alcaligenaceae bacterium | reverse complement strand
CGTCGCCCACAGCACGTGGCTTATCGAAGCCAGCACCCATCGAAAGGCGCCGCAACGCTGCAACACGCGCACCAGCGCACGCGGCGCGAGCGCAGAGTCGGGTCCTCTTGCCAGCCGGGCAGTCAGCCACAGCCAAGCTTGGCCTAGCCAAGTACTATCGGGTACGGTGCGCACGGCGATGCTGATGAGCCACAGAATAAAGGTGATGGCGTGCAACCCCAATAGCGCGCCCAGCGCAACCAACAGATTGACCGATCGTGTACCGGTGTCCAGCGCGCTTAAGGCGGCTCCAGCGCCGCCGATGGCTGCGAGCAAGATAAGAACAACGAACGCCCAGCGCGCTGCCCCGACCCAATTGTCGAGCTTCTGATCAAATTTTTCGCGAGTGCCCAGCAGATGGGCGCGCCAGAGAATTTGCTGAGCGAATGTCTTGCCTTCAATGCGCGCCCGCCGAACTTCCGCTGCGTCTTCGAACGGGCCACGATGGGCCTCGCGTAGACGCAGCGTTTCAGCTAACCAGTATGACTTAAAGGACTTGTTGATGTGATCAGTTCTTTTTGACAATGAGTCCATAAATGAAGAGCACGATAATCGCCCCTACTATAGAGCCGATCCAGCCCGCCCCTTCGCCCGGCTCGTACCAACCTACCGCCGACCCCAGGAAGCCTGCCACCAGCGACCCCACAATACCGAGGATGATGGTGAGAATGATGCCGAATTTTTGTTCTCCCGGCATGATGGCGCGGGCGATGAGGCCGACAATAAAGCCGACGATGATCATGCTGATAATACCCATGGCGATGAATCCTTATAAAAGAGGGAAGATCGGGATACTCGTGCACGATGTAACGCCTCAAATAATAGAAGCGCCCACAGGCGCCGTCCAGCGTGGTTGTCCGGTATTTGTATCAAAGCTTAAGTGGCCTGCTCCAGGCTAGGCGAAATAGCTCGCTAAACAAGTCGCGAAAGATGACGCCACTCGCCGGCCCTTGTCGACGCCCTGGCCTGTAAGAAAGACGGTTCCAAAGTGTGGCAGCAGAGGCAGCAAGATAGTTGGGGTTTCCACTAGTTGGTAATTCAACTCGTTGACATGCCAACTAGTCGTGCATAGACTGCAGCAAGTGGTCGGCGAAATATCGCAGCCTCTTTCGTACGATCGCACCGAATAAATCAAAACACAATCCACTCGGGAGACAACATGAAAGCAATACGCGTGGGCGTCTTCGCCCTTGCGGCGGCATGTGTATCGGGCTACGCCGTCGCCGACACTGTCAAAGTAGGCATAATCGGTCCGTTCTCCGGCCCCTTTGCTCATTACGGAAAGCTTTTCAAAGATGGGGCCGAGTCTTATCTCGCAGAACAGGGTGGGAAGTTTGCAGGCCACGACATCCAGATCATTTACCGCGACAGTGGCGGTCCCAACCCCGGTGGAGTAAAGACGGCGGCTCAAGAACTCCTTGTCAACGACCGGGTGGACTATCTGGGCGGTATTGTTTTCACCCCCAATGCGATGGCTGTCGCGCCACTGATACAGCAGTCCAAGACCCCTACTGTCATTTTTAATGCGGCCACGTCTTCCATCACGCCAAAGTCCGATTACTTTGTTCGCAGCTCCTACACGCTGTGGCAAGTCACTGCGCCGCTCGCTAAGTGGGCGCACGAAAAAGGTCTGACAAAAGTGGTGACTGCCGTCATGGATTACGCGCCGGGGGTCGATGGCGAAACGGCCTTCAAAGAGACGTTTACCAAAGCGGGCGGCACCATTGTGGAAAGCATCCGCATGCCGATGAACACTAACGATTTCAGTCCCTACGCGCAGCGTATCAAAGCCAGCGGCGCGCAAGCTGTCTACGTTTTCTTGCCCGGAGGGCCGCCCAACCTGGGATTTGTCAACGCATACAACCAGAACGGCCTGCGGGAAGCCGGCATTGAGTTTCTTGGAACCTCTGAAACCGACGAATTCGACCTACAAAAGTTCGGGGATGCAGCGCTAGGTTTGATGACCGCGTTCCACTACTCCGCGGCGCATGACTCCGATGCCAATCGGCAGTTTCAAAAGTCCATGAGGGAGCAGGCAGCCGATTCCCTGCTTAATTACGCATCTGTGGGCGCCTATGACGGCATGCGCATCATCCACAAAATGGTTGAAGCGACCGACGGCAAAAAAGACGGTGACAAAGCGATGCAGGCCATCAAGGGCTTCAGTTGGGAAAGTCCGCGTGGCCCCGTCACTATCGATCCTGAGACGCGCCATATCACCCAGAACGTATACCTGCGAAAAGTAGAAAGGGGCCCGGACGGCAAGCTGCAGAACACGGAGATTGAAAACTTCGGGCCGCAAATAGACCACGGTCTGTAACGGTACCCGTCCAGCAGACCGTAGTATCAGGAGCCTACCGTGTCGCAACTTAGCAATATCCTGATCGATGGCATCGTCTACGGCATGGTGCTATTCATCATTTCGGTTGGCCTGTCAGTCACCATGGGCTTGATGCGGTTCATCAATCTCGCCCATGGCGCGTTTGCCATGACGGGTGGTTTTGTAGCCGCCATCCTGGTGCGCGAACAGGGCATATCGTTCGGGGCCAGCATAGCCATCGCCATCATTTCAACCATGATCTTGGCGGCGGTGTTGGAAGCCCTCGTATTTCGGTTCATCTACAAAAAGTCCGAGCTGCAACAAGTGCTATTCACCCTCGGATTTACCTTTGCCTGTATTGCCACAGCCAATCTGCTGGCGGGCGCGTACATTCAGCAGTTGCCCTTGCCCGAATGGATGAACGGCTCGGTGGCTCTGGGTGACAGGACCCTGCCGAGGCAGCGGGTGGCGGTGGTAGTGGCGGGTTTTGCAGTGACTGTCCTGCTTTGGCTGCTAGTCACTCGCACCCGGTTCGGCATATGGCTGCGTGCCTCGGTCGACAACGCGGCCATGTCCTCTTCTCTGGGCATCAATATCCGGCTAGTGCAGAGTGCTACCTTTGCCGTGGGTGCCGGCCTGGCGGCGCTGGGTGGAATTATGGGGGCGGAGCTGATGCCACTGGAGCCTTACTACCCGCTTAAGTATCTCGTGCTGATGCTGGTCGTTGTCGCGGTCGGCGGAATGGGCAGTATTTCAGGCACTTTGGCGGCCGCCTTGTTATTGGGTGTCGTGGATACGGCCAGTAAGTACCTGGCTTCAGAGTACGGCAATTTCTTCTTCTATGCCGCGATGATCGTCTTGCTTGCCTTGCGGCCTCACGGCATTCTCAGGAGGGCATGATGCAGTCGCCTAGCACCGTCTTGTCCACACAACTAAGCCGCCCAACAACGCTTATTCCCTGGCAGTTATACATTGTTGGCGTCCTGCTCATAGTCGCGCTGTATTGGCTGTTTCCCAACAGCATGCTGATTCTTAGCCGAATCGCCATTCTCGCGATCTTCGTGTTGTCGCTCGATCTTGTTACTGGCTATGCCGGGCTGCCCACTTTGGGTCATGCGGCCCTGTATGGGGTGGGCGCTTATGGCGCGGGGCTGTGTGCGAAGTTCCTGACAGGAGACCCGCTGTTGGGGCTTGCAGTTGCGGCCGCGGCAGGAGCTGCTCTTGCGTTTGTTTCGGGTCTATTCCTTGTGCGGTACCAGGGGCTGGCGTTCCTGATGCTCACCATCGCTGTAGTCCAGATCATGCAGAACCTGGCCAGCAAAATGCAGAGCATCACGGGCGGAGACGACGGCCTCAGCGGATTTACCATCGATCCTCTTTTCGGTCGTTTTCAGTTCGATATGTTTGGCGTTACTGGCTACTGGTACGCCAGCATCGTCCTGTTGCTATCGTATTTCTTGTTGCGCCGGATCATGAGCTCTCCGTTTGGCTTGTGTTGTATCGGCATACGCGAAAACCGAGACCGCATGATGGCGAACGGTACCCGCATCTATCCGCAGCTTCTCAAGCTTTACACATTGTCGGGCGTCTTTGCCGGCATTGCGGGAGGGCTTTCGGCTCAAATCAACCAGGTGGTCGGACTGGACAGTCTCGGGTTCGAGCTGTCCGCAGAGGGGCTCGTCATGCTCGTACTAGGAGGTGCGGGCACGTTGACCGGTGCAGTGGTAGGTACGGCTCTGTTTACCGGCATTCATCATTTCGCTGCCACGGCCAACCCTTTCCATTGGTTATTTGTCATCGGTGGCCTATTGATGCTGGTTGTGTTCTTGCCCAAGCGGTTTCTTCAGCGCGTTCTGGGCGGATCCTGGCTTCGGATCAAAGCCGTATTGGGCAGGAGGTCTGCATGAGCCTACTTCGAGTCGAAAATCTCGGGAAATCGTTTGGTGGTCTGCATGTCACCAATGACGTCTCGCTGTCCTTGCAAGCAGGAGAGAGGCTGGCCCTCATTGGTCCAAACGGTGCCGGTAAAACCACCTTGGTGAACCAGATCTCCGGTTTCCTGAATTCTGATCGAGGCCACATATACCTGAACGGCAGGGATATCACGCTCTGGCCCAGCTACCGGCGCGTGAACAGCGGCTTGGTGCGCACTTTTCAGATCACCAAACTTGCGCCCGAAATTCCTGTCATAGACCAAATTTCCCTCGCCATCCATCAGCGGGAGGGAACGGTCGGCAATATGTGGCGTGATAAGCGTTCTTTTACTGCCGTGACCGACGAAGCGCTGCATCTCTTGGACAGCTTGCAGTTAACCCCCGTGTCCCGCGAGATTCCGGCCAATATGGCGTACGGTGATCAACGGCTGGTTGAAGTCGCTCTAGCGCTGGCGTTGCGCCCCAAAGTCTTGCTCTTAGATGAACCTATGGCTGGTGTGCCCAAGTCCGAAGGTCAGCTCGTTCTTAACGCCCTTGAGCGTCTGCCTTCCGACTTAGGTGTTGTGATCATTGAGCACGACATGGATCTCGTCTTTCGATTTGCCCACCGCATTCTGGTGTTGGCGAATGGATCTGTGCTGGCGCAGGGCACGCCTAAGGAAATCCGTGAGAACGAAGTGGTCCGCGCGGTGTATTTGGGCAAAGGAGTTCAATAGTTATGACGCCCCTCTTGCAACTTGCCGATGTCTCAGCCGGATATGGGCCCCTTACCGTGCTCCATGGCGTTTCTTTTTCAGTCAACGAGGGTGAGCGCATGTGTCTGTTAGGCCGAAATGGGGTCGGCAAGACGACGACCTTGCGTACCATCATGGGCCAGACCGATCTTCGCACCGGTTCACTGGTGTGGAGAAGTCGGGAAATCACTCGTTCCACGACCGTGAGACGATCCCGTTTAGGTATTGGATACGTTCCTCAGACCCGGGACATCTTCCCGTCATTGACCGTCGAAGAAAATCTGGTGGCCGGTTTGCGCAATCGGCCCGCGAGCGATGTGGTGCGAGCCTATAAATTGTTTCCCCGACTGCACGAACGCCGCCGCAATGGTGGCGTGGAGCTATCCGGCGGAGAGCAGCAAATGCTGTCTGTCGCTCGCACGTTACTGGGCGAGCCGCGTCTGTTGCTGCTCGACGAGCCGCTGGAGGGACTGGCGCCCATTATCTGTGAGGAGCTGATCTCCGCGTTTGATACTTTGTGCGAGCAAGAGGGCGTGGCGATTCTGCTTGTAGAACAAAAGGTACAGGAGGCCCTGCGATTTGCACAACGGGCGCTAGTCCTGGATCACGGCGCAATGGTGCATGAGTCTGACACCACTACCTTGCAAGTCAATCCAGCCATATTGGACCGATACATCGCAGTGGCCGACATTCCCGTCACTGCCGAAAATTAAAGGAGACCACCCATGACCGCCACACCTGACCAGCTGGCCCATCGAATCGGAGCGCCCCGTCTGGATATCGATCCTTTCTCGGACGATTTTTTGAACAACCCCTATCCTTATCACGAAGAAATTCGGGAAGCAGGGCCGGTTGTCTGGCTCAGTCCGTACGGCATCTGGGCCGTCGGCCGACACGAACACGTACGAGCGGGCTTGAACGACTGGCAGAACTTCATCTCCTCGGCCGGAGTCGGTCTGGCCAATTTCCGCACCGAGAAGCCCTTTCGGCCGCCCAGTCTGATCTTGGAAGCAGACCCGCCGCAGCACACGCGCTCCCGCACAGTACTGGCTCGGATCCTGTCGCCCAAAATGATGCAGCAGGTCCGGGATGCCTTTGCAGAGCAAGCCGAGCTACTGATCGACAGGCTGGTGGAAAAGGGGGAGATCGATGCGGTCAAAGAGCTCGCAGAGGTCTACCCACTGAAGGTATTTCCGGACGCCTTAGGTCTGGCAGACGAAGGCCGCGAGAACCTTCTGCTTTACGGCAATATGGTCTTCAACGCATTCGGACCACGCAACCACATTTTCCAGGAAGCGGTCACCCGATATGAACCGGTGCGCGAATGGATCATGAATAAATGCCAGCGTGAAGAGCTCCGACCGGGCGGGTTCGGCGACCTTATCTATCAGGCCGCTGACGCAGGCGAAATCACGTATGACGAGGCCCCCATGCTGGTGCGCTCGTTCTTGTCGGCCGGAGTTGACACCACGGTCAACGGCTTGGGCAATGCCATATTCTGCCTGGCAAATCATCCAGAACAGTACGACAAGCTGGTTGCGACACCGGCCCTTGCGAGAGCCGCTTTTGAAGAAGCGTTGCGATATGAGTCGTCGGTCCAGACCTTTTTCCGGACGGTCAATCAAAGCTTGGAGTTTGCTGGCGTGAGCATGCAGGAAAACGACAAGGTGTTGTTTTTCCTGGCGGCGGCCAACCGTGACCCAAGGCAGTGGAAAGACCCAGAGGTCTTCGACATAGAGCGCAGGCCGGTGGGTCATATGGCCTTCGGCTCTGGCATACATGGGTGCGTAGGCCAAGTTGTCGCCCGTCTCGAAGGCGAGCTCATTCTCGACGCCCTAGCTCGCAAAGTGAAGCGCATAGAGCTTATCGGACAGCCGGTGCGGCGCTTGAACAATACGCTAAGGGCGCTCGATTCTTTACCCGTGCGTTTCATCCCTCATTGATTCGAGGTAATAAAGTGGCAATCATCAGGTATATTGATTTGGCTGGCGGGGTCACCGAATTGCAGGTCCCTGCTGGCACAAGCGTCATGCAGGCAGCGGTCAATCACGGGCTCGCCGGCATAGTGGGCGAGTGTGGCGGTTCTGCCATGTGTGCGACCTGCCATGTGTATCTCGATGAAAACGATACAGACCGGTTTCCGCCTATTAGTGCACCCGAAGAGGAAATGCTGGAATGTACCGCCAGCCCGAGGTTGGCGAGTAGCCGTTTGGGATGCCAGTTGGTAGTCAACGAGCACGATGTCATAACCGTCCGCCTGCCCGAGACGCAACAATAAATCTCGTACATAGCAGGCAATCATGAAAAACACCGCGTCCCAGGCCGCCGTTCGTTCGACCCCCAAAAGTGGAGAACGAAAACGTGGCAGCCGGCAGGCCACACCCAAAGAGCCCGCACGCAGCCGCGGAATTCCTCCATCCAACTATGGTTGGACCGGCTCCGGCGTCAATATGGACGAGTACGCGCCGGCTTACTTCACCTTCATTGCCAATAAATTGGCCTCCGGTGCTGCCACGGCCTATCGGAAGCATTTTGGGGTCGGCATTGAGGTATGGCGAGTCCTGTTTATGCTAGCCCTGGAGGAAAAGGTTTCGGTCAACATGGTTTGCCGGCTTATCGGAATGGACAAAGGCTCTGTCAGCCGATGTTTCAAGGTGATGTATGAAAAAGGCTTAATCACTTTTTCACATGATCCGCTTGATGGGCGAGTGCGCTACGCCACGCTCACCCCTCTGGGCCGCCAAAAGCACGACGAAATCAAAGGCTTGGCGCTTGAGCGCGAGCGAGAGTTCCTATCGTGCATTTCGCCGGAAGAGGTGAGTGTGCTGATGAAACTGCTTCACCGCTTGCATGCGCACTTGCCGAACGTAGAGTCGGCTACTCAGGCATACATCGAAAAGCACGTCATTTCGCATAGTGGCGACTCAATGGATTCAAAAGGAAGCTGACTTTGAACGATATTGTCGTCGTCGGTGGCGGCCATGCCGCCGCTCAGTTTTGCGCTAGCATCGCCGAACTAAAGTTACCGGCGAAGCTCGCCTTGGTGAGCGATGAACCGCATTTGCCGTATCAACGCCCACCTCTGTCCAAGACCTACCTGAAAGATCCGCAGTCTCAGCCGGCATGGCTAAGAGGTGAGGCGTTTTATGCGCAATGTGGCGCTCGCTGGCAGTTAGGTGCGCGAGTGACAAAAATAGACCGCAAAGCCCGTCGGGTGGCGCTGAATTCAGGCGGCTCGCTGC
The DNA here is from genome assembly GCA_029268595.1 of Alcaligenaceae bacterium. GTDB lineage: Bacteria > Pseudomonadota > Gammaproteobacteria > Burkholderiales > Burkholderiaceae_B > JAJUGB01. The sequence continues at coordinate 21,810 of JAJUGB010000014.1, read as the reverse complement.
CGTATGATTACTTGGTCTTGGCGACGGGCACTCGGCCGCGACAGCTTCCCCTGCTACAAGGCGTATACGACAACGTCCATACCGTGCGCACCTTGAAAGATGCTGTGCGTCTCCGTGAGCAACTGGGTCGCAGCCACCACGTTGTCATCGTCGGTGGCGGGTTTATCGGACTAGAGGTCGCCGCTACCGCGGCCAGTTTAGGTAAGCAAGTAAGCGTGCTTGAGGCAGGACACAGGTTATTGTCCCGTTCGTGCTCGCCCCAGCTGTCCGAGTATTTGCTGAAGAAGCATCGGGATAGCGGAGTGGATATTCGCCTCAATGCAACGATCGAGAGGGTTCAGGTTGAGGGCAGCCGCGTATGCGGCCTGCAGCACGGAAATACGATTATCCCGGCGGATATAGTCGTTGTCGGAATCGGCGCCATACCCAATGACGAGCTGGCCCGGGAAGCAGGCCTCGATTGCGACAATGGCGTGATTGTCGACAGCTTCATGACCACTAGTGATGAACGCATACTCGCCATCGGTGATTGCGCCGCGTTTCCATCCCCAGCACTTCGGCGCCGCATTCGACTTGAGTCAGTACAGAACGCCAACGACCAAGCTCGTTGTGCGGCCCTTACCTTGGCAGGTGTACCAGAACCGTACAGCGCATTGCCCTGGTTTTGGTCAGAGCAGGGTTCAGTCCGCATTCAAATAGCTGGCGTGCCGGACATCCACCATGAGCAAGTAGTGCGAGGTAATCCCTCTGCCGACAAGTTTTCCATTCTTTATTTTGACGGCGATCACCTCACCTGTGTGGAATCGGTCAACTCGCCGGCCGATCACATGGCCGCAAGAAAATTGTTGTCGGTGCCATGTGTGATGAATTCGGAGGCGGCCGCGGACGAGACGGTGCCGCTCAAGTCCTTCATTTCAGCGTAATCAGACGGTCGCGCCCCGCACCCATACCAGCCGTAAACGACCCCGCGAGCACCAGGAAGAAAAAGATGGCTACGCTGTGCCAGTCGCCGGTCCATTCATGCAGCACTCCCACCATGAAGGGGCCTGCGGCGGCGATCGTGTAACCCACGCCTTGAGCCATGCCCGACAATGAAGCGGCTATGTGCGCGTTCGGAGATCGCAGTACCAGCAGTGCCAACGCAATACTGAAGATGGCCCCCATCCCCAAGCCCATTATGCTGGAAGCCAGCCATGCCCAAGAGAGGGGCGCATACACAAGTGCCTCTAGTCCGATCAAGGTCATGATGCTGAATACCGCAATAGCGGGACGCTGATCCTTCGTGCGGGTTGCAATCCAGGGGGCGGTCAATGAGGTGGTGAGCTGAATGGACAGGGCGATGGACAGCATGAATCCCGCGTTAAGGGCCGACATGCCGCGATCAATCAAAATGACCGGCAGCCACCCCATGACGCAGTAGGCAATGGCCGATTGCAATCCCATGAATAAGGTGATTTGCCAAGCAAGACGGTTGGACCGCAAGCGAGCCGGTTTTTGATCTGTGCGCTGCTGCACAGGGGCAGAGCGTTGCGCATAGGGTAGCCAGAACACCGCACTTAGCACCACAGGCAACAGCCAGAACCCGAGCGCCCAACGCCAATTGCTTCCCGGCAGGGTTTCAATCGGCACGGTAAGCGCCGCCGGGATGGCCGCGCCCAGGCACAGCGCTGTGGAGTACAGTCCCATTAGTGTGCTGGCATGCTGGCTGAAGCAGCGCTTGATGATGGCTGGCAGCACCACCATCACCACGCTGATGCTGGCGCCGGCGATCAAGGTGCCCAAGAACAGTCCGGACGTGCCAAACAAGCTGCGCAATCCAATGCCGACCGCCTGCATCAGCATGGCAAAAAATATCAGCCGCTCAGCCGACATGTAACGCAGTAAACGAGGAACAAAAGGGGCGAATAGGCCAAAGCACAATACCGGCAAAGTAATCAGCAAACCGATCGTACTGCCAGACAACTGGAGACTGGCGCGTACTGAGTCGACGACCGGCCCAAGGCTGATAAGTGCTGGACGCAAATTCATGCCGATGAAGCAGAGCGCCAGGACCAACACAACTTGTGTACGGGTAGAAGGCTCTGCAGTGATTGCGGATTGCGGTGGCTTCATTTAATTGAATGGCTACTCAGTGCGGTTTCCCGCAGTGTGCCACAATATCCAGCTGTCGGCGGAGGGCAAATCGCCGTCATGCTTTGTGCTCTAATTTGCCCGTTCTCATCCATTGCGCAGTACCTATGTCTTCTTCCAAATCCAACGGTCCGCTCAGCTCAGTCGGTCTTGCTTACTTGGTGTTATTGGCCGGGGTAAGCTCCGCGCTGCACATCTGGAAGCTGCCGCCAGCCATACCTGCGCTGCAGAAAGAAGTGGGCCTAAGCTTGGTCGAGTCGGGTTTCTTACTGTCGCTCGTACAAATGGGCGGTATGACGCTGGGGTTGCTTGTGGGTCTGGTGGCCCAAAAAATCGGCTTGCGACGCTGCGTGCTTATTGGACTGGGGTTGCTCAGTATTTCGTCTGCCTGTGGGGCTTTGGTCGCTACCAAGGGCGCGCTGCTACTGTTTCGCGCTCTCGAAGGCTGTGGGTTCTTGATGGTGGTGATGCCAGGGCCAGCGCTGATCAAGCGGCTGGTGCCCGCAGATCAACTCAACCGCATCATGGGTGTTTGGGGTACGTATATTCCCACGGCCACTGTAATCGCCTTGTTGGGCGGCTCCTGGGTCTTGAGCATGTCGAACTGGGAGGTCCTGTGGTGGGTGATGGCAGTAGTTACTACTGCGGTCATGGTGCTGGTTTATAGAGTCATACCGGCCGACCCGTCCACAGCCCAATCGGGCATTGATACGGGATGGTCCATCGTCAAGACCACACTTCTTTCCGAGAATGCATGGCTGGTTGGGGCGATATTTGGCTTTTATGCTGCCCAGTGGATTGCCATCATAGGGTTCCTGCCCACCATCTATGCCCTGGCAGGAATTTCGGGCACGACTGCCGGCGTCATGACAGCTGCTGTGGCTGGCGCAAACGCCATTGGCACCTGGGCCGCTGGACGCATGCTGCATCACGGCTTCGGACCACCCGCACTTATGATGACGGCCTTTGTCACCATGATAGCGGCGGCCATTGTCGCCTTCGGCTTCCCGTCGCCTCCGTGGCTGCAGTTCGTCTCGGTGTTCATGCTCTCTTTGGTGGGCGGACTCATCCCGACGACGCTTTTTGTTCTAGCCATACGGCTCGCTCCCAGCCCGCAAACCACGCCCACCACGATAGGGCTGATGCAGCAGTTGTCTTCTTTGGGGCAGTTCGCCGGGCCGCCAGTAGTGGCATGGGTGGTGACGCTTACGGGCGGTTGGCAATGGACATGGGTAGCTACGAGCGGATCCGCGATTCTAGGTATGTTGTGCGTCTGGCGCCTGGCCAGCAAAAACAACCTGGCTACGGGTGATGAACCGAGCTGAAGCGAGGGAGGTCGCGCCTGCGCAGATGTATAAGCGCCCTGGGTCCGACCTGCTTCTGTTCTTGGGCACACGGCTACCGTTGCAGCCGTGTAAGGGCTGACTTTCCAGACCTCTCTACCTGTTCGGACGCTTGGTTTCAGCTTGCCACCGGTGGTCATTGTCTCCTGGCTTACGCGACAGCAGGCTGTTCGGACGCTTGGTTTCAGCTTGCCACCGGTGGGGCGGGTGCGGGCTCGAGCGCCTGGCTCAGCCGCTGCGCAAGCTGTTCGCCGACTTCAGTCACCGAGCAGTGCACTCCCAAAGTTGCCAGATCGACCGTGACCAGGCCTTCGTAGCCACACGGATTGATGCCCAGGAAGGGGGTCAGATCCATATCGACATTTAAGGCAATGCCGTGGTAGGCGCGGCCGTTGCGTACCTTGATGCCGAGCGCTGCAATTTTGGCGAGCTGGCCGTTTGGTTCGCGTAGAGGCACATACACTCCGGGCGCCCCAGGCTTCAGTTGTGCTTCAGCAATGCCCCGCTCCTGGAGTAGCTCGATGACCACCTGCTCAAGCATCGCCACATACTCTTTCACGAACAAATTGCGGCGCCGCAGGTCGACCAGGCAGTATGCGACAACTTGGCCGGGTCCATGATAGGTTACTTGCCCGCCCCGATTGCTGTGCACGATGGGTATGCCGCCGCTGTTGAGGATGTGCTCGGGTTTGCCCGCCTGGCCAAGCGTATAGACGGATTCATGCTCCACCAGCCAAATCTCGTCAGGTGTCTCTGGTCCACGGTTCTCCGTGAAATTTCGCATCGCTTCCCAGACCGGCAGGTAGGGTGCGGGTCGGGCCAACCAGGTGTACCGAATCACAGCACGACGGAGACCATAGGATGGCCGTGCAAGGCACGGTAAAGGGCGTCCAGCTGTTCTCGGGAAGTAGCGGTCACCGTAAAGGTCAATCCGATGTAATTGCCCGCCTTGCTGGGACGCATCTCGACGGTGCTCGCGTCGAAATCCGGATCGAACTGCAGCACCACCTGCGTCAAGGTGTTGGCGAACTCCGGATGATTCTTGCCCATGACCTTGATGGGAAACTGACTGGGATATTCAATGAGCGATTCTTCAGGCGGAATCGGCGGAGGTGTGGTGACCATACATTACTCCACGAACTGATCGTAGGCTGCCCGCAGTGCGGAGTAGACCGGACCAGGGTTGCCGTCGCCCACGGGTTTGCCGTCCAGTTGCACAATAGGTAGAACTTCCTTGGTGGCTGACGACATCATGATCTCATCTGCCGCTTCTACTTCCGATTGTGGGATCTGTCTGGCTACGAAGGGCACACCGGCTGTTTTGGCTAACTGCTGCAGGAACTGATAGCGTATACCTTCAAGGATAAGGTTGTCTGCTATGGGCGCCAGCAACGTGCCGTCTTTGACTATCCATATATTGCACGAGGCGCCTTCGGACAAGTAGCCGTCCCGAAACTGCACGACTTCGTCTACCCCGGCCTCGACGGCTTGCTGTTTGGCCAATACGTTGCCCAGCAGCGATACAGACTTGATTTCGCATCGTAGCCAACGGATATCAGGGATGGAGATGGCGGTCAGACCTTGCTCGCGCTGGGCAGGGCCTGGACGCTGAAACGGCGTCACCATGCAAAAAATAGTGGGGGTGACGCCTTTGGGGAAAGCGTGATCACGCTTGGCAACGCCTCGCGTAACCTGCACGTAAACCACCGAGTTCTCGTGCGGCGAGCGCTGCAACATGTCGCGTACGAGCTCTTCCCACTGGGCGCGAGTCCAGCCCGTTTCTATGCCGATAGCCCGCAAGCTTCGCTGCAAGCGATCCAGGTGCGCTTCCATGCGAAACGGCGTTCCGCGATAGGCCGGCACGACTTCGTAGATGCCGTCGCCGTATATAAAGCCTCGGTCTAATACGGAAACCTTAGCTTGACCTAAGGGCAAATATTGGCCGTTGAGGTAAACAATGCTGTCGTTGTCGACGTCCGGGATCATGAGAGCCAAAGCCTATACGCAAAAACCCTTAGTGTAATCCCGGACGCTTGGTTTACTGCAGCAGCAGGCGCGCTTTGTCGTACATGCGACCAATGAAGCTGGCCTGCGGCACATCCTTCATTACTACTAGCGGCTCTTCACGAAGCACCTTGCCATCCAGGGTAAGCGTCAGCGTGCCCACCTCGGCTCCTTCGCTCAGCGGAGCGATAAGCGGTTGCTTGTATTGTGCGACCGGCTTGATTTCAGTGGCTTTGCCCCGCGGAACTGTGATCCAGATGGGGCGAGCTTGCCCCAGATCGACGGTTTCGGTTTGCCCTTCCCAAACTCGCGCCTGGGCAGCCGGTTCGCCTTGGTCGAACAGTTTGACCGTGTCGAAGTTCTGGAAGCTCCAGTTAAGCAGCTTCAAGCTGCTTTCCGCCCGAGCCGAATCGCTATTGGCGCCGATCAGCACGGAGACGACCCGGCGGCCATCGCGCAAGGCGGTGGACACGAGGCAATATCCCGCAGAAGAGGTATGTCCGGTCTTGAGACCGTCGACGGTGGAGTCCGCCCAGAGCAAGCGGTTGCGGTTGGGCTGCCGGATGTTGTTGTAGGTGTACTCTTTCTGACTGTAGTAATGCAGGTATTGGGGGAAGTCTTGAATCAGGTTCAGTGCCAGGATGGCCATGTCCCGGGCGCTTGTGTAGTGCTCAGGGCCGGGCAAGCCCGGCGAGTTCGTGAAGTGCGTATTGGTCAGGCCTTGGCGTTGCGCCTCTTCGTTCATCATTGCGACGAAGGCAGATTCGCTGCCGGCCACAGCTTCGGCCAGGGCAACCGTTGCATCGTTGCCTGACTGAATGATCATGCCTCGTAGCAAATCGTCTACTGCCACCTGTGTATTCACTTGGGCAAACATGCGTGAGCCCTCTGTCTTCCAGGCCTTTTCCGAAATATTCACCTTTTGATCAAGCGCCAGACGGTCGTTCTCGAGCGCTTGAAAAATGACATAGGCGGCCATGATTTTTGTGAGTGATGCAGGCTCTACCCGCTCGTCCGCGTTTTCTTCGGCGATGATCTGAGCGCTATTGGCGTCCAGCGTCACCCAAGCTCTTGCATTGACATCCGGCGCCGGAATGGAAGACAAGGCGCCAACGGTCTCTACAGGCGCAGGCGGAGTCTGGGCCGTCAGCGATGCGGCAGGAGCCACAGCGGTCTCTTCTTGAGCGCCAGCAAGGGCGGGCGCTATGGCGATGGCAGCGCTCAGTGCGAGCAGACGTGCCGTTTTAAGGATGTCGGTGTAGACAGTAGGGGACATGGGAGACATTGAAAAGCGCGAGAATTCTGCAAGGAAAAAGGAATGTCGCACAGTTGGCGGCCTCTCATTATAGGCATCACGAAACCGACGACATACAAGGGTGACGGTTGCACAGGCAGATTGAAACGATGCGAAACAATCGTTACAGCAGCGCCGCTGCCAAGTGCCGTTCCACGATGCTGCGCAGTTCGACCAACCGGCCATGAAAAAAGTGTTCCGCATCAGGCAGGACCATGACAGGTAGCTGGAATTCGCGAGCAAAGTCCATCGCTTCAGCCAGCGGTACCACGTCGTCCTTTTCGCCATGTATGAGCAAGGCGTCCTTGGGCATGTCCAGCTCCATGAATCGGAAGCGCTGGACCGCGGTGCCTGCCAAGACGAGGGCCTGGGGTTTACGAGTGACGGCCGAATGCAGTTGCGCGGCTACTGCGCTGCCAAAAGAAAATCCGGCCACGACCCAAGGACCGGCGGTAATTTCGGGATGAAGTCGTTGGAGTTGCTCCATGAGAGCCTGCATATCCGCGGTCTCGCCCTGGGCGCGGTCGAATTCGCCCTCGGACTTACCCACTCCACGAAAATTGGGCCGGACTGTCAGCAGGCCGAGACGCGTACAAGCTCGCGCTATGGTGGTAACCACCTTATTGTCGCGAGTTCCGCCATGAAGCGGATGCGGATGCAGAACCAGCGCCCAGCCGCGAGCAGTCTGGTCCGGCCAGTCGAGGACGCAGTCCATATCGCCTGCGTGTCCCTTGAAAGTGATGTGTTCGGTTCGAGATGACATAGGCTCAATTAAAGCAGAATCAAAGGGCAAGCTTACGCTGGCTGACCGGCCATCTACAATAGCGCCTTCTTTCGGTCTTCAATGCGATGTGCCCTAAATTGGATGTTCTTTCCTTGCCGGAGCCGCCGGACATGATGGCCGCCTTGCGCACTGCCCTGCCGGGTTTTCGACAAATCGAATGGGTCGAGCACACAGGCTCAACAAACGCTGATCTATTGCAAAGGGCCCGGACGGGGCATCAGTATTTTTCCCGTCCATGGTTATTGGGCGCTAATCTGCAGGAACATGGGCGTGGACGCCGTGGCCGCACCTGGCTCAATCGGCGTGGCGCCAATCTGATGTTTTCCTGCGCGTTTGATGTCTTTCTGGCGCCGCAGATGCTGCCGGCATTATCGCCGCTCGCGGGTGTGGCCGCATGCGAAGCCTTGCGCAGTATGCTTGCTCTGCCAGCTCAGCAGCATTTGCTGATGAAGTGGCCCAACGACATAATTTGGAAGATGGCCAAGCTCGGAGGAATACTCGTCGAGGTCAGTCGCGCGGGCACGGCAGGTCAGGCCGCAGATCATTACCTGGTGATTATGGGAATAGGTCTGAACCTGCTGGATGCACGGGCGCTTAGTCAATCGCTAGATCGGCGGATTGCCGACTGGTCTGAAGTGGTTGTTTTCGACAGAAGTGCAGCGGGATTACGCCCGGTGGACCTGGTGGCCGCCATAGCGCGGTCCTGGTCGGACGCGATCCAGCATGTGGTTCGTGAAGGACTGGACGACTTTCCCCAGCGCTTTTCGAAGGTGGACGCCTTGGCGGGGCAGCACCTGCATATCGTCGATGGCCGACGTGTCCTGCAGGCAGGTGTGGCATGCGGGGTCAATGAGCTGGGCCAGCTGTTGGTGCGAGACCCTTCAGGGGTGACGCCCGTCATCGCAGGCGAGGTGTCGGTTCGGGCCGGCGCCTGAAGCCAAACGGAACTGAGTTTGTTAACCATGACTAACCGCATCTTGCTGATCGACGCCGGCAATACTCGCATCAAACTTGGGTGGGTCGATACGGTCACCGGCCAACGCGAAGCGGAATCGGCGGCCATTATTTTGGGGCAGACTGAGTCCTTGCCTACCATAGCAGCCCGCTTGCCCAAGGGCTTTTCTGGCGCTTTGGGGGTAAGTGTGGCCACGCCTCACACGGTTCAAGCGCTGGAGCACTGGCTAAATCAGACTGGTATCTGTTCAGGGCCGTTGCAATGGCTGCAAAGCAGCGAATGCCTCCTCGATGTGCACAACGCCTACCAGCCCGTGGAGCAATTGGGGGCCGATCGGTGGATCGCCATGCTGGGCCTGGCTTGGCACGAGCGCCAAAGGGAAGCGGCTGGCGACACCGAGCCTACGGCTCACAGTGATGACAGGCGAACCATCCTTGCCACGTTCGGTACCGCCACCACCATCGACACCTTGGCCCCTAAACCGACCCAATCCAACGAACAGAAGGCTTACGAGTTCGTCGGCGGACTGATTCTTCCCGGGGTGGAACTGATGCTCACGTCGCTTGCCCAAGGTACCGCTAATCTCCCGATGGCTCGCGCCCAAGAAGCTCTTTATCCTACTAATACTCAGCAAGCTATAGTCAGTGGGGTGGTTGGTGCGCAGGCGGGGGCTTTATTGAGGCAGTGGCAAATTGCCGTGGCCGCCACCGGGGTTGCGCCGAGGGTGTATACCAGTGGGGGCGCGTGGATTGCTGTCAGCCTTGAGGTGCAGCGGGTGTTGCAGCAAGCCGCTACATTAGTGGGAAAACAGGCTGAGCCCCTGCGGTTTGTGCCCTCGCCGGTCTTGGACGGGCTGGCGTGCCTGGCACGGCGTAGTCAACAATAACGGTACCGCTCATGCGTTTACTCTTTCTTCTAGTTTTGCTGGCCAACATAGGCTTGTTTGCGTTTGGACAAGGCTATATGGGGACACCACCCAGCGAGATGGGCCGCATCAAGGGTAAGGCCCCAACGCAGATCAACGCAGAAATTGTCGTGCTGGGCCAGCCCAAAGCTTCCTTGCAAACCAGATGATCCCGTATGCCGCATGCACTTTTCTCCGTAACATGTGGGTATCGTTCTTGCATGCCGCTTTGTCGCCCGGCTCTACAATCTAAACAGCGACGCTTCCAACAATTTTGAGCAATGAAACCAATACGTAAAGCTGTATTTCCTGTTGCAGGACTGGGCACCCGATTTTTGCCAGCCACGAAGGCGATGCCTAAAGAGATGCTTCCCATCGTGGACAAGCCCTTGATTCAGTATGCGGTAGAAGAGGCCATCGCTTCCGGCATCACCGACCTCATCTTTATTACGGGTCGGCACAAAAGGGCCATCGAAGACCACTTCGATAGCAATCCCGAACTGGAAAACGACCTGGCCGCCAAGAACAAAACAGAACTGCTCGAGGCCGTGCGCAACGTTATCCCGTCCTATGTGAACTGCATCTATACACGGCAGCCTGCCGCACTTGGTTTGGGCCATGCGGTACTGTGTTCCGCACCCATTGTCGGCAATGAGCCCTTTGCAGTATTGCTGGCCGACGATCTGATCGACGCTAAAACGCCTGTTACGCGCCAGCTCATTGAGGCCGCACACGAGCAAAACGGCAGCGTACTGGCCATCAACAACGTTGATCGCAGCCAGACCAACAAGTACGGCATAATTTCCGGTCCGCGCATCAACGAAAAAACCAATCACGTCACCGGCATAGTCGAAAAGCCCGCGCCCGCCGACGCCCCTTCCACCCTGGCGGTGGTGGGCCGCTATGTGCTCGAGCCGGAAATTTTCGAACACCTGCGCCAGACCCAGGCCGGAGTCGGCGGTGAAATCCAGCTGACCGACGGAATCGCCAGCATGCTCAAGGTGCGCGGCGTGTATGGCCTCGAATACGAGGGTGTTCGCTACGATTGCGGAAGCAAGGCGGGCTTCTTTGAGGCCACCCTAGAGCTGGGTCGCAAGTATCACGGCTTGTAGTCGGCTTTCTGCTTCAGTTCGTTCAAGCCTATGACCACGCGGGCCACAGCGCCCGCATGCTTTTGTACCCAGTGGGCGCCGGCTTCGCCCATTCTCCTGAGGCGGGCGTGGTCCTGAATTAACTGTAAGGCCAGTTGGACCGCGTCTGCGGGGTTGGGGGCGCGCAAGGCCGCGCCTTCTTGTATGGCGTCCGCGGCAGCCTGTTCAAAATTGTACGTATGCGGGCCAACAATGACAGGCACCCCAAGCGCGCATGCCTCGATCAGGTTTTGGCCCCCGAAAGGCGCGAAGCTGCCAGCAACAATGGCGACCTGGCTTGAGGCGTAATAGCGCGGCATTTCACCCAGGCTATCACCCAGCAAGACCGACGTCTGGCTGAACTCGCGTATGGCTGTGGCGGTGGTGCCCAAAGGCGTCGAGAACCTCGATCGTCGTACGAAAGGCAAGCCCGCCTTGGCCAGAACAGAAGCGACGTAGTCAAAACGCTGTGGATGGCGAGGAATGAGGCAAAACAAGACGTCGCTATCCAGTTCCATGTTCTGCGCCCGCGAGCGCTTGTAATGTTGTGCGATCGCTTCGATGAAGAGCTCATCTTCGCCTTCCCGAGTGCTGGCGATGGTAAAGATATTGCGGGGCAGCACATTGTCTAGTGCTAAGCCACGGGCCACATCTTCTTCGTGGATGGTGACGTCAAATTTGAAATTGCCCGATACGCGGACGGCACTGGCGCCGGCTTGCTCCAGACGCTGTGCGTCCTGCAGCGTTTGCGCATACACCGCTTCAATATTTTCGTAGGCCTCCCGCATTACGCGGCCTGCACGCAGGCTCTGTCGTAACGACCCATCAGAAAAGCGGGCGCTTGCCAACATGATGGGAATGCCGCGCTTTCGGGCGGCGGCAATGATATTGGGCCAGACTTCCCGCTCTATCATGACGCCGGCCACTGGCCGATAGTGAGTCAAAAAGCGCGCCACGCTTCCGGGAAAGTCATAGGGCAGCCATTCCTGCATGAGGCGGCCGCGGGCTATCGCTTCAGCAAATGCGCGCGCCGCTTCCGCGCGTCCCGTAGCAGTCATGTGAGTGAGCAGTACCGTGTCGCCCTGATCAAGCAGCGCCTGAACAAAGGGCTGGGCCGCGCGAGTTTCGCCCAGACTTACGGCATGTACCCATACCGGCCGCTTCAAGGGTGCGGCTGTCATATACCGCCCAAAACGCGCGCCGGAGAGTATTTCCCAGTTGCCGCCGGCGCGCCGCGCGCGGAGCCCCATCCATGCAAGCAAGGCCGGCGCTAATAAGCTGATGCTGACGTTGTAGAAAAATCTGTTCAAACCGGGTCGTCCATGCTTACTGTGGGCCCCGGACGGCTGTAGTCAAGCGCTTGTTCAACAGCGCTCAGAACCGTCTGTGCCGAGGGCGCGTTCCCTCGTTCGCCAAGGCTGGCTGTATAACCTGCCCCCTGCAACGGAGTGCGCACCGGTGTCGAGGCTTTATAGATACCGATAGTGGGGCGCCCCAAGCCGGCCGAAAGATGCGTCAGGCCGCTGTCCAGTCCGACCATGATGCGTGCGCCGGCAAGCAGGTGAGCGATTTCGCCCAAGGACATGCGGGGCATGACCTCTGCATTCTCCCGCCCGCTAATCAGCTGCAAGGCTCTTTCGGTTTCGGCTGCGTTGCCCGCCAGCAACTTGAGGCCTAGCCCGTGCTCGTGGAGTCGGTCAAAGACCATTTCCCAATCTTCCGCTGGCCATAATTTATCGTTGCGGCTGGCCGAGGGCATGATGACTGCATAAGGCTCGATGTCGCGGCCATCGGTGAATGCCTGCAAGCCGAAGTCGGGCGGCCCTTCGAAAGTGTAGTTGAAGGCGGCGGCGGCCAGTTCCCGTTGGCGAATGACGGCGGGCTGCCAGAAGTTGACCGTGTGCTTGACGTCGTAAAAGAAGGAAGCGAGGGGTTCTCGCGCGGACCGGCGATCGAGCCCGTGGCGTTGGCCGCGCGTCTGGCGCACCAGCCAAACCGATTTCATCAGCCCTTGCATATCAAGCACGACATCGTAGCTGCGGGAGCGTAGATTACGCTTGAGCGCCGCTCGTTCGATCCTGGATTGCCGACCCCACCAGTTCCTGCGCCAACGCCGGTGGGCGACAGGAATCACCTCATTGATCGCGGGATGCCACGCGGGAATTTCGGCAAAGCCTTCCTCGACCAGCCAGTCGATGGATGCATCTGGCACGTGCAGCGCAATATCGGACATTGCGGGCAGCATATGAACCAGGTCGCCTAACGACGAGGTGCGCACAATAAGGATCTTTGTCGTCATGCCGCGATTATAAAGACATCGAGCAGACGATCAGGCACAGGCCGGGCAGCAGTCGGCCAGCCGCGAAGATCCGCCCGCGCACCGCCCCACGTATCCCTGTTAGAAGGCTGCAACCGGGCTGAAATGCGCGTCCTTAGCCTTAGTATGCGAAGTTGAAGCCTTACAGGACAGCGTCCGGGGTACGCAGCTGTGCCAATGAGGGTAAAACGCGGTAGGTTTGCAGCGCTTGCAGGCATGCCGTGACGCAGCGGTGAAATTCAAGGTCCTCGCGAAGTTCTGTTCCGAATATGGATTCGATGCCAAGCATGGCGTCGGTCAGGTCGTAGGCATTGGCATACGGCCCTCCGGCTTTGGCAATGGCGGCGCGAATATCGTTCAGGAGCGGGTCGCTGACGAGCAGTTCTTCCTGGCGTTCGTTGGTGCCCAGGCAGCGGCGAATCCATCCGGCCACTACCATAGCGTGATGATCGATGGGGAGGCCTTGATGCAAGCGCTCTTGCATGGGGGCCAATAGGGCCGGGCCGAGCAAGGGCGAACAATCTATGGCCAGTTGGGCCGTAGTGATATCGAAGCCCGTGTTGCGAAGGCGGTCGACCATGCCGATTTTATATTCCGACACATTGACTTCAGCTTGGCGAGGCAAGGTGGCGCTCGCATCGTCAAGCAGCTCATGGACAAAATGCGAGAAGTCGCGATCTTGCATCGCGGCAGCGGCTGTTGGGAATCCGGCCACCTCGCCCAGAGTGGCGACGGCCAGGTAGCTGGCGTCGCGCAGGCGTTCGACCATCTTCTCGTAAGGGGCGACATGGGTGGCAAATATGGCGCCTGCTGCTTCCCAAGGGGGGCGTTCGGCGCTAAACCAGTCTTGAATGACCCACTGGCTGAAGGGCTCGGTAATGACGGGAACCGCATCATGAACGCCAAGCAGTTGCTGCGCGTGCGCGAGGTCACTGCTCAGCACCGAGGGAGTGTATCGATCGACCAGGCTGCACGGGCATGCGTGACGATCAAGAAAGTACTGCAGTAACTGCGGATCGCCCAGGTCGTCCTGAACCTGCTCTATATATTGGGCCAGAACACGCTGCAGCACCTTGCCGTTGGCGGGTATGGGGTCGCAACTTAGCAGGGTGAAGGGGTCAGCGCCCCTTTGCTTTCTTTGGTGAATGGCCCAGGTCAGCACGCCTGCGGCGGAATTGGCATGTTGGGGGGCGGCTATATCGCTGCGCACGTCCGGTGCAGTCAAATCGAGGCACTGCTCCAATTCGTTGTAGCAGTACTCTTTTTGGGTGATGGTGAGCGTCACCACCTTGGTGTCCGGCGAGATCAGAGCATTCAATACCTGGTCCCGGTCGGTGGCCAGGCACGCGACGCCGGTAAGGCTACCTATGACGCGGGCGGTTTCGATGTCGCCGTCGTGCGTTAGCAAGGTGTAGAGGCCGTTTTGCGCTTGCAATGCTTCTGCGACGGCAGAGTTGCGCAAGGTTACGGCGAATATTCCCCAGTTGGGGTTGTGGCGCAGGACATCGTCGGTGTAGACAGCCTGATGAGCGCGGTGCAACGGGCCGGCGCCAAGATGCACAATGCCAGTCTTGACTTCGGCGCGGTCGTAGGCGGGGCGCAGTACGTGCTCTGGCAGAACCCGGAGAGCGTCGTCCGAGAGCCTTTCCATGGTGTGACTCCTTCAGCTGATGAACTTATTATGAGATGCCCGTTAGCCACTTGCAATGGCGCCGTGTAACCGGGATGCGGAAGCACGGTTGCACTTAGCGTGCCGCGTGCGGCGTTAGCGGCGCGCTACAATAGAAGGGGCTATTCGAAGCGCCATGACTTCGACGTTCGATCTTGGCGGCACCTGCGCTACATCCGCCGCACTTTATATAGCAACAGGGCCAAGAGCCTTGTTGCGGGAAATGGTATGACGACACCTGACCAGCCGGCCGTCCAACAATCCACGGACACATCGGCCATTTACGATCCAAGCAAAAAGCAGAAATCCGAAGCGAAGACCTCGCGTATTCCTATAAAGATTGTCCCGGCAGAACGGCTAAAAAAGCCTGAGTGGATACGTGTTCGCGCGGCTTCACCTGGTTCGCGCTTCTACGACATCAAGCGCATTTTGCGCGAACACAACCTGCATACCGTTTGCGAAGAGGCGTCCTGCCCCAATATTGGTGAGTGTTTTGGCAAGGGCACGGCCACTTTCATGATTATGGGCGACAAATGCACGCGCCGTTGCCCGTTCTGCGATGTGGGTCATGGCCGTCCCGACCCGCTGGATGCTTCTGAGCCCGAAAATCTGGCCCGCACCATTGCCGCGCTCAAACTGTCGTATGTGGTGATCACGTCCGTTGACCGGGACGACTTGCGTGACGGCGGAGCCGCTCATTTCGTGGACTGCATTCAAAAGGTGCGGCAATTGTCGCCGTCCACCCGCATCGAGGTGCTTGTTCCTGATTTTCGCGGACGTCTGGACAGGGCCCTGGCCATTTTGAATAGCGGGCCGCCTGACGTCATGAACCACAACCTCGAAACTGTTCCACGCTTGTATAAGCAAGCTCGGCCAGGATCAGATTACCAGCACTCGCTGCGCTTGCTGTCGGAGTTCAAGGCACTGCATCCCGATGTGCCGACCAAGTCTGGTTTAATGCTTGGCTTAGGCGAAACGGACGAAGAAATCCTGGAAGTCATGCAAGACTTGCGTGACCATAATGTGGATATGCTGACCATAGGGCAGTACTTGCAGCCGTCCGAGCACCACCTGCCGGTATTACGTTACGTGCACCCCGATACTTTCGCCATGTTCGAACGCAAGGCCTACGAGATGGGGTTCACCCACGCGGCAGTAGGGGCTATGGTTCGGTCTTCTTATCATGCCGACGAGCAAGCTCACAAAGCCGGCGTAAACGTCGCCTGACGATCACCCTCGTCGCTTAAGACCCTCTGGTGGACGTTGGCCCATGTTGCCGATAAGACGGCATGGGCCAAATTGTGTCCGGGCGCCAACCTTAACGCTTGCGGATTTACAGAATGACGTATTGGTTGTTTTGACGGGCGGCGACAAATTGCACCTGGTCACCGGCCTGGATGTCTTGCAACAAAGCAGGGTCGACGCGATACACCAGCGTCATGGCGGGAAGCTGAAGTTCGCCAATAGCACCATGCTTTATCGTGATTTTGCCGGCGGCGGCATCAATTCGCCGTACTTCTCCGGTGGCCTGAGCCTGCTGGGCCACAGCCACGGTAACAAAGGCGGCGGCAGCGGCTCCGGCGGCCAAGGCCCATATACCTAAACGCGGATTCAAAGACATACGATACTCCTTGCGACCCCCCCTAGCGTACCGCAGTCGGGCAGCAGGATTCAAACGCCAGAGCCCACCTTTTCGGCGCCGAACCACCGATCGGTATTCAGCGTTTCCGCGAGTATTTTGGAAACTAGCGCACCGCCTTCGCGAACCGCTGGCGAGTGCGAGCGGGCCTTGTTCTCAAATAAGGCCCAGCTTATATACATACCTCGTAGCGGCCCCCAGCTGACCCCATTTTGCGCCTCGGAGCTGGACAAAGCGCAGGCCGGTACTATCGTGAGCCCGAATCCCTGGCGCGCAAGGTCGAGGCACAGAGCCAGAGTATCCGTTTCTACCGCAATGCGAAATTCCATGCCCTTGCGCTTAAGTACATGCTCGACTTGCGTGCTTAAGAGATTGGGCCGGCCCGGCAAAATCAATTTGGCCGCGCTCACGCGAGACAACGGCACGGGCTCCTCACAGCGGAAGCCTTCTGATGGAGGGCCGACAATGACCAGGGGTTCTCTTACCAGAGGGGTTTGAATAAACCCGGAGGGGCCTGCCGTATCGAAAGGGATAATGGCTAGATCGAGCAGGCCGGCCATAAGGGAATCGCGCAAGCTGTGGCTCACGCCCTCTTGTACGCGCAGACGAATTCCCGGGTATTCCGTTGCCAGTTTTCGTACGTAGATAAACGTGAAGACGTGCTGCCAGGAGGGCGGTACCCCAATGGAAAGCTGTCCTGCCGCCGCGTCGCCGACCTCCTTTTTCACCATAGCCAACTGACGTAACAGGGGCCGTGCCCGGTCTGCACAAAGACGCCCTGCTTCAGTCAGGGCAACTCCACTCTGCGTGCGAATAAAGAGCTTGGCTCCCATATCGCGCTCTAGCGCGCTGATATACCGCGAGAGAGCCGGTTGGGACAACTGCAAATCAGTCGCTGCCTTATTTATGCTGCCCAGCTCGGCGACTCGGAGCATGTACTCCAGTAGACGCAAATCCATGGGTCGCTTCTCCGAAAAGTGGATAACGACTATATCACCCACGCAGTATGTTTATAACTGAGAGGCCGCTACGATGTGGGTAAGACCAAGCATGCCGCTTTTTAGTACGAAACAGCCACCGTGACGGGACCCAAGATGGATCAAGTAGTCAATCAATATATAAACCCCGCGGACATCCGTAGTGTCGCGGTGCTGGGTACGGGCTCCGTAGGCGCGAGTTGGTCGGCGCTTTTCATGGCGCATGGCATCAATGTCATCGCCTACGATCCTTCAGAGGGCGCCGAACAGCGGACGCGCGATTTCATCTCCGCGGCCTGGCCTGCCTTGCAAGACTTGGGGCGCGCCCAAACTGCAGTGCCGGATTTTTCCATGCTGGGCTTTGTTCAAAGCGCAGGCGAAGCGGCTGCAATGGCCGACGTAATTCAAGAAAACGTGCCTGAACGCGAAGAGCTGAAGGCGCGTGTGCTCACCGAGGTGGATGCGGCGGCAGACCCCGAAAAAATCATCATCTCCAGTACTGGCGGCATACCACCCAGCCGCATGCAACAGCACTGCAAGCATCCTCAGAGGCTTGTGGTGCTACACCCATTCAATCCCACGCATTTAATTCCCCTGGTGGAAGTGGTCGGCGGCAAGGATACTGACCCGCGTGTTTTGGAGTGGGCGATGACGTTTGCCCGTAGCCTGGGTAAGCATCCCATATTGCTGCACGCGGAAGCCAGCGGTCACATGACCAACCGGCTTCAGTTTGCCTTGGTCCGGGAAGCCGTGTCTTGTTTGTTGGAAGGCGTGGCCAGCGCGGACGATATTGATGCTGCTTTGCGCTACGGTTTGGCCCCCCGCTGGGCACTTATGGGCAGCTTCATGACGCTTCACCTGGCAGGCGGGTCGGGCGGCATGAAAGGAATCCTGGACCACGCAGGGCCGGCGCTGGAGCAGTGGTGGACCCCGGGCCCCACACCGCGCCTCACCCCCGAGGTGAAGCAGCGCCTTGCCGAGGCGGCTGAAGAGGTTTCCGCCGGAAAGCCGGTCAACGAATGGGTGCAATGGCGGGATATTTCCTTGGTGGATGTACTGCGTTTGCAGCAGCAAGTGGAATCGTCCTCGCCAGCGGCAACAAACCCGCAAACACTTCCAAAGGAAACCATATGACGGCGCAAGTTGGGGCTGACGTTCAGGCCGAGTGGCCGGTGAAACTGCCGTCGTGCCTGCGCGTAGAGCGCGACGGCCAAATTGCCATTCTCATACTCAATCGGCCCGAGAAGCGGAATGCTCTGAGTGATGAGCTGGTGCTGGGGCTCCAGACTTTTTTCTCCAGCATTCCCTCGGACGTGCAAGGCGTAGTCATGTGTGGGGATGGCGGCGACTTTTGTGCCGGCCTGGACCTCAACGAGCTCAAGGAGACCAACACTGCCGAAAGCTTCGAAACTTCCATCATCGGCCAGCGTTTGAATGACACGGTGCAGTTTTGCAAAGTACCGGTTATAGCCGTATTGCACGGCGCCGTAATAGGCGGCGGCCTGGAGCTAGCTGCGGCGGCACATATTCGGGTGGCCGAAACGTCGGCGTATTACGCATTGCCCGAGGGCACAAGGGGGATTTTTCTGGGCTCAGGCGGCTCGGTGCGTTTGCCACGGTTGATTGGGGCGGCAACGGTGATGGACATGATGCTGACGGGTAGGGTGTACGACGCCGAGGAAGCGCACACCATCCTGCGGCTAAGTCAGTACCTGGTCCAGCCTGGCGAAGGTGTCGCGAAGGCTGTTGAGTTGGCTAAACGCATCGCACGTAATGCGCCATTGGCAAATTTCGCCATTATTCAGTCGATTCCCCGCATTGTCGAGCAGGACCCGCAGGCCGGTCTATTCACAGAAATGCTGATGGTTGGTGTGGCGCAAGGTGACGAAGAGGCCAAGCAGCGTCTGCGCGATTTCCTGGAACGCAAAGCTAATAAGGTGCAGCGCCGATGACGCCTTGGAAACAGGCATCCACCATGGGCGAGGTGCTGGATGCCAACTCGCGGCAGCGGCCCAACAAGCTGGCGTTGACCACTCCTGGGGGACGCGGCATAACCTTCGCCCAGCTCAATCGGCGGGTGAACCGGCTGTGCTGGGCGCTGAAGGCCGAAGGCATCCTGCCTGGCGATCGGGTTGCCATGCTGTCTTACAACCGGCCCGAGTATTTGGAAGTCTTCGGCTTGTCCAGGGCAGGACTGGTTATTGTTCCATTGAACTGGCGCTTGCCCGCACCTGAACTCTTGCGGCTCATCCGGCACAGCGGTTCACGAGTGCTTGTTTTCGAGGAAGAGTTCGCTGGGGTGGTCGAGCAGTTGCGCCCCCAATTGGAAGGCGTGGACCACTATATTGTCATAGGTGCGGCACGGCAAGGCTGGCTGGAGTACGAGTCGCTGGCCGCCTCGGGACCGGAGACGCCCCCCCAGTACAGCGCGAAACCGGACGACGTGCTGTGCATTGTCTACACGAGCGGTACCACCGGCGCACCCAAAGGGGTAAAGATCACACATCGAGGGGCCTTGGAGAACTGCCGAACCGAAGCGGAAGAGATTCTCTCCTTAACGGTGGACGACGTTGCCTTGGCTGTGCTGCCCCTGTTCCACGTCGGAGGCATGTGGTACCACTTGTTTCCCAGTTTCGCTACGGGATGCACCAGTGTGCTCATGCCGCATTTCGAGGCGGAAAAGCTTTTACAGACACTGGAAGATTTTGAGGTTACCAACGTACATCTGGTCCCGACAATGGTGGGTGCGTTGTTGAACCACCCCCGGATGGGCCAGTTCAAGCTGCAGCATCTGCGGCTTATTTTCTACGCTGCTTCCAGCATGCCCGCCGAGCTCTTGCGCCGGGCCATGCAGTCCTTCCCGCAGTGCAGCTTCTCGCAAGGATATGGTTCGACCGAAGCCGGCACTGTCACCGGCCTGTTTCCTGAAGACCATATCCGCGCACAAAATCCGAAGTACGAGTATCTATTGTCGTCATGTGGACGTGCTTTCAAAGGGCGCCAAATACGCCTACTCGATGCTGAAGACCACGAGGTTCAGGTAGGGGAAATTGGCGAACTTGTCGTTCGAAGTCCGGCCGTCATGGCCGGGTATTGGAACGACGAGGCCGCCACGATGGCAGCCATGCAAGCCGGCTGGGTGCGCACCGGCGATCTGGCCCGCTGCGATGACGAGGGCTATTACTACATCATCGACCGCAAGAACGACATGGTCGTGACGGGTGGCGAGAACGTCTATCCGACCGAGGTGGAGTCGCACCTGTATGCCGACCCGCGCGTGCTGGAAGCAGCCGTGTTCGGGGTGCCGGACGTCAAGTGGGTCGAAAGGGTGGTAGCCGCGGTGGTGATTAAACCCGGTCAAGAAGCCAGCCCTGAAGACCTGATGCAAAGTCTGCGTAGCCGCCTGGCCGCTTATAAGTGTCCCAAGGAAATTTATTTGGTCAGTGATTTACCCAAAAGCGGTGCAGGAAAGGTGCTGCGCAAAGAGCTCAGAAAACAATACGGGAAGGAGACAGCATGAACGCCCCAGACAAGGCGGTTTTTGATGTGAACGAACTGAGAGCCGAGGCAGAAGAGTTTCGTCAGCATATTGCCCGCTGGGTGGATGAGCGTCTGATGCCCGAAGCAGCCCGCATGGACGAAGAAGCCGACTTCGGTATGGAACTGTTCCGCGAGTTGGGCGCCCTGGGCTATTACGGCGCCATGTACCCAGAAAGCGTGGGCGGCAGCGGCCTGAGGTACCCCTATACCTGCTTTACAGTCTTGTGCGAGGAGCTCGCGCGCGGCTCGATGTCGTTCTCCGGAACGGTGTGCATGCAAGGATCAACCGCCACGCACACCATATTTCAATGGGGCGGTCCGGCGCTTCATGAGAAATACCTGAAGCCGGCTCTGCGCGGCGAGAAGGTGGGCGCGTTTGCCATTACCGAACCGAATGCGGGCTCTGACGCGGCATCGCTACGGACACGCGCGACGCGCACTGAAGGCGGTTGGTTATTGAACGGCAACAAGATGTTCACCAGCAACGGTACGGTTGCGGATTTCATCACAGTCGTGGCAACGACCGACTCTTCCAAGGGGTTGAAAGGACTCGATCTATTTCTGGTGGACACATCCTGGGAGGGCTTTTCGGTAGGACGCAAGCTGGACAAATTTTCTTTGCGCGCTTCGGATACCGCCGAGCTGGTCTTCGACAATGTCTTCGTGCCGGACGAGCACCACCTGAATGACGGGGGTCCCTCTGGCTTTTTGAATGCCTACAAATCGCTTACGGTAGACCGCATTTTTACCGCTGCCATGGCTTTGGGCAATGGCCGGGCGGCCTACGACGCTGCGCTTAGATATTGCGGCGAACGAACCCAATTCGGTCAACCCATAGGCAAATTTCAGGCGGTTCAGTTCAAGCTGGTCGATATGCTCGCCAAGCTCGAGCAATCGCGGCTGTACGTCTATCACGCCGCCGAGCTGGCCGATAAAGGCTCTTCCATTACCACAGAAGCGGCCCTGGCAAAGATTATCGCCGGGGAAGAATGCAAAGAGATTTGCCAGAGCGCGATGTCATTATTTGGCGGGTACGGCCTGATGAACGAGTACCCCGTGCAACGGTTTTTGCGCGATTCCTATTTTCCACTGGTCGGAGGAGGCACCAGCGACATCATGCGGTT
>JAJUGB010000013.1 GCA_029268595.1 Alcaligenaceae bacterium | reverse complement strand
ATTCGATCAGAAAGGCCGCGCACGCCTTTTGGCTTCTGATGGCAATTCGGTAGAAGACCTTGCGGAAAGCATTCGGGGCCTGCTTTAGGCCCTCCTTGGCTATTACCCCGAATACCGCTCTGAGGGCTCTCTTTTCTGTATCACACTATGGCCGTCGGTTAGCGAGCTTCAAGTTGTGCGCGGGCGTCCCGCAATGCCGTCCGTAAACCCTCTTCGATGACCGGATGATAGAACGGCATGGCCAGCATTTGATCGAGCGTCAGACCTTGCTGTACCGCCCAGGCCAGCAGGTGACCAATGTGTTCGGCGCTGGGACCAGCCATTTCCGCGCCCAGGAAGGCGCCATGTCTGTCGGCATACACGCGAAGCTTGCCGTAGTTCTTCAGCATGATGCGCGACCGCCCCTGGTTGGAGAAATCCACCTCTCCTACGACCGCTGCGGGGGGCAGCTCGTCGAAATGGGTGCCTATCAACGCTATTTGCGGATCGGTAAAAACGATGGCCAGGGGAGCTCGACGCTCTGGTTCAGACAGGTTGGGGTACCGAGCGGCGTTGGCGCCTGCAATGCGGCCTTCGTCGGCAGCCTCGTGCAGCAGCTCGATGCCTCCGCTAACGTCTCCTGCAATAAAGATAGGAGCGCCATCCAATTGCAAAGTGCGTCTATTGTGCGCTGGCCGCCCCTTTTCATCCAGCTTCGCCGAGGTATTCTCCAGGCCGAGGTTGCTTAGTTGCGGCCCGCGTCCAGTTGCTAGCAGCACGTAATCAAAGCGCTCCGTGACCGGCTCACAACCCTGGGTGGCATACTGGACCTCGACCTCGTCGCCTATGCGCTCAGCCTGCAGTATGGGTGTATTAAGCAGTAAAGGAAAATCCGCCTCAAACGCCTTGCGGGCACTCTCACGCACTTCGGGGTCGGTGATGCCACCCAGTTTGCTGCTGCGACCGGTGACTTTTACCTGCACGCCGAGCCGGGAAAGCGCTTGGCCCAGCTCGAGCCCAATGACACCTGTTCCAACAACCAGTACCCGCCTGGGCAGATCGTCCCAGTAAAAGACATCGTCGTTGACCACCACGCGATCTCCGAGAGCTTGATATAGCTCTGGAATCGTAGGCGTCGAGCCTGTAGCAATGACTGTACGGGACGCTTTCACCTGGGTATGGTCATCGACTTGCAGCAGAGTGTCGGACAGGAAGCGTGCATGGCCCCATAGCTTATCTTCCGCGGGCATGGACTCTATGGTTTCCAGCACAAAACCGACAAAGCGGTCGCGCTCGCGCTTGACCCTTTGCATGACCGACACCCCGTCCACTTCGACTTGCGAGACCGTAACGCCGAATGGCGCTGTGTGTCGGGCAGCGTGAGCCGCGTCGGCCGCTGCTATCAGCAACTTGGAAGGCATGCAGCCGACTCGCGCGCACATCGTCCCGTAGTGGCTGCCCTCAATCAGCAAGGGCTGCAAACCCGCGGAGCGAACGGCGCGGTATGCATTCATTCCGGCCGTCCCCGCTCCGATGATGGCGACGTCCGTCTCCAGCGTTTTCATTTGAACCCCTTCCCTACTGCGACTGCTGTTCGGGCAGCCCGGTCCACTCAGTGACAAACTGGTGGTAGTCGGGGCGTTCGACGGGCTTGACGGGGTCGATGGGCGTACCGATGGCCAGGTAGCCCATAAAGCGGTATTCGAGGCTATCAAAGCCCAACGCTTCGTTTACCTCGTCCACATAGGTGCCAAGCCCCGTGCTCCAGTACGCGCCGTAGCCCAACATATGAGCCGCATTGAGCATATTGGTGACAGCCGCGCCGACCGCCAACATCCGCTCTTCTTCTGGGATCTTCGTGTTACGCGTGTCCATGCGGCACGCCAGCGCCACAAGCAAGGGCACATTGGCCAACCACTTGCGGGTACTGGCCTCTTTCTCGGTAGTCAGAGGCAGACCTGCGTTTCGAATAGCCCCTATTGCCAGGTCGGCCAAGCGCCCCACTGCCTCCCCTCGGATGAGAGCAAAGCGCCAGGGCTGCAGGCGGCCGTGATCGGGCGCCGACATGGCGGCGCGCAGGATTTGAGCCAGGTGCTCCTCGGTAGGACCGGGAGAAGTGACAAACTTGACCGACCGGCGCGAAAACAAATACTCGATAGGAGCAGTAGACATCCTTAAATCCTTTATTGAGCGTTGTGAACGGCGCACGGCCCTCGCGGCATGCCGCATTGCCCCACCTGTGCCAAGGGCGGGATTGACCAGGCCGAGCGATCAGGACGCGCGCGCAGCGCGGACCAATAAAGCCTTCATGTCGCGGACAGCTTTCTCCCAGCCGTCGAACACGGCTTGGGCCACAATCGCATGACCAATATTGAGTTCGGCCACGCCCGGCAAAGCCGCGACTCGATGCACATTATCATAATTGAGGCCATGGCCGGCATTCACGCGTAAACCCAGGCCCACGCCATGCGCTATTCCGCGCCGTAGACGTTGGAGTTCCTGGTCCGCTTGCTCCGGCGCGGCATCGGCAAACGATCCGGTATGCAACTCGATAACCGGAGCTCCTAACTGATGGGCCATGTCTATTTGCGACTCGTCAGCATCAATAAACAGGGAGACGCGGATTCCGGCGGCCTGGAGTTGCTGGATCGCGTCCTTCACCTGAGCCCGATGGGTGATGACATCAAGTCCGCCCTCTGTGGTGAGCTCGTCGCGCTTTTCGGGCACCAGACATACATCGTCGGGCTTGACCCGGCAGGCAATCTGCAGCATTTCCGGGGTGATGGCGCACTCGAGATTCATGCGTGTGCGCAGCCGGGCCCGTATGGCGTCCACGTCGGCATCTTGAATATGCCGTCGGTCTTCGCGCAGATGCAAGGTGATGAGATCGGCGCCCGCGTCTTCCGCACGTACCGCCGCCTCGACAGGATCGGGATATGTGGTGAAGCGCTGCTGACGCAAAGTCGCCACATGGTCGATGTTGACGCCTAGTTCAATCATCCGCGACCTCAAGGAACGAGGGTTCATTACTTGCCGCGCCCGGCGCTTTCTGCCCGGACTCCAAGCCAGGTGTGTTCTCCATCCAGCCGCCGCCCAGGGCTTTGTACAGGTCGACGCGGTTCATCAATGACGCCAAGCCAGTCTGCAGAAAACTGCGCTGCGCCGTATACAGCGCAACCTCGGCGGTTTGCACTTGCAAAAAGCTGTCTATGCCGCTTTCGTAGCGCATGCGAGCGATTTCCAGAGTGCGCGCGGCGGAATCTTCGAGCGCGCGAAGCGCATCGAGCTGCCCGGCATAGGTCGCTTCGCCGGCTAAAGCATCTGCCACCTCGCGAAACGCGGTCTGGATGGTTTGTTCGTACTGCGCCACTGCGATATTGTTGCGCGCTTCGGCCAGGTCTAGATTGCCGCGAACCCCGGTGCCAAAAATGGGCGAGGTAATTTGCGGAGCGAACGACCAGAAACGGTTGGAGCCGCTAAACAGCCCGCCCATGGCGGTACTGGCGAAACCCAACATGCCGGTAATGGAGATATTGGGGAAAAATGCGGCTCGGGCGGCGCCAATATTGGCATTGGCCGCCAATAAGTTGCGCTCAGCCGAAATAATGTCAGGCCGTCGAACTAGAAGCTCGGAGGGCAGGCCCGCCGGAATGGAGTCCAGCAACTGGCCTTTGCCAAACACTGCGGGCGGCGGCAAGGTATCTGGTACGTCTTGACCCAGCAGTACGCGCAGGGCGTTCTGGGCTTGGGCCTGTTCGCGCCGGATTTCTTCAATGTCGGCCCGGACCGTCTCCAGCTGACCACGTGCCTGGTTGACATCTAGAGCGCCCGCCACGCCGTTCTCGAAGCGCGCTTGCACAATATTGAACGATTCCTGGCGCGACGCCAGGGTGCGTCGCATGAGTTCGTGCTGTTGCTCGGCCGCCCTTAATATGAAGTAGGCCTGTGCTACTTGTGCAACCAGACTGATATGGACGGTGCGTTGCGCTTCCTGCGTGGCAAGGAATTGCTGGAAGGCCGCCTCGCTGAGGTTGCGCAAACGTCCAAAGAAGTCCAGCTCAAAAGATGTGACTGCCAAGCCGGCCTGGTACACGCGCGAGACGCTGGGCGACTCGGGACCACCCATGCGCAGCCCCTCGGGAGAGCGCTGAATTTGTCCGTTGGCGCCAATTCCGACAGTGGGTAGCAAGGCGCTACGCTGTATGCCGTACTGGGCGCGCGCTTCCTCCACGCGGTGCACGGCGATCCGCAAATCGCGATTGTTCTGCAGAGCAATATCGATCAGCCCGAGCAGATGCGGGTCTTGGAAGAACTGACGCCAACCCAGATCGGCAGAATTCTCCACCCCTGTCACGACGCCCGGACGGGCCTCGGACCGACCCTCGTAAGAAGGATAATCCGCAGGGATAGGCGCTGCCGGCCGATGGTATCGCGGCGCCAGCGAGCAACCCGCGACAGTCATGCTGAGAATTACGGGTAGAACAGCGAGACGAAATATTGCTTGACTCATGCTTGCCCCCCGTTTTCAGGCTTACGGGGCTCCGAATTGGTGTTGGCGGGGCTGGTACCGGGCTTCGAACCGTCGCCGCTGTCGCCGTGATGATGACTGGTCAGGTGGTGTCCACCGCCATGGACGACGGGCTTGGACTTGAATATACCCAGAATCACCACGAAGAAGGTTGGAACAAAAATCATCGCCAGCGGGGTCGCCGCCACCATGCCGCCCAACACGCCCAGGCCAACGGCGTTCTGACTGGCTGAGCCAGGTCCGGTGGCAATGGCCAGGGGCACAACACCAAGAATGAAGGCAAAAGACGTCATCAAAATGGGGCGAAACCGCAGGCGCGCTGCCTCTCTGGCCGCCTCGGCCAAGGTCGCGCCCTCTGCGTAGAGATCCTTGGCAAATTCCACGATCAGAATAGCGTTCTTCGCCGAAAGGCCAATGACGGTAATCATGCCCACCTGGAAGTACACGTTATTTTCCATTCCCAGGGCCCACACTATGCCGACAGCGCCCAGCATGCCTAGAGGCACCATCAGCAATACTGACAGCGGAATAGCCCAGCTTTCGTACAAGGCAGCCAGCACCATGAAGACCACCAACATGGCCAGACCCATCAATATGATGGACTGGTTGCCCGCTTGAATTTCCTGGTACGACAAGCCCGTCCATTCGTAGCCGAAGCCGGTGGGCAGCTCGGCAACGAGACGCTCCATTTCGGCCATGGCGTCGCCGGTTGAATAGCCGGGAGCCGCCATCCCCGAGATACGGATGGACGGATAGCTGTTGTATCGGACGACCTGTACCGGCCCCTGGCTCCATTCTGCCGTCACAAACGAGGACAGCGGCACCATTTCCCCGTTACTGTTGCGGGCGTTGAGCTTCATGATGTCATCAAGCGACATGCGATCCGGCGCGTCAGCCTGCACCCAGACGTTCTGCATCCATCCCATGTTGGGGAACTTGCCCTGATACGACGAGCCAACTGACGTAGAGATTAAGGTGGCGGCTTCTTGGAAGCTTACGCCCAAGGCAGCGGCTTTCTCGCGATCGATGGTGAGCTGAAGCTGGGGCCCGGGAGACAAACCGGTTACCCGGGTGTTGACGAGAACCGGACTCTGGCTGGCCGCCTGAAGCAGCTGCTGTGTGCCGGCCAATAAGGCGGCATGGCCCAGGCTGCCCCGATCTTGCAAGCGCAGGTCGAAGCCCGATGCGTTACCCAAAGAAGAAATAGCGGGTGGCACCACGGCAAACACCATGGAGTCCGGCAAACCGAACAAGAGGTTCTGGTTGGCGCGGTCCGCAAATGCCTGCGCCGAATTCTCGGGCTCGGTCCGCAGAGAAAAGTCCTTCAGCGGAACGAAGGTCAGGGCCGCGTTCAAGCCGTTTCCGTTGAAACTGAAGCCCCGCACCATAACGACGTTTTCCGTCTCGGGCTGATTGAACAGATACTGTTCCACCTGCTCGATGATCTCGTTCGTCCGGTTAGCCGATGCACCCGACGGTAATTCGATGTTGGCAATGATGTAGCCTTGATCTTCTTCAGGTAAGAAGGACGTAGGCAAGCGCAGGTAAATGAAGCCCATCAACGCGGCCAATACTGCATAGATCAGCATGGTGCGTACGGTACGGCGTAAATTGCGCCCTACCCAGCCCTCGTACCGGTTGGTGACCGACTCGAACTTGCGGTTGAACCAGCCGAAAAAGCCCCGCTTGACCTCGTGATGGCCTTTGGGCACGGGCTTCAAGATTGTGGCGCACAAAGCCGGCGTAAACGACAGGGCAAGGAACCCCGAAAACAAGATGGACACCGCCATGGCGACCGAAAACTGCCGGTAAATCACACCGACAGAGCCGCTCATGAATGCCAGCGGAAGAAACACAGTGGCCAACACCAGCGTCATACCCACGACGGCGCCGGAGATCTGCGGCATGGCCTTGCGCGTCGCCTCTCGAGGCGACAGCCCTTCTTCGACCATGATGCGCTCGACGTTTTCCACCACCACGATGGCGTCATCCACCAAAATACCGATGGCCAGCACCATGGCGAACAGGGACAATACGTTAATGGAGAACCCCATCACCCACATGACCGCGTAGGCGCCCAAAATAGCAATGGGCACGACCAGCGCCGGTATGAGGGTATAGCGCACGTTCTGCAAGAACACGAACATGACAATAAACACCAGCACCATCGCTTCCAGCAGCGTGTGTATCACCTGCTCGATCGAAAGCTCCACGTAGGGCGTGGTGTCATAGGGTATGGAGTACTCGATATTGTCCGGAAAATACTGGGACAACTCTTTCATCGTGGCCTTTACGCCTTCTGCTGTCGACAGCGCGTTGGCGCTGGGCGTCAGCGATATGGCGAAAGCGGCCGTTTGTTTACCGTTCAGTCGAGCGCCAAACTGATAGGTATCAGTGCCGATCTCCACCCGCGCGACATCTTTAATGCGCACGCTGGAGCCGTCCACATTGGAACGCAAAATGATATTTTCAAAGTCGGCAACCGTCTTGAGTTCGCCATTGACCACAATAGGCGCCGTGACTCGCTGCGTGTCGACGTTGGGCGGTGCGCCTAGAATACCGGCCGAAATCAGCCGGTTCTGGCCCGCCACAGCCGAATTCACCTCGGCCATGCTGAGGTTATAGCCCACCAGTTTGTCTGGATCGACCCAGATACGCATGGCGCGCGGCGCGGCAAAGAGTCGGAATTCGCCCACACCCGGCACCCTGGACACCGCGTTCTGTACGTTACGGGTGATGTAATCGGCCAAAGCAGTCTGGTCCATTGAGCCGTCGGTCGACGACATGGACACGACCAGGAGGAAGTTGGCATTACTTTTTTGAACCTGCAAGCCCTGCTGCATCACCGCCGCCGGCAGACTGGCCGACACGTTCGAAATTCGGTTCTGCACGTCAACCTGAGCCAGGTCCGGATTGGTGCCCGGCGCAAAAGTAGCTGTAATTTGCGCCCCACCGTTAGAGTCACTGACCGACTCGTAGTACAGCAGGCCTTCAGCGCCGTTCAGTTCGTTCTCGATAATGCTGGAGACCGAGTTTGCTACGTCTTCAGCCGACGCTCCGGGGTAGGTCGCGCGAATCGAGATGGCTGGCGGTGCGACTTCCGGATACTGCGACACCGGCATATTGGGAAGGGCCAACAGGCCGGCCAGGGTGATCGCCAGGGCGACAACCCACGCAAATACAGGCCTTTCGATAAAAAACTGTGGCATGAGAGCTCGCTATAAACAACGCGTTGACATTACGGACCGCTATTGCGGCCCGCAAGGCACTGACTATTACCCTTGGCTGGCACCTTGGCCCGATTGGGCCGGCGCTTGGCCGGCGCCTGGCTCGGGCGCACCCTGGGCGGCACCCCCGGCTGCCGGCGCAGGGGACCCAACACCGGCTTCCCCTTGAGCTGCTGCCCCGGGTTGAGCCGGCTGCCCGGCTGGCGCCGCAGCTTCAGGCTGCGCGGGCGACCCGGCCTGGCCGCCCTGACCTTGTCCTTGGCCCGCCGGCGACTGCTTCCAGGGCATGGGATGAACTCCGGCGCCCGGGCGGATTTTCTGGAAGCCTTCAACAATGACCATATCGCCAGGAGTAAGGCCCTTTGTGATGATGTAGTTGCCGCCTGTGGCGGGACCGACTGTCACCGGCACCACACTAACCTTTTCCTCGCGCACCACCATCAGGCTGCTGAGGCCGTCGGGTGTGCGCTGCAAGGCTTGCTGCGGCACCAACAAAGCGTGCTGGTCCACACCCTGTTCCAGGCGAACTCGAACATACATTCCGGGAAGAAGGATGTGGTCGGGGTTGGGGAATTCGGCCCGCAAATTGACCTGACCGGTTGTGGGATCGACTGTAACGCCCGAAAACAGGAGTTCGCCCGCATGTTCGTACACGGTGCCGTCCTCAAGCACGACCTCGACACGAGCGGCGCCTTCGCTGGATTGCTCGAGTTCGCCACTAGCCAGGGCCCGGCGCAACTGCGAAAGTTCGGTTGTGGAGCGGGTCAGGTCGACATACACGCGGTCAAGCTGCTGGACCAGGGCCATTTGAGTGGCTTGAGTCGCACTCACCAACGCCCCTTCGGTAACGAGTGATTTGCCAATGACGCCGCTGACAGGCGAAGTGACGCGTGTGTAGCCTAAATCGATGTCGGCCGCCTGCAAAGCCGCCTTGGCGGCGGCGATGGCCGCTTCTGCTTGGCCGGCCGCAGCGATGGCGTTATCGTATTCTTGCCGGCTGACGGCGTTGGCCTTGATCAACCTGGAGTAACGCTCGGAAAGCAAGCGAGCGCTACGAGCATCGGCTTCGGCGCGCTTGAGTTGTGCTTCGGCTTGGGCACGGGCGGCCTCGTAAGGCGCCGGGTCGATGGTAAACAGCAGCTGCCCTTCTTCTACCTGGCTGCCCTGGCGGAAATTGATCTCCTGCACAATGCCGGTGACTCGGGCGCGGATCTCAGCGTCTTTAATGGCCTCGACCCGACCAGGTAATTCGACGACGACTTCTGCCCGTTGAGGTTGAACTGTAATTACGCTGACCGGAACCTTCATTTCTCCGGGACCTTGCGGGGCTTTATCTCCGCAGGCACTGAGCATAAGCGCTGAACAAACAACAGTAACACCGGCAAGGCGCCGGCTTAGTGAAGGCAGAATCGACATGGAACAACTCCGGGGGCGCCGCGGTAAAAGAAGGCCGCAGCGCGAGGGCGTGTAATTTTTGGTAAAGGACGAGTATAGAACGAAAGGCGACGGATTCGTAAGTGCGAATTATTTCACCTGACTTCAGAGCAGCCGTTGCTTGTGGTGTTTAGTCCAACAAGAGTGCGTCGTCGGCGAGCTTCTCGCCACGCACCTGTTCAAACATCTTGAGCAAGTCCGCTACGTCCAGCCCAGCCCGTTGCTCTCCTTCCACATCAAGAACCACCCGCCCTTGATGCAGCATGACAGTGCGCGTCCCCATGTCCAGAGCTTGACGCATGCTGTGAGTGACCATAAGAGTAGTGAGACCATAACGCTTGACGATGCGATCGGTCAGCGTCAGGACAAACGCCGCGGTGCGCGGATCGAGCGCGGCGGTATGCTCGTCCAGGAGCAAAATACGGGACGGCTGCAGCGAGGCCATGAGCAGGCTTACTGCCTGGCGTTGCCCACCTGACAACAAGCCAATGCGATCACCCAACCGGTTTTCCAATCCCAGTTCAAGCAAGGCCAGTCGTTCCCGGAAATTTTCGCGCATGTCCGAGCTTATGGCCCGCCCGAGACCCCTACGCCGGCCTCTCGCCCACGCCAGGGCCAGGTTCTCTTCTATAGTGAGATCGTCGCAGGTTCCTGCAAGCGGGTCTTGGAAAACGCGAGCCACCAGTCCCGCGCGCTTCCAGGCCGACAATCCCGTTACTTCAGTCCCGTCAATCAGAATAGAGCCGCTATCTACCGGTGCATCGCCGGAAATAGCATTAAGCAATGTTGACTTTCCGGCACCATTCGAGCCAATTAGCGTAACGAACTGCCTTGTAGGAATCTCTAGCGACAGGCCCTGCAAAGCCGGCGTGGCCAAAGGGGTGCCGGGGTTGAATGTGATATGAAGCTGACTGGCTTTAAGCATCAGACGCGCCCCTTCAAACGCTTGCGCAGCAAGGGCAAGACCAGCGCCACGGTGACCAAGACGGCCGTGACCAGGTTCAGATCCTGCGCTTGCAGTCCGATAAAGTCGGCGTTCAAGGCCAAGGCAACAAACACCCTGTACAGTACCGCGCCTACTATCACGGCAAGCGTC
Source organism: Alcaligenaceae bacterium (assembly GCA_029268595.1). Classification (GTDB taxonomy): domain Bacteria; phylum Pseudomonadota; class Gammaproteobacteria; order Burkholderiales; family Burkholderiaceae_B; genus JAJUGB01. Next base: position 21,431 of record JAJUGB010000013.1, on the reverse strand, counting down.
ATGACCAACAGTTTGCGAGAATTGAACAGGCTTTCGCCCACGATGACGGCCGCCAGTCCAATGACAATGGTGCCTATGCCCATCGAAATATCCGCGCCTCCCTGCGCTTGCGCGAAAAGGGCGCCTCCGAGCGCACACAGCGCGTTCGAAATGGCTAAGCCGCTGATCACCATGGCGCCTGTATTGACACCCTGAGCCCGCGCCATTCGTGGATTGGATCCGGCGCCACGAATTGACAGACCCCACTGCGTCCCAAACAGCCAGTCCAGAAGCAGCTTCATCAATACGACAATGGCCGCCATGACCAGCGGTCGCAGCAGGTGGTCCGGCACGGATTCCGGTTGAAGCACTGAAAACACGGTAGGCTCGGTGATAAGCGGCACATTAGGGGCGCCCATGATCCGCAGATTGATGGAATACAGGGCGATCATTACCAGGATGCTTGCCAGCAAATCCATAATGCGCAAGTGCACATTCAACACACCCGTCAACGCGCCCGCCAGGCCGCCCGCCACGCAGGCAACCAAGCTGGCTGAGAACGGGTCGAATCCGGCGCTGACCATGGTGGCCGCCACAGCCGCTCCTAAAGGGAAGCTGCCATCCACTGTCAGGTCCGGAAACCGCAGGATTCGAAAGGAGATGAGAACGCCCAGAGCAACGAGGGCGTAGACCAGTCCTATTTCGACTGCTCCCCACAAGGCGTACCACGTCATGACCGTCCCTCAGCGTATGACTTCCACGGCCGAGGACAATAGGCTTTCGGGCAACTGCACCCCCTGTTTTTGGGCGGCCGCTTCGTTCAGATACAAGTGCAGCTTATCGCTGGTTTCTGACGGAATGTTGGCCGGATTCTCGCCCTTCAGAACACGAACCACCAGCCGGCCGGCCTGCTTGCCCATGTCGTAATAATCGACGCCCATGGCGGCAATGGCGCCGCGCTTGACGCTGTCTGTGTCAGAGGCGATTAGCGGAATCTGCGCTTCGTTGCCTACTTTCACGAGGGATTCGTAGGCCGACACAACGTTGTTGTCCGTACTTGTGTAGATGACATCCACCTTCCCGACAAGACTGCGCGCCGCCGCGCCCACGTCGACTGTCCGTGGCGCACTGGCTTCGACCAGACTCATTCCGTACTTGGGAAGAAGCTCGCGTAGACGTTCGACTACAACCACCGAGTTTGCTTCCCCGGGGTTGTAGACCATGCCGATGTTTTTTGCCTGAGGTACGACCTTGCGGATGAGTTCCACTTGATCCTCCAGGCTGAGTTGGTCGGAAACCCCCGTAACGTTGGTTCCCGAGGCTTCCATGGTGGGAACCAGTTTGGCGGCGACGGGGTCAGTGACAGCGGCGTAGACAACAGGAATGCGTTTGGTGGCGGCAACCACAGCCTGGGCCGAAGGGGTGGCAATTGCCACAATGACGTCGGGCTGGTCGCCCACAAATTTGCGAGCAATTTGCCCTGCTATCGCCGTATTTCCCTGGGCTGTCTGGAATTCCCAATCCAGACCTTTGTCCTCGGTATAGCCTGCTTCTTGCAACGCCTGCTTTACGCCTTCTCGTATGGAGTCGAGGGCCGGATGTTCAACAATGGAAGTTACCGATACCGACTGCGCCAGCGCCGCAGAGCCCAGCGGCATTAACGCTGCAATAACGCACATAAAAAGATTTCGTGTGTAACGTCGCAAGCCCATGCGGTGCTCCTTAGCGTCGAAAGGAAAATTGTATTTCAGGCATCTTCTGTACTCTGGCAGCCGGCTGAGAGTTCCGAGAAGGCGCGGCCTCTCTCTTGGTGCCGCGCTACGGTACTATAGCTGCCGCTTTTTCCCAAGCGGCTACAGAACGTCCCACCGCTCAGGGAAGCGCGTGACGCTGTTCCAACAGGAAGCGCGCCCATCGCAAAGCCGGCAATTGCAGGTCGGTCTCGAGGCGTCCTGCGCGTTCAAGTATTTGTGCGGTTGTGATTTCGCCCAAAGCACTGCCTTTCAACCCAAGCACTATGCGGTTCCCCGCATCCACTTCCGGGAGTTCGAGCACGTGTCCGTCGAAGGCTTCCATGATGTTTTCCATATTGCGTGGGAAACTTTCATGATTGCCAAATAAATTGACCGCCATGACGCCCTCTTCTGCCAAGGAACGGTAGCAATCCTGATAGAACTCGAGAGACTCGCGGACCGGCCCTTGGGCCTCGGCATCGTAGAGGTCGACCATGAGAGCAATATATCGACCTATGTTATGGGGCTTTTTCAACCAGAGCGCGGCGTCCACATGATCTATATAAGAGCGCTTATTGTCGGGCAACCTGAAAAACGCACGACACATGGCGGTCACCGCCGGATTCCATTCTGCTGTTTCCACTGAACAGCTGAAGTGCTTCAGAGTGAACCGCAAGAGCGAACCCGCGCCCAAGCCCAGGATCCCGCCTGAATCAGTCTTGCGCGGCTCAATGAACAGCAGCCACGCCATCATCTGCTGGGTATAAGCCAGCACCAGCTCGTGCGGACGGCGAATGCGCATGGCGCCTTGTATCCATTCTGTACCCAGGTGCAGATACCTTACGCCGTCCTGCTCGGACATGGTGGGTTCATCGAACTCTTCAAACAAGCCAGGGCTCATTGTCCGAAATCCAGGGTGGCCACCACCGGCGCGTGATCAGAGGGTTGCTCGTTAGCTCGCGGCGCCTTATCGACGACGCACGAGGTGCAGTACCGCTTTAATTCGTCCGACAACAAGACGTGATCGATGCGCAGGCCCGCATTGCGACGAAAGGCGAACCTACGATAATCCCACCAGGTGAAGGTTTTTTCTTCTTGCGGAAAGCACCGGAACACGTCAGTCAGGCCGAGCTCGAGCAGGGCCCGAAAGGCCTCCCGCTCTGGCTCCGACACATGGACGGAGCCTTCCCATTTGGCCGGATCGTGTACGTCCTCATCACGAGGAGCGACGTTGTAGTCACCTAGAATTGCCAAGCGGGGATACCGCTGCATCTCTTGCGCCAACCACTGCCTCAAGGCTTCAAACCACTGCAGCTTATAGGCGTACTTCTCGCTGCCTACTTCTTGCCCATTGGGGCAATACGCGCTGATGACACGTACTTCGCCGATGGGACTGGGGAGCGTGGCGCCGACGATACGTTGCTGCGCATCTTCAAAGGTGGGGATATTGCACTGAACGTCGCTGCTTTCAAGACGGGAGACCACAGCCACCCCGTTATAAGTCTTTTGCCCGGCCCAGCAGGCTTTGTAGCCGACCTCACGAAATGCCTCGATGGGAAATTTATCGTGGGCCAGCTTAAGCTCTTGCAAACACAGGGCATCGACGGGATTAGCACTAAGCCAGTCCAGCACTTGAGGCAGACGAACCTTTAAGGAGTTGACGTTCCAGGTGGCAAGTTTCATATGACAGCAACAAATTACGCTGCGCGGGGTACGCCGCCGCAAGCCGGTCGCCGGCTGGATTATTCATTCCACCGGCACGATATGCCGGATCCATTGTAGCAACGGCTCACGCTGCCCTTGCCAGGGGCCGGATGGTGATGAGGTGTTGAACAATGCGTGCCTGGTAAAATCAGCGGTTTTACCCATTGCGCTTGCGCCCACCCATTATGCGTGCCCATAGTCACCTCGTCGAACAGCTGCCTCAGGGCGCTGTGCTGGATGTCACCATCGAGGACCTCTCCTTCCGCGCCTTTGTGGTTGTGAGCGAGCCCGATATTTCTCAGGTGGCTCAGTTTGTTCCTGCCAGTCAATTCGAGCAGGACGGCGATGTACATGTGACCGCGGTATCTTCCCCTGCCGAAGCACGGCAACACGTGGAAGATCTGGCCTTCAACATGAACCCGGGGGATACGGCTGTCTTTCTGTGCGCCGATACAACGACTTGTACGGCGGTGCTCGAAGAATTGGGCCAGGATGTGACTCCGCACTGAACAAAACCCAGCGGATTTGATATTCTTTTTGTTTGATTTTTACAACTTTGCTCATGTCGTCTTATCCTGGCAATATCTTCATGGTGGTGGCGCCCAGCGGTGCGGGCAAGTCCAGCTTGGTTAACGCCCTGCTGGCCCAAGACCCTGACATCATCCTGTCGATTTCTTGCACGACACGCGCACCACGCCCGGGCGAAGTTCAAGCGCAGCATTACCGCTTCGTCACTGAAGACGAGTTCATGCGCATGCGAGACAGTGGCGCCCTGCTGGAATGGGCCGAAGTCCATGGCAACTATTACGGCACCCCGCGGGACCGCATCGAAGAAGCGGTGGCCGAAGGCCGCGACGTTTTACTTGAAATCGATTGGCAAGGCGCACGCCAGATTAAAAAGTGCTTTCCCGATGCGATTGGCATTTTTATCTTGCCGCCGTCCATCGAAGCGCTGGAGGCCCGGCTGCGTAACAGAGGACAAGATGCGCCTCATGTAATTGCCAAACGGCTGCTGGCGGCCGGAGGAGAGATGTCCCATGCCTCCGAGTGTCAATATGTTATTATTAATCAAGAATTTAGCGATGCATTGGCGCAGCTTGCGCAGATCGTCTCGGCGGCGCGATTACGCTACGCCAGTCAGGCGGCGCGCCATGCCGAACTCTTCTCCCAATTGGGCATTAGTAAAACGCCCGCTTAGGGCGATGGTTTCAAAGTAGCAAAACGCTCGGCTAGGGCGATACTTTCAAGGAAAGCTGCATAAATGGCTCGTATAACCGTCGAAGACTGCCTGGATAAAATCCCCAACCGCTTTAATCTCACGCTGGCGGCCACCTATCGCGCCCGCGAACTGGCTCAGGGCCACGAAGCGCGCATCGAAACCAAAGACAAGCCCACCGTAACCGCCTTGCGCGAAGTTGCGGCTGGCCTCACCGGACTGGAAATGCTGCGTAAGGTACCGACCTAACAGTAAAAGGCGGGCGTATGGCGTTTTCCACAATCCGCGGCGCATCGTCCGGCCTACTGGCCGTACTTAAAAAACGCCCTCGCCTACGCCGCCGCAAATCTGGCAGCACCCCGCCAGTTGCGCAAGCTTCGCCTCAGGTTGCGTCGCTTGCTCCCCTCACAAAAATCATCAGTCAATATCTCGACACCAAAGACGTCGAGCGGGTCAAAGAAGCGTACCGCTTTTCCGACCAGGCTCATCTGGGCCAGTTCCGCGCTAGCGGCGAGCCCTACATATCGCATCCCATAGCAGTAACCGAGATTTGCGCCGGCTGGAAGCTCGATGCTGAATCTCTCATGGCGGCGCTTTTGCACGACGTCATGGAAGACCAGGACGTCCCCAAGCTTGAACTTGCCGAGCGGTTTGGCGCCGATGTGGCCGAGATTGTCGACGGCCTCTCAAAACTAGACCGTCTGGAGTTCGCCACCAAGGCCGAACAACAGGCCGAAAGCTTTCGCAAAATGCTGCTGGCCATGGCTCGCGACGTTCGGGTCATACTCATCAAGCTGGCTGATCGCTTGCACAATATGCGCACGCTGGGGGCTGTCAGCCCCGAGAAGCGGCGGCGCATCGCCCGCGAAACACTCGAAATTTACTCACCCATCGCACATCGCCTGGGCTTGAATGCACTGTTTCGCGAGCTGCAGGACCTCTGTTTCCAAGCCATTTACCCCAACCGCTACCAAGTGCTGCAAAAGGCACTCATGGCCGCTCGCGGAAATCGGCGCGAAGTCCTTAGCAAAATCACGGAGTCGGTCAAGGCCGCCCTCCCCGCAGCAGGTATAGAAGCGGAAGTCACTGGACGCGAAAAGTCGCTCTACAGCATCTATATGAAGATGGTGGAGCAGAAAAAAACGTTTTCAGATGTCCTGGACATTTACGGCTTTCGGGTCATCGTGCATACCTTGCCCGAATGCTATCTGGCCTTGGGTACGGTGCATCAGCTTTACCGGCCAGTGCCCGGAAAATTCAAAGACTATATTGCCATTCCCAAGCTTAACGGCTATCAGTCCTTGCACACCACTGTCGTGGGTCCTTACGGAACCCCTGTAGAGTTCCAGTTCCGTACCCGCGAAATGGATCACGTCGCCGAAGAGGGCGTGGCTTCGCACTGGCTGTATAAAGACGACCAGACCAGCCTCAATGCCTTGCAGAAGAAGACGCATCAGTGGCTGCAATCCTTGCTCGATATCCAAAGCCAAACCGGCGATTCGGGCGAGTTTCTCGAGCATGTCAAGGTCGACCTGTTTCCAGACGCAGTCTACGTCTTCACGCCGCGAGGCAAGATTGTGTCGTTGCCGCGCGGGGCGACCCCCGTCGACTTCGCCTATTCCATACACACCGACATCGGCAATCACGCCATCGCGGCCAAGATCAATGGTGAATTCTCGCCGTTGCGCACTGAACTGCGCAGTGGTGACGCGGTCGAGATCGTCACCTCGCCCGCCTCACGCCCCAGCGCCCAGTGGCTGAATTACGTTCGTACGGGCAAGGCCCGTTCTGAGATTCGCCACTATTTGCGAACGGTTCGCTATGAAGAGTCCGTGGCTTTTGGGCAGCGCCTGCTAAACCAGGCGTTCGACCAGTTGCACCTTCCCTACCCGGCCGATGACGACCCCGAATGGGACAAGCTCGCCAAAGGGTCGGGCGCCAGTTCTCGCGATGAAATCCTGGCGGACATCGGCTTGGGCAAGCGCCTGGCCGCGGTCGTCGCGCGCCGATTCACACCCGAGAACCCAATCTTGGCGACCACTGCAGCTGCCATGGATGACATTACCTCGGTCACCAACACGCCCATTCTCATCCAGGGCAACGAGGGCCAAGCCGTTCAGTTGGCCCCCTGTTGCGGCCCGCTGCCGGGCGACGCCATTATCGGGGGTATCCGGTTGGGACACGGTCTGGTCGTGCATATGGCCGAATGTGCCGTTGCTCAACGCCAGCGCGCTCGCGAGCCCGAGCGCTGGATACCTGTAGCGTGGGATGCCAACACAGCCCGACACCTATCCACCCGGCTCGACGTCACTGTAATCAACGAACGCGGCGTGCTCGGACGCCTGGCGGCCGAAATTAGCGATGCCGACTCCAACATCATGCATCTGACCATGCATGACGAAGCCTCGTCCACGGCGGTATTGCACATTACCGTGCAGGTCGACAGCCGCAAGCACCTGGCGCAAGTTATACGCGCCATACGTCATGTGCCTCAAGTGCAGAAAATAGTGCGGGTCAAAGGGTAGCCGGCAAGGACTCATTCAGGCTCATCCCTGGAAGCCTTTGAGGCGAGAATAGGCGCGGCCCACAGCACTGCCGCACACCACGCTACAGTAAATAAAGCGTCAATGTATATACCAAGACGCCGGCGAAGGTGGCTGCGGCTACATCCCGAAGATACCGTTTCCCCACACATACAGCCGCCATACCGAGCACCACGGCAACAATTTCTGAACTCGTGGCCGCTTTTTCTACCAATCCCCACACTGCGACGGTTAATAACGACACTATCGCTGCCGGTCCCACCGCATTGATCGCACGTCGCCAGCTTCCAGACAAGGTCCGACGCCCCTGCCCCTTCAGGCTCCAATAAAAAGGCAAGAAGCGAATCAAGAAAGTGCCAAGGCCGATACCGGCGATGGTTAAAAGAAATGAAGTCGTATTCATCGTTCGCGGCGCCCCGCCAAAGCCGCAGCAGCCACAATGCCGATAATCATCGCAAGGTAAGCCGGCATATACAGAAGGCTCAATGCCGTCGCGGCGCCGGCTGTGGCCAGCACTCTATAGCGGGTCAATGGGGCGAGCTCTAATAGCAATGCCAGGAACAACGCCGGCAATACGAAGCCGAACGCCTGCATCATCAAGGTGGACTCACCCGCAAAATCGACTGCGAAGTATGCGCCCAGGCCTGTGCCGGTAACCCAGGTTGCATAGCCCGTCCACTGTAAGCCTGCATACCAGCCCTCTCGCTGGTCGGCCGGCAGCTTGTCGAGCTTGTGCAAGCTGGCCGCAAACACCTCGTCAGTCAGGGCAGCCGCCATGAAGGCAACAGGCAAACGCCGATGCGCGGCAGGGAAACGGTCGCTAAGCACGGGGCCGTAAAAAAGATGACGTGTGTTGATCAGCAGGACGATGCCTGCTATGGCCCAGAGTGAATCACCCCCGGCCGCCAGCAAGCTCAGCAAAACAAATTGAGCGGCGCCCGAATAGATCACCATGGACACCGCCAAAGCCATCCAGGGATCCAGCCCTGCATGGATGGCCGAGATGCCAAAGGAAAGGCCGACAGGAAAATACCCTGCCGCAATGGGAAGGCAATCGCGGACTCCCTTGAGAAAGCTGATGGGCAGCACGCTTGCCGCTACGCTGAGCTCTCGGCCTTTTGAACCGCTATGCGAGGTTCGCGCCGGATATTGCACACGAGCACGCCGGTGCTGGCCACCAGGAAGCCCACTACCTGTAGAGGACCGAGACGGTCTCCAAATAGTAAATACGCTTCAATTGCCGCCAACGGAGGCGCCATGAACATCAAGGATGATGCCGTGGCCGCTTGCCCCCGTCGAATAATCCACACCAGCAGCATCGTACCCACTCCTGTGAGCCCGAAGGCAGACCAGAGCAAGGCTCCCCACAGCTCGGGCGACCAGACCCATTTGCTTTCGCCAAGGATGACTACAAATACGCCGGTAAAGATAAGCGTGCCGATATTTTGCAATACGGCCGACACACGAATGTCTATGCCGGCGATGGATGTTTTCTGCAGAATGGTTCCGAAGGTGATGGAAAGAACGGCCAATATGGCGATGGCGAGCACGCCATACGAATACGTGGCGGGCCCCGTTCCCCCCAGGGACGGGTAAATGACGCAAAAGACGCCGCTAAGCCCCAGAATAAGACCGATCCATACGCGCCGGCTGGGGATCTCTTTAAGCAGAGGTATGGCTACAAAGGCAGTAAGCAGCGGCTGCATGGAACCGATAAGAGCCATGATGGCAGGAGGCAGGCCGCCGCCTATGGCCCAATAACAAGCCGACAAATACAAGCCCTGCAGAAGTATGCCTGCCAGCATATGCTTGGGCATTTCGCGCCACGCCGGCCAAGGGGCCCGAGCATGCCAAGCCACCACGCCAAACAACACCGCCGCAATGCACACCCGAATAAACAGGAACAGTGTGGGATCCGCATACGGAACGATGACCTTGGCCACGATAAAGCCGGTGGACCATATAAATACGAACAACGACGCAATGAAAAACATTATCTGCTTTGGGGGTTCTGGCCGATTCGTACAATAGCATAGGCATCCGCATCCGCCTCGACCAATCGTCCGCTTTGCAAGGTCAGTCGGCGCGAGCACCGGCCGGCCAACGCCTGGTCATGTGTGACCATGACCAAGGTTGTGTCGCCCTCTTCCAGTAGCTCGAACATCAAATCAATGACTATCGCACCATTGTGCGAGTCAAGGCTGCCGGTCGGTTCGTCGACAAACAACAAACTGGGCTCGACCACGAATGCACGAGCCAGCGATACGCGCTGTTGTTCGCCGCCAGACAGTGTCCTTGGGTAATGATGCAAGCGCTGGCTTAAGCCGACGCGGTCCAATTGCTCTTTCGCGGCACTCAAGGCGGGTTTCCCCGCCAACTCTAGCGGAAGCATGACGTTTTCCAGAGCGGTGAGATTTGGCAAGAGCTGAAAAGACTGAAACACAAAGCCGACATGTTGAGCGCGCAAAGCGGCGCGGCCCTCTTCGTCCAAGGCAAAGAGGTCTTGGCCCAATAATTTCACCTGCCCCGAGGTGGGTACATCGAGCCCCGCCATCAGCCCGAGCAGGGTGGATTTGCCGGAACCGGAACTGCCTGTAATGGCCAGTGATTCGCCGCGCTCAACCGCGAAGCTGACTCCATCTAAAATGGTCAGGGGGCCCGCACTGTCATGAACTTGCTGGGTGAGATCGTTTACTTCGACGGAATAGGTGTAATCCATGCGGATCCATTGGCGTTCGTTATTAGCTGCGTTGCTATTCTTTGCAGCCAGTCCGGTGTCTGCTGCTGAAAAGGCCGCATCAGCTCAGGATGGCAACCCTAGCATTTTAGTCATAGGTGACAGCCTGTCGGCGGAATACGGCATTGAGCGTGGATCCGGTTGGGTTGCCCTGCTGGAACAACGCTTGAAGGAATCGGGACACGGGCATTGGCAAGTGCACAATGCCAGCATCAGCGGCGACACGACAAGCGGCGGCCTAAGTCGCCTGCCTGAAGCGTTGGCGCGCACAAAGCCAGATCTGGTCATTCTTGAACTGGGAAGTAACGACGCTTTGCTTGGGTTCAATCTGGATTCGACTCGAGACAACCTGCAGAAGATGATCCAGTTATCGCGACAAGCGGGCGCCGATATTCTGCTGGTCGGCATGATGATTCCGCCCAACTACGGACGGGAATATACAGAGCAGTTCAGGCAGTTGTTCCATGATCTTGCGAGCGAGGAGGATGTAGCGTTGGTCCCCTTTCTGTTGAAGGGGATAGAAACCGACGCAAGCATGTTCCAGCAAGATCGCATGCATCCAAACGAAAAAGCGCAACCCATACTTTTCGAGAATGTATGGGTTGCGCTTGAACCGTTACTGCAAAAAGATTAGCCCTCGTTGGCGTCCTCGGTGAGGGCTTCCTCGGCAGTGGGAAGCACCTCGACATTGGCGGCCTTGCGCAGGGCCCGCAAGACGGCACGTTCTTCGGCTTGGCCCTGAGCAAGGCTCAGCTGCGCGCCCAATGATGCGATCAACCCATCGTCGGCTTGGCCTTCCTCGGCGGATTCCACTCGAACAATAATGTACCCGGAGCCCCCTTCTACACCCACATAGGACGGCAACGCCACAGTGCGCGCACCGAAAGCGGCATCGAGAATCGGCTTCTGCACGCCTTGTGGATTGATGCGGCTGATGGTCAAAGGCGTGCCGAAACCTTCGGGAACGTCAGTGCCTTCCTGCTGCAGCAGGGTAGCCAGGGCCGCCTCACCTTCTTTCCGCGCTGCTTCCAATGCCCGTTGAGCGACAATCTGCTCGCGAATAAACGGTTCCGCATCTTCGAGCGACTGTACATGAGAAGGCACGACCTCTTTGACTCGGGCGACGATCATGGTTCCGGGAGAGATCTCGATAACGCCGGAGTTATGCTTATCGGTGTAGCTCTGCGACGAGAACAAAGCACGACGTACTCGTGGGTCGTCCAGCAAGGCGGCGTCTTCGCTCTGTGAAGCGGCCACGCCGTCGACTTCCGCGGCCGGCAGCAACCGGTCGGCAGCAATACCGGACGCACTACGGATCTCCACGCCAAGAGCCTGAGCGGCAGGTTCGAGGCTTTCCGGATTGTCGTAAGCCAGATCGGTCAATTTGCTCGCCATGTCGGCAAATCGCTCGGCTGCCAATTGGCGACGGATTTCGGCTTCGATCTTGCCTTTGGCCTGCTCGAAGGTTTCGCGGCGCTCGGCCTGAACGTTATTGGCGAGGAAAATGTGGTAGCCCTCCGGCCCTTCCACTACATCAGACACCTCGCCCTTATCTAAAGCGAAAACAGTTTGCTCTAACTGGCTAGGCCAGGCACCGCGAGTGATCCAACCCAAGTTGCCCCCGTCTTTGGCGGTACCTGCGTCCTGAGAGTTTTCTCGTGCAAGCTCGGCAAAGGTGGCAGGCTGCTCTTTGGCTTGTTTGGCGAGGTCACGAGCTTTGGCGCGTGCCTCTTCTCGCTGCGCGTCGGAGGCGCCGGGAGGCACCTGAATAAGAATATGGCTTAACTGCACACGCGAGGGCATGGTGTAGCGAGCTTTATTCTGCTCGTAATACGTCTGCATATCCTGCTCGCTGATTTCTGGCACGCTTTGTAACGCAGCCGCTTCGTCCAGCACAATGTAGTCCGCCACGACATATTCGGGCACCCGCAGCTGTTCTTTATGGCCCTCGTACCATGCTTTGATGTCCTCGGGACTGACACTGATGCTATTGGAATAGTCGTCAGCGGCGAAAGCGCGAAGCCGGACGGTACGCTCGGCAGTCAGCGCCTTCGCTATACCGGCCAGGACTGGCTGAGGAACCGTCGCTGTGTCGCCGATTGGTGCAAGCACGCGCTGAAGCGCCATTTCACCGCGCTGACTTTGTTCGAAATCGCGGCTGCTTACGCCCATGGAGGCCAACACGTCGCTATAACGTTGTGGCGAGAAGCGGCCGTTCTCCTGGAGCTCGGGAATCGATGCGATGGTTTGACGTAACACGTTGTCCGAGACGCTGAAGCGCTGCTCTTGCGCCTGGTCGATAATGACGCGGCGATCGATAAGCGACTCGAGCAAATTGCGCCGCGCGTCGGGATTGTCTAGTACGGAAGGGTCGAAAGCCCCGCCGCTGCTGGTCTGGAAGCGCTGCAACTGCTCTCGGCGGGCTTGGTCGAATTCTTGGCGCGTAATGGCGCCGTCTCCCACCTTGACGATCTCTTCGTCGCCCGATACGTAGTTGCTGTAGCCGCTAATTCCGATTAGTGCAAAGGACGGCAGAATCAGCACCAGTAGGACCAATTGCATCAAGCGTTGATGCGTACGTATGAAATCGAACATGTATCTCGCTCACAGTCTTGCGAAGCCGCCCTGTTTGCAAAACGGCGGGGCCAATGCCAAAAAAAAGGCGAACCATGTCGCCTCGACCTAGATTCCTAGGTACAGCACAAATTTGCAGGCAGTTTACCACCTCCGCCGGACGGCATGCGCCCTTCGTCCCAGGCGGATTTACCTGGGGAAACCCTATAAAATGCAGGGATTCATCGCAGCCAAGGGCCATTTTGTTTAGTTACCGACACGCGTTCCACGCAGGCAATCACGCCGACGTGCTGAAGCACTCTGTCTTTGTCAGGGTGCTCGATTATTTCAACCGCAAAGACACGCCGTATTGGGTCGTCGACACGCACGCCGGCGCGGGTATCTACGACCTCACCAGCGAGTGGGCGATGCAAAACGGCGAGTTCATCGACGGTCTTGATCGTCTGCTAGGGGCCGACGACATGCCGGTCATGATTCGGCGCTATCTGGAAGAAGTCCAGCATTTCAACCCCGACGGCGTCGCCAACTTCTATCCCGGCTCGCCATGGCTTGCCTTACGCCTGCTGCGCGATCGCGACCGCCTCCGTCTATTCGAAATGCATCCATCGGAAGCGCAGGTACTTAAACATAACCTGGCTCAACAGGACAAAGCGGCCACTCGACAGACGCTGGTGTACGAAACGGACGGGTTTGCCGGACTCCGGGCCTTGCTGCCCCCGCCCACACGACGAGGGGTGGTCATTATTGATCCGTCCTACGAAAGCAAGGCCGATTACCGCAAAACCCTGCTCGCAATGCAAGAGGCCTTACGCCGTTTTGCCACAGGTTGCTATTTGGTGTGGTATCCCCTGGTGCAGCGCCGGGAGGTGACCGACATGATTCGGAACCTTGAACGCCTACCCAATACACAGTGGTTGAATGTCAGTCTTACCGTGCGTAAACCTAGCAGCGATGGGTTCGGCCTTCATGGCAGCGGCATGTTCATAGTGAACCCGCCCTGGACTCTCTACGGCGATCTCCAGGCCGCCCTGCCCTGGCTTGAACGCAAGCTGGCCCAGGATGGCCATGCTTGCCATACGTTGACGCAGTCAACCAGGCCGGCATAAGCCGCGGCCAGGAACAGCGGCGGGCACGGCCGGACCAGGCAATCAGAAGAATCGCTCGCCCTGCCGCAGATAGCGCCATTTTCCGGTGGGGAGGTCGCCCAGCACTATGCGACCCATCCGCACACGCTTCAGACCCACCACTTTCAGACCGACCATTTCGCACATGCGGCGTATCTGCCTCTTTTTGCCTTCTCGCAGAACGAACCGCAACTGGTCGTCGTTCTGCCAACTGACTTCAGCCGGGCGCAATGGTTTGCCATCCAGGCTGAGGCCGTGATTGAGCAATCGCAGACCGTTGGCGGCGATGCGCCCTTCCACGCGTACCAGGTACTCCTTTTCGATTTCGGAGTCTTCTGCAATAAGCTGTCGCGCTATCCGACCGTCTTGTGTCAGAACCAGCAAACCTTGGGAATCGATATCGAGACGCCCCGCCGGGGCCAGGCCGCGCAAATGCGCCGGGTCGAAGCGCATTGGCGCAGTCCGGGCGTGGTATTGGTTGGCAGCGGTAATGAGAGAGGCCGCTGGCCGGTAAGCCCCTTCGGCCTGGTGCGACACATAACCCACCGGCTTGTTCAACAGGATGGTTACCCGTTCGGTCTGGCGTTGGCGAGCTTGTCGGTCGAGAGTGATCTTTTGGTTGGGGTAGGCTTTGCTCCCCAGTTCTGACACCACTTGACCGTCCACACGGACCCAGCCGCGCTCAATATAGGCATCGGCTTCTCGGCGGGAACACAAGCCGCGTTCGGCCATCAATTTCGAAATACGTATTTTTTCCATGGCCGGTATTTTAGAGCTACAAGCGACTTGCCACTGCCGCTAACCTTGCTTAGCGATATGCTTGCGGGTCGGGCGAGTCGGTGGGGTTCTCAATAACCCTGCGCAGCTCGTGGCTCATGGGCCATTGCAAATTGACGCCCCGGGGGGGTATGGGTTGCGTGAACCATCGCTCGTACAGCTTTTCGACGGTGCCGTCCTGCATCATTTGCTTTAACGCCTCGTCTACCGCCTTCTTGAAAGCATCGTCTCCTTTAGGCTGGATGATGCCGTAGGGTTCTACAGTGTAGGCCTTTTCGCTAATGGACCATGCCCCGGGGTCGCGCGAATTGGCTACCAGACCGGCCAGCAATATGTCGTCCATGAAGAAGGCAGCTGCCCGGCCGCTTTCGACTGTAAGAAAGGCCTCCGAGTGGTCTTTGGCATTAATGATGCGCATGCCCAGTTTTTGCTTCGCATTTTCTTGCGTCAGCCAACGCAAGTTGCTGGTTCCCGCCGTCGAGACGACTGTCTTACCTTTGAAGTCACTGAGGTCCTGAAGCCCGGAACTCTTCAAAGAAGCAAAGCGCGTGGCAGTAACAAAAGTGGTGGGAGCAAAACTGACCTGTTGTTGCCGCTGCTGATTATTGGTGGCAGATCCGCAAGCCAAATCGACCGTACCGTTGGCGACCAAGGGAATGCGAGTGGACGACGTGACTGCAACTTCTTTAATTTGCAAGTTGGGTAAATCTAGCGACTGCTTGAGCCGATCCACGATGCCGCGGCAAATATCCATGGAATACCCGACCGGTTGCTGCTTGTCATCCAGATACGAGAACGGGATAGACGATTCCCGATAACCCAGAGTGATCTCGCCCTGACTGCGGAACTTGTCTATGCGTCCTTGCGCCTGGACGCTTGCACTGACGGCGATCAGAGTCATAGTTGTCAGTAACTGCAGAAATTTCATTAGGTCTCCTTTGATTCGCAGGGATGCCGCTGCTATTGAACCCGACTATAGGGCATCGGGTCCGCTTTCGCCCGTTCGAATGCGGATGGCCTGCTCTACCCCCATGACAAATATCTTGCCGTCGCCTATTTTGCCCGTGTAGGCGGCCTTGACTATGGCTTCTATGGCAGCGTCGACGCGGTCGGACGGCAGCACTACTTCCAGCTTGATCTTAGGTAGAAAATCCACCACATACTCAGCACCCCGATACAGCTCGGTGTGGCCCTTTTGTCGCCCAAACCCCTTGACTTCGGTGACTGTGAGGCCGCTGACCCCGATTTCGGCCAGCGCTTCACGCACCTCGTCCAACTTGAAGGGTTTAATGATCGCGGCGATTAGCTTCATGAAAAGGGCTCCGATTGTAGAAAGGTTGGGGGAGGTTTAGGGCCGGTATCCGTTTGCGACGGGGTAGCGCCAATCTCGACCAAAGGCTCGAGTGGTTATCTTCGGACCAATGGCGCCCTGTCGTCGCTTGTACTCGCTAATGCGGATGAGACGAACCACTCTGTCGACCACCGAAGGGTCAAACCCGGCCTCTTCGATCTGGTCAATGGACTCGTTTCTTTCCATGAAGCGATAAACGATGGCGTCCAGAATATCGTAAGGGGGCAAGCTGTCTTGGTCGGTCTGATCGGGCCGTAACTCGGCTGATGGGGGCCGAGTGATGATACGTTCCGGAATGACCGGGGATCGTTGGTTGCGCCATTTTGCCAAGTCGTACGCCATGGTTTTGGGCACGTCCTTAAGTAAAGAAAAACCGCCGCACATGTCGCCGTACAAAGTGCAATACCCAGTGGCCAGTTCTGATTTATTGCCGGTGGAAATGACGAGGGAGCCGAATTTATTCGACAGCGCCATCAGCAGATTGCCGCGTATGCGCGCCTGGATATTCTCTTCGGTCACATCCGGCTGGAGACCCGCAAATGCTGGCCCAAGGGCCGCGTCGTATGCGTCGATCAACGGTGCGATATTGATTTCGTCATATTGCACGCCCAACCCTTCGGCCATGGTGCGAGCGTCGGTCTGGGAAATATCGGCGGTATATCTTGATGGCATCATGACGGTGCGCACATTGCTTGAACCCAGCGCATCGGCCGCAATAGCCAGCACGAGTGCCGAATCCAGCCCTCCCGACAGACCCAACAGAGCAGACTTGAAACCTGTCTTAGCCATGTAATCGCGCAGGGCCAACATAAGCGCGCCATACACTTGCTCGAGTTGCTCGGGCCATTCAATCGGCGGGTCCGATTGCTGAGGAAGACCCTGCCCGTCCAACTTCATGACGTCGAGCGCTTCCTTGAAAACCGGCAGGCGCAGCACTGTGCGGCCGTGGGGGTCCAGCACAAACGAGCCACCATCAAAGACCAGCTCGTCCTGACCACCTATCTGGTTCACGTAAACGACCGTCATGCCCTTGCAATGGCGGCTGATGACCTCATCGCGAAGTGATTGCTTCTCTGTGCTGTACGGCGAGCCGTTCAATACCAGAAGAACCTGAGCGCCATGTTCGGCGGCCATACGCGGACCGCTGGCGTACCACGCGTCTTCGCATATATTGATAGCCAGGCGCACTCCCTTCACTTCGAAGACCACCGGCTCTTTGCCGGAGGCAAAGTACCGCCGCTCGTCAAACACCCCGTAATCGGGCAGCTCGCGCTTGCAATAGCAGGCCGTGACACGGCCATCGACAATCACCGAAGCCACGTTGTACAGCTGTTTGTCGATGCGGCGCGCATGACCCAGCACGACATGTAAACCCTTAAACCTGGCCAATTGCGAGCACAGTTGCTCGAAAGCTTCGGCCTGCCGCTGCAAGAAGTCGGGCCTCAAGTAAAGGTCTTCGGCGGGGTAACCGGTAAGCGCCAGCTCGGGCGTTACCAGGACGTCCACCCCTTGGTCGTAGGCGCGCTCAGCGGCACTGAGCAAGCGGTTCAGGTTGCCCGACAGGTCGCCGACCGTCGTATTGATTTGTGCAAGCCCGATTTTTATTCCTGACATCTGTGGCCCCTTTATCGACGTACACAGAAATTATCGCACGGCGCTCATCTGCGAGACGGAGACCCGAGCGCCTCATTTATAATCCCAGCCACTATGTCAAATTCCACACCACCGTCGGGGCAAAATCAGTTTGCCAATAAAGCGCAGGCCTGGTCCGCGCGTTTTTCTGAACCTGTTTCGGACCTCGTCAAACGCTACACCGCGTCGGTCAATTTCGACCAGCGTATGGCCAAGGTCGACATTCAGGGGTCGCTCGCCCACGCCGATATGCTGGCCAGCATCGGCATCATCAGCAGCGAAGACTTGACCGCCATCCAATCCGGCATGGCCACAATCCTCGCCGAGATCGAGCAAGGCGGATTCAGTTGGTCCCTTGATCTGGAAGACGTCCACCTGAACATCGAGAAAAGACTCGTCGAACTAATCGGCGACGCAGGCAAGCGCCTGCACACCGGCCGCTCGCGTAACGACCAGGTGGCAACCGACATCCGACTGTGGCTTCGAGAAGAAATCGACATTGCCCTGGACCTCCTGCGTCAACTGCGTCACAACCTGGCCAAACTGGCCCAGCAGCATGCCGACACCATATTGCCGGGCTTCACGCACTTGCAGGTGGCGCAGCCCGTCACGTTTGGCCACCATCTGCTGGCCTACGCCGAGATGTTCGGGCGTGACGCCGAACGTCTTGTGGATTGCCGCAAGCGCGTCAATCGCCTTCCGTTGGGTGCCGCAGCGCTCGCGGGCACCAGCTATCCCATAGATCGCGAACGAGTTGCGCGCACACTGGGTTTCGACGAGGTGTGCAGGAACTCCCTGGATGCGGTGTCCGACCGTGACTTCGCGATCGAATTCTGCGCAGCGGCGGCGCTCATCATGACGCATATCTCGCGCTTCTCCGAAGAGCTCATCATCTGGATGAGCCCAAGGGTTGGCTTCATCGACTTGGCCGACCGCTTTTGTACCGGCAGTTCAATCATGCCGCAAAAGAAGAACCCTGACGTGCCCGAGCTGGCCCGCGGCAAGACCGGTCGGGTCAACGGCCATCTGATTGCGTTGCTCACCCTCATGAAAGGGCAGCCCCTGGCCTACAACAAGGACAATCAGGAAGACAAGGAAGGTCTATTCGACGCGGCAGACACTATCCGCGAAACGCTGACCATATTCGCTGACCTGGTCGGGGGAATCAAAGTGAAGCCGGAAGCCATGCGCTCAGCCGCGCTACAAGGCTTTGCGACCGCCACTGACTTGGCCGACTATCTGGTCAAGAAAGGTATCCCATTTCGGGATGCGCACGAGACCGTTGCACACGCCGTTCGTGCATGCGAAGAGCAAGGGTGTGACCTGGCCGATCTGTCGCTGGACCAGCTCAAGCAGTTTCACGAGCGGATTGAAGGCGATGTCTTCGAGGTGTTGACCCTGGAAGGCTCGGTGGCGGCCCGAAACCACATCGGCGGAACGGCTCCGGAACGCGTGCGTATCGAAGCCCAACGGGTACTCGATCAAACGGTCGCCAACTAGGCGCCACGCACGTTTTCAAATACTGCAATCGACTCGACATGACCGGTATGCGGGAACATATTTATGGCACCCGCTTCCAGCAACCTGAATTTGCCCTCGTTCACCAGGATGCCTGCATCACGCGCCAAGGTGGCGGGGTTGCACGAGACGTACACGATACGGTCGGGGCGTTCTTCGTACGTCAGTTCCGCTAAGGCGCGGCTGACCGCTTCGGCGCCCTCTCGAGGCGGGTCAATCAACATCCGGTCAAATCGGCCCAACTGACGCAGCCACTCTGCGTTGACCTCAAAAAGATTGAGCGCCTTGAAGTGAACGCGCTCCTGCAGATTGTTGGTGCGCGCGGCCTCGAAGGCACGATCTACCAAGGCCTGGCTTCCCTCCACACCAACAACTTCCTTCACTCGAGTAGCCAAGGGCAAGGTGAAGTTGCCGAGACCGCAAAAGAGATCCACGACCCGCTGTCCCGGTTCCAGCTGCAGCAAGGACAAAGCTTTGGACACCAAGGTACGATTTATATAGTGGTTGACTTGCGTGAAGTCTGTGGGACGAAAAGGCATCCTCAAGCCAAATTCGGGCAAGCTGTAAGCCAGCCGGTGCGCGTCCTCCCGCACCAAGGGGTGGACACTATCCAGACCCTTGGGCTGCAGCCACCACGAGACCCCATGTGTTTGCCCAAAACTCTTCAGCAGTTGTATGTCCTCGGCGCTCAACGCCTCCATATGGCGCATGAGAAGGACCGTCGTTTCGTCTCCTACGGCGACTTCAATTTGTGGAATGCTGCGCGGAATGGAAAGCCTTGCTATGAGTTCTCTCAAGGGAACCAACAGTGCGGATACATGCGGCGGCAATACCAGGCATTGCGACATGTCGGCCACATAGGCCCCGCGCTTCTCGCGAAAACCTACCAGCACCCCGCCCTTCTTCGCAACATAGCGCACCGAGAGTCGCGCGCGATAGCGATAGCCCCAAGTCGGTCCGTGTAAAGGCGGAAGCATCCGTTGCGGCCGCACCCGGCCCAGATGCTCAAGGGCGTCCTCCAGCACTCGCTGCTTGATGGCCACTTGTGCCGCCGGTTCCAGGTGCTGCATGGCGCAGCCTCCACACACACCGAAGTGAGCGCAGGCAGGCTTTGTGCGCTGCGCCGAAGACCGAATGATGCGGGTCACGCGCGCCGTGTCGTAGGACGGCTTGCGCCGAACGATCTCAACCTCGACTTTTTCTGAAGGCAAGGCGCCCTCGACAAATACTACTTTGCCCTCATTATGGGCGACGCCCCGGGCTTCTAGGTCCAGGGACTCAATATCAAGTACAACGGGCATGGTCATGGCAACGGCTGAATCGGCAAGCCAGAATTGTAATGGAGGTGGCCCGACCACGCGCCCTGAAAAGCCAAACCCCCGTCAGGTGACGGGGGTTTGGCGGACGGGTGCAGCCCTGCTGGGCCCCGGGATGCCTTGCCGGATCAGGACCCGGCAACTTGATTAGGAGTTACCGCTATTGGCGGCCGGCTGGGCCTGCTGTTGAAGCTGGTTTCCTTGCTGAGACTGTTGCTGCCGTTGCTCGCGCCGCTCTTTGCGAGTTTCCCGTAGTTCGGCACGCTTATCGGCCTGCTCTTTGAATGCAGCAGCGACTTGCTTGCGCTGATTCTCGTCCAGGGACTCCCAGACCTTGAGCCACTTGTCTTCCAGCTCGCGATGCTGCTTTTGTGCTTCTTCGCGGGCCTCACGTCGTTGCTCGATGACTTCTTTCGGGTCGATGCGACCTTCGGCCAACGCTTTGGTCTTTTCCTCGTGAGCATTCTTCATTGCATCACGTACGGCGCTGCCCGCATCTTTCTGGGCTTGTTCGGCTTCCGCGAGCAACTTCTGCTGGTCGTCGTTAAGCTTTAGAGCCTGAACGCGATCCTTACCCAGCGCACCATAACCAGGCACCAGTAAGGCGCCCTCCTGCCACTGCATGCCGTGATGGTGCATCTTGTGATGCTTATGGTGATGGCCCTTGTGATGACGGCCGCGCTCTGCCTTATCTTGCGCCGTAACAGCGGTCGGCGCCTGCTCGGAGGAAGCAGGAGTTTGCGCTATGGCGGCTGCGGGCAGTGACAGCGCAGCAGCAATAATGGCGAGTTTGGCGAACGTGGGGGTTGTCGAGACCTTCATAGTGCATCCTATTGGTGGTAAAGGAGATGCCATTGTCGTTTCGAAGCAGTTTCGAAACCGTTTCATGTGAAGGGTAAACTTTTACAGTCGATTTCAGAGCGCGTGGACGCACTAAAGTCCTTGCGGGAACCCGCTACTGGCCCGTAGGCTCGTTCCAGGCAGCCAGATACTCTTTCCAGTGCGGCGCATCGCTGCAGGCTAGCGTCTCGCGCACCAGGTCGACCTCGGCCTGATATGAAACGCTGTCAAGCTCGCCTCGCAAATACCTGAACCGGCAGTACACCAGCCAGGTGTTCACCACATCGGTCTCGCAATACGCGCGGACTTCCTCGGCCTTGCCCTCGGCCCACGCCTTCCAGACCTGGCTACCGTCCATCCCGAGTTTGCCGGGAAAGCCGCAGAGCT
>JAJUGB010000012.1 GCA_029268595.1 Alcaligenaceae bacterium | reverse complement strand
GTAGCTGAGGTAGACGCCCTCCGAGGCTTGCTTGCCTTGGGGCACCAGCCACATTCGGCCCAATCCCAAAATATGGTCGATACGCACGCCGCCAGCGTGGGCCAGAGCTGAACGCAAAGTTTCCAAAAATGGGGCAAAACCATGCCGCCGCAACGCGCGAGGAGAAAAGGCCGTCAGCCCCCAGTCTTGACCGGTCGGTTGAAAAAGGTCCGGAGGGGCGCCGACCGATAACTCTGGCAAGATATCCGTCTTGCGGCTCCATACGTGGCTACCCCCTCCGTCCGTGCCGATGGCCAGGTCGCTAATCAGCCCTATAGGCATGCCCGCCTCACGCGCGCTTTGCTGAGCCCGGCGCAATCCTTCGGCGGCCTGCCACTGCAAAAATGCATGAAACCGGACCTCGCGTTCGTGCTGCTGTGCAAAAGCCCGGACAGCAGGACTGTTTGTGTCGTGGAACTCGTCGGGCCAAGCTTGCCATCCTGCGCTCACACCCAGCGTCGCGCCAAAGTGTGCGTGCAACGCCTCGTAGATGCAATGGCACCGCAAGCCTTCACCCGCCTTCTTTTGAAACGAGGCAAACTCCTCGTTCATGGCGGCAGATGCCTCCTGCTCGAACCAGTCGTAGACCGCCCGCAACAAGGTCATGCGAAACCGGCTTACCTCCGGCCAATCAACCAGCCCCGAGTCCTTCTGCAGAGGCCTAAGCCCCTGCTTCTGAACCGTCGCGAATGCATGCCCAAGAGCCTCATTGCCTAGGCACCCTGGATCGACATACAAGGTGTTATAGAACAACCTGCTGGAAGGCGAATAAGGGCTGTAACGGTTTGGGTCGGCGCTGAACATGGCATGCACGGGACTCAAGGCCAAAGCGCTCGCCCCGCTTCTGCCTGCATGGTGTGCCAGCTGCGCCAACGCGGCATAGTCGCCCACCTGGTCGAGTGCAGCTGACAGGTCCGCCTCAGTGCCTGCCGTGGGGTCGTTGTCCTGATCAGTCGACTGCCTTGCGCGCCGCAAGCTATATAGCTGAGCCACCACACCCCAAGGCTTGCCCCCTTGTCCCGCCCTTTGCTTGACCGTGGGGCACCGCTGTGGGGCAACGGCTAAAGTCAGGCTGATGTCACCTATCTGGAGCTGGTGATAACCGATCTGTGTCTGAGCCGGCAAACGTACTTCGTTACTTGCACCCCGTTTGGCTGTGCCGCGTTCAATATCGCCTCCGTCCTCCAGTTGGATCCGGTATTCCAAGGCCCCTTGGTAGGGGAAAACGACTTCACGGCCTTGCTCCGCGACAATCAAAGACCCGTCCCGACTAAGCCGGTCTTCTTCCAGCATCTTGAGGCTTTCTTTAATTTGTGAAGTGGAGCCGCTATGCAGGCCCTGGGCCTTGAGTACTGTCTCGAGGGTCTCCTGCGATACCTCGTGTTGCTCGCCATGTACGTCCTCCCACTGCCGAAGGAGTCCGGCTCGGGCCACCAGTTGATCGAAGAGGCTTTGCTGATTCGTTGCTTGCCCCATGATTTATCCTTGCGGGCTGAGAAGATAGGCGGCGGTGCATCCACCGGGCAACTCTCCCCGGTCAAGCAGGTGCACCGCGTCGCTCCGGCTGCAGAAGAACCGTCTGCTTCGCGCGGGAATGGTGTCTTCCTTCAAAAGATGTGTGTCGTTGCTGAGGTTGGTGCAGATCAGCAAGCCAGTTCCATCGCCTAGCCGCCACATCGCCGCCACGGCGCCGCTAGCCAATACTTTGGCCCCCTCGCTACGAGCACCGACAATTCCGGGCACCACGTGCCGTTGCCTCAAGCGCAGCACGCTGGCGTACCAGCTATACCATTGCGCCCCGTTCTGATCGGATGCATTGGCCGGCACTTGAGATTGCGCCCATGTGGATTCGGCGTTCGGATCGGGAATGAGGTCACGTTGCTCGGGATCGGCGAATTCCGGAAATGCAGCAAATTCCTTTCGGCGTCCTTCTCTTACTGCATTGGCCAGCTGCGGGTCGTCATAACTGGTGAAATACTGAAAGGGACCTGTCCATCCGTACTCCTCACCCATGAAAATCAAGGGTATGTGGGGCGTCAGTAACTGCAGGGCAATGGCTGCCTTCAGCGCATGGGGATTTTTGGCGCACAACGTAGTCAGCCGCTCTCCAAAAGCCCGATTGCCTATCTGGTCATGATTCTGAATGAAAAAGACAAACGAATGTGGCGGTAAGCCCTTGCTGGACTCGCCACGTCGCTTGTCCTTGCGCCCGGGGTCCGGCTGACCCTGATACACAAAGCCCTCGGCCAATACCGCAGCGAGTTTGTCCGTGGGGTCGTCTCGATAGGACGCATAATAGCTTTGGTCTTCGCCGGTAAGCAGGTGGTGCACAACGTGGTGAGCATCGTCGTTCCACTGCGCATCATAGTGTGACTCGAGCAACGACGCCGCGTTGTCGTCATTTTCAAGTATCAAATGAACATGCCGTTCGGCCGGAAGATTGGCGCGCAGAAATTCCGACATTTCCCTGAGCCAGCCTTTGTCGGTGATGGCATGCACAGCGTCGAACCGCAGACCATCAAAACGATATTCTCGCAACCAGTACAGCGCGTTTTCGGCAAAGAAATGCCGGACCGGAGGCCGGCGAAAGTCGATGGCGGCGCCCCAGGGGGTGGGAATGTCGTCGCGGAAAAACGCGGGCGCGTAAGCGCCCAGGTAGTTGCCTTCCGGACCAAAGTGGTTGTACACCACATCCAGGAACACCTGCATGCCCAGACCGTGCGCCGTATCTATCAGCAGGCAGAGTTCTTCGGGAGTGCCATAGGCGGAGTCAGGCGCGTAAGGCAGCACTCCGTCGTAACCCCAATTTCGAGGTCCGGGAAAATCCGCAATTGGCATGAGCTCTAAAGCGGTGACGCCCAATCCCGCCAACTGCGGCAGTCGCGCCGCCACACCAGAAAAGCCGCCCGCTAGCCCGCAGTGAATCTCATATATGACGGTCTCTTGCCAGGGACGCCCATTCCATGCGGTGTGCCGCCATGGGTATATTGCGGGGTCGCACACTACGCTGGCGTCGTGGACATCCCCGTCCTGTCGACGCGATGCGGGATCCGGCACTTTTTGGCCGTCCGGCAGCTCGAACTGGTAGCGAGCCCCCAGCCCACAAGGCACCAAAGCCTCAAAGAAGCCATCATCAAGGGGTTCCATGGGGAAACTGCCGTGGTCGCGTACACGGATGCCCATATTCTCGACCCCGGGAGCCCAGACTCTGAAGCGAGTCTGGCCTTCGGCATTTACCAATGGCCCGAAACTGTATTCGTAACGCTCCGGCTTCGTGCCCTGAGCCGAGTTGTTCTGGTTCACTGATGTTCTCCTCGAACCACTGCCGAAAGCAGGACCACAGCATGGGCCGGCACATTGACCGTATTTCCTGTGACCGGAGCGGCCGCTGCATCGGGCTGCGCAGTGTCGAGCTCGCGCGTCCACGAACACGGTTGGCTGCCCACTTCAAACTCGATGTCTTCACTACTTCCGTTGAACAACACAAACGAAACGTCTACGTCCCCGGAAGGCAAAGTGACGGCTCGACGCAAGCCTAGGACCCGTCCCTCCGCAAAATCCCACGCCTCCTGGCTCATCGGCTTGCCGTCCAGGTCGAACCAGGCCGCGCGCGTGATGCCGGGCGCCAGTTCCTCGTTGTCGTCCATGAATCGTGGTGTGCGCAGCGAAGGATGATGGCGGCGCATAGACCGGACTCGAGTGACAAATTCGCTCAAGGCCCGACCCTCGGGCGTGGAAGCCCTATCCCAATCAAGCCAGGAAATTTCGTTGTCCTGGCAATATGCATTGTTATTTCCTTGCTGACTATTGCCGAACTCATCGCCTGCCAGCAGCATAGGAGTACCATCCGACAAAAACAGGGTAGCCAGCATAGAGCGCAACACGGTAGCCCGGGTGGCCTTGATGGCGGGATCGTCAGTAGGTCCTTCCTCGCCCCAGTTGTTGCTGAAGTTTTCCGAATGACCGTCGCCGTTATTGTCCCCGTTGGCTTCGTTGTGCTTTTCGTTATAGGTCACTACATCCGCCGCGGTAAAGCCGTCATGCGAGGCGATGTAATTGATGGAAGCCCAAGGCCGACGGTGCCGGCGATCAAAGATGTCCGGACTGCCACGGAGGCAGCTGGCCAATTCTGGCCGCATCCCCGGATCGCCCCGCCAGAACCGCCGCACCCCGTCTCGATAACGGTCGTTCCATTCGGCAAAGCCGGGCGGGTGGTTGCCCAGTTGATAACCGTCCGGCCCAATGTCCCAGGGCTCGGAAATCAGCTTGAGACGAGACAAGACCGGATCTTGCAAAATGGCGTCGAAAAAACCCGAACCCGGATCAAAGCCGGTGCCCTCTCGTCCCAAGGTGGAACCGAGATCAAAGCGAAACCCATCGACTCGATAACTTTGGGCCCAGTAACGCAGCGAATCCATCACCATCTGCAACACGCGCGGATGCGACATATTGAGCGTATTGCCGCAGCCGGTGTCATTGATGTAGTACCGCTCTTCACCCGGCATGAGCCGGTAATAGTTGGCGTTATCCAAGCCGCGCCACGAGAGTGTCGGGCCTAGTTCATTCCCTTCGGCTGTGTGGTTATACACAACGTCCAGAATCACTTCAATGCCCGCCGCCTGCAAGCGCCGAATTGCCATCCGAAGTGAATTCGGCTGCCCGTGATGAAGATAAGACGGTTCCGGCGCAAAATACGCCAACGTGTTATAGCCCCAATAGTTGCTTAGCTCGCGCTCGACCAGAAAGCGGTCATCCAGAGAGGCGTGTATGGGCAATAGCTCGATGGCCGTCACCCCCAGTTTCAGCAAATGCTCGATGAACTCGGGATGAGCCAGGGCAGCCACATTACCCCGGACGTCAGGTCCGAGCCCTTCGCGTTGCATTGAAACGCCTTTGACATGCGCTTCATAGATGAATGTGTCTTCCCAATGAGCGCCGCGCTGGTTTGGAACACCCCAATGGAAGCTGTCGTCCGTGACGACGCTCTTGGGCATGAATGGGGCGCTATCGCGCCGGTCCAGGCTGAGGTCGGCCTTGGGGTGTTTCAGGCGATATCCAAATAGCGTGTCGGACCAGCGCACTTTGCCGCTTAGCTGACGCGCATAGGGATCTATGAGCAGTTTATGGGGGTTGAATCGATGACCACGCTTGGGATCGTAGGGTCCGTAAGCCCTATAGCCATAGAGCAAACCCGGTGAGGCATCCGGCAGATAGCCGTGCCATACCTCATCGGTGCATTCCGGCAGGGGCAAACGAGCCACCTCGCGACGGCCACGCGCATCGAACAGGCACAAATCGATTCGGGTGGCGCTCCCGGAGAACACGGCAAAGTTTACCCCCAGGCCATCGCTGGTAGCGCCCAAGGGGTAAGGAAGACCTGGTAGTAACTTGTCAGGCGTATTTAGGTTCATTATTGGACTCTTCAGGTGTGAAGATAAGGGCTGACAAGGGCGGTAAGGTCAAGGAGACCGACGAAGGTTGTCCATGAGCCGAACGTGGTTCGGCAAACAAATGACCGCCATTGCCACTGTTGGTCCCTCCGTACACGGCGGCATCTGTATTCAGACGCTCTGTCCAGCGCCCCCCGAAAGGGACGCCGACCGTGTACTGAGTGAGAGGCTTAGGAGTCATATTGCAAACGACTAAAGCACAATGGTGCTCGTGCCGGCGCAGGAAGGCGAAAACACTATTCTCTTGGTCGTCGCCCACCAGCCATTGAAAACCAGTGGGGCTGGCGTCCGAACCGTGTAAGGCCGGCAGGGCGGTGTATAGGGCGTTCAAATCTCGTACCAAGCGTTGAACGCCCGCGTGCAGCGGATCTTTCAGGCTGTCCCACTGCAGAGCAGCATCGTGGTTCCATTCCGCGTCCTGGGCGATTTCTCCGCCCATGAACAGTAGCTTCTTGCCGGGATGGCACCACATGAAGCCATAGTAGGCGCGCAAATTGGCGAACTGCTGCCAACGGTCGCCAGGCATTTTTCTTAATAAAGAACCTTTTCCATGCACGACCTCATCATGCGAGAGGGGCAGAACAAAGTGCTCAGACCAGGCATATACCAGGCCGAAAGTGAAGTCGTTATGGTGGTAGCGCCGGTATATCGGATC
Source organism: Alcaligenaceae bacterium (assembly GCA_029268595.1). Lineage (GTDB taxonomy): Bacteria > Pseudomonadota > Gammaproteobacteria > Burkholderiales > Burkholderiaceae_B > JAJUGB01. Next base: position 26,176 of record JAJUGB010000012.1, on the reverse strand, counting down.
CCGACTCATATAGCGCAGGCTGTCGTGCATCCAGCCCATATTCCATTTGTAGTCAAATCCCAGCCCGCCCTCGCTCACGGGCGCTGTCACACCGGGCCACGCCGTCGACTCTTCGGCAACGGTGATAGCGCCTGGGCATTCTTCGTGAACCAGGCGATTCAAATCTTGCAGAAACTGAACTGCTTCCAGGTTCTCGCGACCACCATAGCGATTGGGCGTCCACTCGCCGGGTTTACGGCTGTAGTCGAGGTAAAGCATTGAAGCCACAGCGTCGACACGCAGCCCATCCACGTGATAGCGGCGCAACCATTCGAGGGCGCTCGCAAGCAGGAAGTTGCGCACCTCATTGCGACCCATGTTGTAGATCAGCGTATTCCAGTCCGGGTGATATCCCTGCTTGGGATCAGCGTGCTCGTATAACGCCGTACCGTCGAACTCGCCCAAGCCATGCGGATCGGAGGGGAAGTGCGCGGGCACCCAGTCAAGAATGACACCCAGCTCGGCGTTGTGACATTCATTGACGAACCATGCAAAATCAGTGGGGCTGCCCCACCGGGCTGTCGGTGCGAACATGCCCAGAGGCTGATAGCCCCAGGAGCCGCCAAAGGGGTGTTCAGTAATAGGCAGGAGCTCGATATGACTGAAGCCCATGGCTTTGACATATTCGATCAGCCGCCGCCCGTTTTGCCGCCAGGTTCGCGCCGATACATCTCCTTCCATCCACGATCCTGCGTGCACCTCGTAAATTGAGATGGGCGCGTTGTTTTGCTGCCGCTTGCCGCGCTCGGCCATCCACTTCTCGTCAGACCAAGCGAACGGCGTAGGCGATGCGACGACCGAAGCAGTGGCCGGAGGACGCTCGGTTTGACGGGCCAGGGGATCCGCTTTTTGGGTTAGTCGCCGACCATCAGGCGCCACCAACTCATACTTGTATCGCTCCCCCGGGCCAAGGCGGGGTATGAAGATTTCCCATACGCCGGTCTCGGAACGCAAACGCATGACGTGTCGCCGACCATCCCATATATTGAAATCCCCCACCACTGAGACGCGGCGTGCGTTCGGCGCCCAGACGGCGAAACGGGTGCCCTTGACGCCGTCCACGGTGATGACCTGGGCGCCCAGACAGTCTGCCAAATTGCCATGCTTGCCCTCGGCAATCAGGTACATGTCCAGCTCTCCCAAGAGCGGGCCAAATGAGTAGGGATCCTCGGTCTCGAATACAGACGACCCGAAGTGCTGACGGAGCACATAATTTCGCCCCTCAGACAACGGCACCAGCCCTGCAAAGTACCCGTCAGCCCAGCGGGTCAAAGAATGCGCACGGGAGTCGGGCGAAACCACGTCCACCTGGTGGGCGCCGGGCGCGAAAACCCGTACCACCATGCCCGAAGGCAGCCGATGCGGTCCTAGCAAGGCAAAAGGATCGCCATGCCCGCCCTTCAACAGCGCATCGACCGCCAAAGGGTCGCCAGCCACCAAGTCGTCCCAACGCTGCGGTGTCGCCGAAGCGGCGGATGAGTGAGATGGGTTAATGAGCGGATCAGCCATCCACTTGCCCTCCGTCGCTCTGGTCGACCAAGCGGTGAGCCAGTCTTGTCAATCCGGCCAAGGGGATGGGAATCCACTGAGGACGATGAGCCGCCTCGTAGCACACTTCGTAAGCAGCCTTCTCGAACAAGGCCAAATCCAACAAGACCGCCTGGTCTCCACTCAACAATTGCGGAGCGCCCTGCGATGCACCTTCTCGGTATCCACTCAAGAAAGAAGTGCAGGCGCTTTCTCTAAACTGGGACAGCAAGGCGTTGCGCCGCTGCTTCAGCAAGGGCGTGTCCGGCAGGGCCAGGCCGCCGCCTTCGGTGGCATCGGACCGCTCGCTATCTTCGGCCTCGGTTTCTTCGTCGGGCGTCAGTGCGTCAACATCGGCAAAGCTGGCCACCGCATAGTCGAAGGAGCGCATCAAGCCTGCCACATCGCGCCAACCGTAACTCTTGCTTCGCCGTTCATCCAGCGACCGCACAGGTTCGCCTTCAAAGTCAATGAGGTACACATCGTTTTGTGAAATCAGGACCTGGCCAAGATGGAAGTCGCCGTGGATGCGAATCCGCGGAACACCGCTGACCCGTTGGGCGGCCTGGTCTATGGCTTGTAGCAGGGTCTGCTCTAAACCGATCAAAACATCGATCTGATTCCGCGCGGCTGACGACAACTCCTCAGCGCGTTCGCGTAGGGCCTTGAGCGCGTTTGTGAACATCGCACGAATGTCCTTTGCCCAGCGACGGCCTTCCGCTTCGCCCGCCACCTCTGGATTGAAGGCCGGGTCGTCGCTTGCTTGTGCCAGGACGCCGTGCAGTTCACCCAAACGCAACCCGATGGTGTGGGCGACCGATATGTACCCCGCGAGTTCTTCGTTGTAGTCGAGCTCGCTCTCGCCGGTTAAGGCGGCGCTCTCCAGAGTGCGCTTCAGGTAATCAAGGGTCCAACCCCATGCGTCCCCCTGGTTTGGAACGCGTTCGTGCAAAAGAGCCAATGTATGTGGACGCCCTTGCTCATCCACTCGAGCGACTTCGCCCAGAAGCGCCGGGCTATTCGAATAGCCAGCCCGTGTGAGATAGCGAGTCATCTCCGCTTCAGGGTGTAAGCCCGAGACCACGTGTCGCAGCAGCTTGAGTATCGTGGACTGCCCAAGCAAAATTGAACTGTTCGATTGCTCGCCGTGGAACCAGTCGACCTCATCCTCTGTAGGTTGGGGCAACTCCGCCAATCCCGACTCGGCACGGAACTCCAGGCGCGACGCCGCCTCCTCCAGCTGTATCGTTGCCTCTTGGCGCATCAAGTCAAGCAGTGTCAGTGCAAAGGCGGGCACCGTGCCGGCATCTGTCAAATATCCGACCTCGGCGCCGCCACGTATGCGCGCCATGGCGTGCTGTAGCTGCATGGCAGGCGGACTCTCTCCCCAGCTCAGCGCAAGGGGGATGAAGTAGTCGTGGGTAACCGTGCCCGCCTTGACGGAGAACTCGGCCAAATAAAAATTGGGTTGCTTCGGCAAAGTGATTGAGTAATGCATCCGGACCGAATCGATGCCCTGCCCGCGTGAAAACCATCGCTGGCGTTGCAAGTACGACGGCAATACTTCTTTGCACAGGGTGTTGCGCGTGCCCTCCATCGGTACATGGCCGGTTGCGCGACGACGCATCACTAGAGTGACGAACTCGGGCACCATATCGGGAGGCGAAACGTGCCAACCCGGGGGCGACGCCTTGGCGCTCAAGTCGAACCAATAGAAGCCGTACGGCGGGAGTGTGAGCATATAGGGAAGCTCGCCTACCGTAGGAAACGGCGTACCGCCCAGCAGCTCGACAGGCACCCGCCCCGCCATGGAACTTAATTCCAACTCCACAGGTTGGGCCGCGTTCGACAGGTTTGCCACGCACAGCAATACCTGACCTTCATACTCTCGAAGATAGGCCAGTATCTTGCGATTGCCTGGGTACAAGAATCGAAGTGTGCCGCGCCCGAACGCGTGAGTTTGCTGGCGCTTGGCCAACATACGGCGCGTCCAGTTGAGCAAGGAGTGAGGGTCGCGCTCCTGGGCTTCCACGTTCACGGCCTCATAGCCGTATAGCGGCCCCATCAAAACCGGTAGCAAGAGCCTCTCGGGATCGGCCCGCGAGAAACCGCCATTGCGGTCCGGCGTCCACTGCATGGGTGTCCGAACGCCATCCCGGTCGCCCAAGTGGATATTGTCGCCCATGCCGATTTCATCGCCGTAGTACAAGACCGGGGTACCCGGCATGGAAAACAGCAAGCTTTTCATCAGCTCGATCCGACGGCGATCACGCTCCATCAAGGGCGCGAGTCGACGACGAATGCCAAGATTGATGCGAGCGCGCCTGTCGGCGGCATAAAAGTCCCACAAATAGTCGCGTTCGTTACTGGTCACCATTTCGAGCGTCAGCTCGTCATGGTTACGAAGGAAGATGGCCCACTGACAGTTTTCGGGGATTTCCGGCGTTTGCCGCATGATGTCCGTGATGGGGAAACGATCGGCGCGCGCTATGGCCATATACATACGGGGCATCAGGGGAAAATGGAACGACATATGGCATTCGTCCCCATCTCCGAAATACTCCTGAGCATCTTCGGGCCACTGGTTGGCTTCAGCCAGCAGCAGACGGTCCGGGTAGTGCTCGTCCATCACGGCACGTATCTGCTTCAAGACAGCATGGGTTTCCGGCAGGTTCTCGTTATTAGTGCCCTCGCGCTCCACGAGATACGGAACGGCATCCAGACGAAGACCATCGACGCCCATGTCCAGCCAATAGCGCATCACGCTGATCACTTCGCGCAGCACATGAGGATTGTCGTAATTGAGATCGGGCTGATGCGAATAGAAGCGGTGCCAGAAATACGCTTTGGCGACCGGGTCCCAGGTCCAGTTGGATTTTTCCGTGTCGCAAAAAATAATGCGCGTACCTGAGTAGGCCTGATCGTTGTCCGACCAGACGTAATAGTCGCGTGCTACCGAGCCCGGCTTCGCGCGGCGAGCTCTTTGAAACCAGGGATGCTGATCCGAAGTGTGGTTGACCACCAGTTCGGTGATGACATGGAGGCCTCGTTCGTGGGCAGCGCGGATAAAGCGGCGCACGTCGGCCAAGCTGCCATATTCCGGATGAACGCCCCGATAATCAGCAATATCGTATCCGTCGTCCCGCCTGGGCGAGGGGTAGAACGGCAATAGCCAGATGGTGTTGACTCCAAGGCCGGCGATGTAATCCAGCTTGCTGATCAAGCCCGGGAAGTCGCCCACGCCGTCGTCGTTGGAGTCAAAAAAAGACTTCACATGCAACTGATAAATTACCGCGTCCTTATACCAGAGCGGCTCGTTGCGCGATAGCGTCCTTGTCTTGGCTGTTTGAGTTTTTTGACTTATTACCATGGATTCCTCTTCGCTCCTCAACCTGCGTCCCTAATGTGATCAACAGGAGGGCGGCGCAAGGCCGGGCCGGTGGCATTGACGGCGCTTCGCAAGGTCCACACCACGAAGGGCCTATGCTGGTCCAATCGCAGCCAATAGTGCTTCCCAGAGGTCGAGAACACATGCCCGTCCCATAGGTCCTCCAGCTCAACGGTGGCGTGATCCGGCAAACCCCACTCCCATAGCGGCAACTCCAAAGTGCCGGCCTCTGAGGCATGAGGATTCAGGCTTATCGCGGCCAGCACAATGTTGTCGCGCTCGGGAGTCCAACGAGAGAAGAACAGAATCTGTTCGTTGTCCACGTTGTGGAAGCGGATGTTCTTGTTGCTTTGCAAAGCCGGGCTGATGCGCCGGATCCAGTTAAGCCGAGTGATCTCCTGGACAATGTTTCCCGGCCGATCCCAATCCCAGCTGCGCAGCTGGTATTTTTCAGAGTCCTGATATTCCTCTTTGCCGGGCAACGCGTGGGCCTCACATAACTCGAAGCCGCTATACATGCCCCACAATCCCGACGTAAGCGTTGCTAGAGCAGTGCGTATAAGAAAGCCGGGCCGCCCCGATGTCTGGAGAAAGAAGGGATTGATGTCGGGCGTATTAACAAAAAAATTAGGCCGAAAGAAACTCCGTACCGGTTCAGAGTCCAGCTCCAACAGGTAATCGGTGAGCTCCTGTTTTTTGTTTCGCCAGGTGAAGTAGGTGTAGGACTGGGTGAAACCAAGCTTGGCCAGCCGATACATCATCTTCGGACGCGTAAACGCTTCCGAAAGGAAAATCACATCCGGATGCGCGCCTTGCACCTCACCGATCACCCATTCCCAGAATGGCAGGGGCTTGGTGTGAGGGTTATCGACGCGAAATATGCGCACTCCCTGGTCTACCCAAAACAGAATGACGTCACGCAGCTGCCGCCATAGAGCCGCCTGCGGCTGCGCGGGCGAAGCACTGCTGTAGAAATCCGGATTGACAATATCCTCGTATTTCTTCGGGGGGTTTTCGGCGTAACGCAGACTTCCGTCAGCCCGCCAAGCGAACCACTCCGGATGACGGCTCAACCACGGATGATCCGGCGAACACTGAATGGCGAAATCAAGGGCTACTTCAAGCTCGTGCTCTCGTGCTGCTGCAAGCAACTCCTGGAAGTCGGCCAGAGAGCCCAATTCGGGATGTAAAGCGTCATGCCCGCCTGCTTCCGAGCCGATCGCATACGGGCTGCCTGGATCGCCTTCCCCGGCGACCAGAGAATTATTTCGCCCCTTGCGATTTCGACGGCCAATTGGATGAATGGGCGGAAAGTACAAGACGTCGAAACCCATCCGACGAATTCGGGGCAACTGCGCAATAACGTCTTTGAAGTGCCCATGCACGCCTGGTTCCGAGCTTTGCGAGCGCGGAAACAGTTCGTACCAGCTGGCGAATTCCGCTCGTTGCCTGTCGACTGTGAGAGCGTAGACGCCGGACGCCATAGAATCGAACTGGCGGGTATCGGTCTCGCGCATCGCCTGCGCGGTTGCAGGGGCCGTCAACCATTCGACGTGGTGCGGCTCGGCCGGTGGCAGAGGAGCGGGATCTGGAATGGGCGAAGACTGTCGACGGCGGCGATTCCCACCGCGTTCCGAAGCAGGCAAACCCAACTTTTCGAGTACCTCCTGCAACACGGGGGCCGCTGAGCCGTCCTGTTGCCTCGCACGTTCAAGCGCGGCCTTGACCAATTCGCGCCCCTCTTCGACCTCCAAGGTGACGTCGACACCCGCCGCATGCTTCTTCTGCAACTGTTCACGGTACGTCGCCCACTCGTCGCGCCAAGCCCTCACCGTAAAGCAATGGCGCCCCACTCGAACCGGCGTGAACGAGCCAGACCATCTGTCGTTGTCCCCCTTTGTCATGGGCGATTCGCGCCATTCGGACTCGTCGGCAGGGCGCCATAAAAGACTGGCGGCCAGAATGTCGTGCCCATCCGCGAAAATATCGGCCGTGACCCGGCAGGGGGTGCCCACTGTTGTCTTGACGGGGAATCGCCCCCCATCCACACAAGGCTGCACGTTTTCGATGGCTATGCGCGGAGCCCGCATCATTCCGAGGCCGGTCTTGCGCTTCTCGCCTAGCACCGCCCCCTCGATTTTCAAGAGGTCGGTACCCCGAGCCAGAAACCGCAAATACCCTGCGGGCTCCAATTGCGCTTCGCTGCTTTGAGCGACGGGCTGCACGTGCACAAAGCCCTCAGGAAGCCGCGCCCGGATGGCATCCCAGTCTACGGGTGCGCGTTCGGTATCACTGGTATTAATGACTACGCCAGCCCCGCTGCGGAACAGCACTGTGGCCATCGATAATCCGCCGCTTAGCAAACGCAACGGATCTCGAGCATGTTGACGCAAGGCCAGCCACTCGTTAACACGCTTTATGGGCTCCTCGCCCAAGGTATTGGCGCTGGCCAGTGGAACAAAGACGCCATCTCCAATGATGGCGGCTGCCCACAAGCGCCGTATTGCTGCCTCCCCTTCACCGCCACTGGGGTCTGCGCTCGAGGCATCGACATCAGTCAATGGCGCAAGAACCGGGGCGACATCGGAAAGTCGCGCGTGCTCTTGAACCAACCAAGCGCTTCTATAGTCCCACCACGGTAGTGACGAGAAGACTGCGTCGAAACCTGCAGGCCGCAGGGCTTGCAGTTGACCGGGATTCAGTCCCGGAGTCCACGCGAAAAATACCGCCGACGGTCGTGCCTGCTGGGTCTGCTCGCGTAGCGAAGCCCAGTCTCGAGCGGTCAGGGCCTGTGGATTCCGACAGCGAAATCCGGCGAGCCCGGCTTGGACCCACCTCGCCATGCGCCCGCCCCAGGTCTTGATAAAGTTGTCCGCTTGCGACGCACCATGGTGGCGCAGCAGGACTGCCCCGGATTCTGCAATCACTTCCCGGGGGTCCAGTGAAGACTGCGTCAACGAAACGTACCAGTCTCCATGCGCATTTGCTTGCGCACCGGTAGCAACGGCTCTGTCGAGAACCAGGTCCATCATGAGAGCCAAGCCATACCGGTCGCTAATCTGTGCCAAGTCAGCAATCAATGCTTCGACGGTGTCCTTTTCGAACCCTGGGAAGCGGTGAAGATCCGGGTCGTCGACGGCCCCATCCCGCCGTTCGCCGCCCGTCCACAGCGGAGGAACGACCAGTGTCTCGAACCCTAAACCGTGCACTTGTTCGCACAAAGATTTCCAAGCCGCGAAGTCGAAAGAGCTGCCGGGGAAGTCCCTAACTGGGTCCACATAAGCAATGCGACGGACGGCTGACGCGGAAGCAGGCACAGGGATAGCCATGGCAATTAACGCGAGAAAGGTCAATAAGCAGCGCGGCAAGCCGCGCCTGGGTGATTACGCTGCGGAGGCACTACCCGCGGACACCAAGGTGTCGGTTCTCGATGCCTTGCGCTTGCGCCGCGTGGCCACGGGCGCAGGAACAGACAGCCCTACGGCGCCCTGGAGCGCCACGCCGGTCGAGACGGCGACTTGCGGCCGGCTCGAGACCGGGGATGTGGCCGGAGAAGCGACACGAGCGCCAAGCTTGTTCTTTGCCGTGACAGGCTTGGAGCTTGCCGAAGGCGCCAGCGACTCATAAGCGCGCAGATAAGCCGGGGCGGTACGGTCCCAGGCATAATCGGCGCTCATGGCATTGAGCTGCATCGCCCGCCACACCACTGGCTGCTGCCTGACCGCCAATGCTCTCTGGATGGCCGCGAACATGTCGTCCGGGGTGTCGCCGCTAAACAGGAAGCCATTCGCCTGCCGCATCGACCAGCTTGAGCTGTCCTCGCCTGGATCGTTGATGGTGTCTACCATACCGCCCACACGGGAGCCTATCGGTATCGTTCCATAACGCATGGAATACAGGGGCGTCAGACCAAAGGGCTCGAACCGGCTCCCATGCAATAAGATGTCGGCGCCGGCGTGCAGCCAATGGGCCAGCGACTCTTCGAAACCGATATGGACCGCGCAACGCCCGGGGTAGCGGTCGTTAAGCGCCCTCAAGGCGGCCTCTATAGGCTTTTCGCCCTTCCCGATGATGCAAACCTGCAATTCGGGATGCTCATCGAGTGCCCGAGGCAAGGCTTGCGCCGCGACGTCAGCCATTTTTTGCGTCGTCAGCCGGCTGCCCATGGCCAGAATGGTCGCGTGACGATCCACAGCCAAGCCGAAACGCTCTTGCAGTCGGCGCTTGCACACGGCCTTTTTGGATAAGTCTTCTGCGCTGAAACTCAGGCCTTCCAGGAATGCATCTGCCGATGGGTTCCACAACTGCGTATCAATACCGTTGGGAATTGAGACAAGATCACTTGATCGCTCGCGCAGAACATCTTCCAGTCCGCAACCAAATTGCGGAGTCAGTATCTCGCGGCCGTAGTTGCGGCTGACCACCGTAATGAGATCGGCGTAACGCAGCCCCGCTTTAAGAAAGTTCATCTGGCCCCAATACTCGAGGGCGTCCGGTCCGCAATACTGCTCGCCAATGCCCAGCTCGGGCGCGAGCTGCAAGGGGAAGACCCCCTGGAAAGCGATATTGTGCAAAGTTAGAACACTGCGCACGCCCTGCACGTGGTACTGATGCATGTATAGCGGGACCAACGCAGCATGCCAGTCGTGTGCATGGACGATGTCCGGCCGGGGCACGCCCGGTATGCCTTCAGCTATACGCGCTGCGGCTTGTGCGAGGGCGGCAAATCGCAGGCCAGCGTCCGCGTATTCGTTGCCGTTCTCGTCCAGGTAAATCCCTTCGCGATCATAAAGTTTGTCATTGCGCAGCAAGAGGACTGGAACATCCAGCTCGTCGCAATGGGCAGACAGCAAAGTAGCGTCTCCGCCGGGCAAACCGACCAGAGAAGCCAGCTCCTTGACCTCTGATACGTGTCCCCACACGCAACGGTACGCGGGCAACATCAGCGTGAACTGAGGGCACACCACGCTTAGCGCTTGCGCCAGGCCGCTTACTGCGTCCCCCAGACCGCCTGTCTTTGCCAACGGGTAGGCTTCCGATGTAACTGCCAATATTTTCAACACCACGATTTATCTCCGTAATTGAAGGCCTTGCCTTCGTTCCCACTGGCTGTCGGACAGCACATAAAAATCGCAGTTTTGCGCCCTTCGGAGTGAGCGGCTTCAGTCGTTCCGGCGCTCCTGTCTTGGCTCTGTGCCATCCAAGACCCTCTTAGGGCAAGTTGCGTGCCTAGGGTTCGAGATCATCTTCTGTATCCTCTCCCCCGTTGCGCGCAGGATCCGGCGGAGAGTAGGACAGCCCGGCCCCGTCTTCGGAGACAGCATCGTCGGGCGAAATATCATCCGGCTCAGGTTCTGTCGTGTTCTCGACTTGAGCTCTTTCCCCGGTGTTCTGGCGGTCACTGTCGGAGTCGGGGAAGTCGGCGGGTAATTCGCTGGCCGTGTCGGAAGAATCGCTGGGACCAATCTTGGGGCTGGTCCTGCCCGTAGCCTGACCGTCTATTTGCGACAACAAGTCATCTTTCTCTTGCGGTGTCATACCAGACCTCTATAACAAATTGCGTTACCCGGTAGATGCAAGAATCGAGCCCGACAGAGGCCGTTGAGGGCGGCAGGTACAAGAGTTGCCTTGCGACTGTCGGTCACTTATTAAGAGAAGACAACCCATGAACGAGAACGAAGCACCTATCAATGATCTGGAGTCCATCGTGCCTGTCATGAGGCTGTCCGTACTCGACTGGATCGCGCTCGTCGTGCTGATCGTCGGAGGTCTGAACTGGGGACTCGTAGGAATTCTCAACTTCGATCTGATAGGCGCGGCCTTTGGGCAAGGCACCTCTATAGCAAGAGCCATATACATAGTGGTCGGCCTGGCCGGACTGTACGGGATATTTTTTGCGGTCAAGCTGGCGGGTCAGCGACGCTAGAGCCGTAACCGTTCGGCGACTACTCGTCGCCCTGGATTTCCACGCGTGAATCAGGGCCGCTGCCCGATATCGACGCTTCTTTGCGGCCGCCCTTGGGCGATACACGGATCGTTGACTAGGACCTGAAGATGGGCATCAATTGGGACGATATGTGGTCTTTCACGGTGTCCCCGTGGGAACTCATCCTGCGTGGCACGCTGATGTTCTGGCTGATTTTGATACTGTTGCGGCTGGGCGGACGGCGTGATGTTGGGTCCGTCGGCACCGCCGACATACTGCTCGTGGTGATCATTGCCGACGCGGCGTCTAACGGCATGTCTGGCGACTATAAAAGCGTGGCCGAAGGAGCAGTGCTGGTCACGACCCTGGTCTTCTGGAGCGTAGCCGTTGACCGCTTATGTTATTTCTTTCCCGTCATCGACAAGCTGCTCGAGCCAAGACGGATCGTTCTAATTAAAGACGGGCAGTTACAACGGCGAGGCATGCGTAAAGAGTACGTCACCATGGAGGAACTGGAGTCGGAGTTGCGCAAGCACGGTGTGGACGCCGTGGACAAAGTATGGCGGGCCTATATGGAGGCCACAGGCGAAATCAGCGTACTTACCTATGACGGCACTGGAAAGCAAAAGCCGTAGCGGAACTCAACTCGACTGTTGAGGCTCGTCAATATCTGCTTCGGCCCCGTACTCCTCGAGCCGGTTATACAAGGTCTTAATACTGATGCCCAACATCTCGGCGGCCAGCTTCTTCACACCGCCGCATTGCTTGAGGGTGGCCAGGATTAATTGCTTGTTCGCATCCGCCAGTGGCACCCCCACGGGCACCAGGATCTCCGACACTGTGCTGGGGTTCTGTGCGTCGAGGTCGAATGAGTTGAAATCGCCTTTGATGACCTCATCAGCCAAGATATAGCTTCGGTAAACAAAATTGCGAAGCTCGCGGACGTTGCCGGGCCACGAATGATTGCGCATCGCCTCGAGTGCTTCCGGCGCGAATCGCTTCTTGGTGTGATGCTCTTTGTTCAGACCGCTGAGGAAGTGTTCGGCTAGCAATAACACATCATCGCCTCGCTCGCGCAAAGGCGGCAAGTGCAAGGGAAACACGCTCAAGCGGTGGTACAGATCTTCGCGCAATTGGCCGTTGGCCACTGCCTGTTCGGGATTACGGTTGGTGGCCGCCACTACTCGCACGTTGGCTTTGATCTCTTCGTGGGTGCCCACACGCATGAACTTACCGGTCTCCAGCACCCTAAGCAGCCGCACCTGCAGCTCCATGGACATCTCTGTTATTTCGTCCAGAAATAACGTGCCGCCGGAAGCGCGTTCAAAATATCCCTTGTGCTGCCTGTCGGCGCCGGTAAAGCTGCCCTTTTCATGCCCGAACAGTTCGCTTTCTATGAGGTTGGGAGAAATCGCGCCACAGTTGACTGGCATGAACGGCTTTTTGCGGCGGGGACTGGCCAAATGAATGGCCTCGGCAGCCAGCTCTTTGCCGGTTCCGCTCTCGCCTACCAGCAGGACGGTGGCTTGCGTGGGAGCCACCTTTTCTATATGAGCGCACAGCAACTGTATGGCCGGCGACTTGCCTATCATTTTGGCGAAGCTGTCGCCCGGCACCGGAGCAGCCGGGCTGCTTTGCAGCATGGCTTTAAGCTCGACCAGGATGCCGCGCAACCGGCGAAGGCTTAGTGGCTTCTGGAGGTAATCAACGGCTCCGCAGCGCAAAGCCTGGATGGCGCTTTCAACAGTCGAATGGCCGGTAATGAAAATGACGGGTGTCTCGGGCAATGCCAGATCGGTCCAGAGCTCCATTCCATCACCGTCGGGCAACTGCATGTCCAACAGGACCACGTCCGGTTTTTGTCGGTCGATCTGAATCCGCGCCTGCCTGACATCTCCAGCTTGCACAACATCGAACCCTTCCTCAACAGCAATATCGGCGATCAGCTCTCTGATATCGGGCTCGTCGTCAACAACTAGTAGATGTGGCATATCCGCGTATTGAAAGGTTATTCTCCACGGGCGCGCTTTTGTATGCACAATCGGGCGACCCACCACGCACTTATTATCACTGTCCCTGGCATTCCACCGCCTATCCTACGCGGTTTCCGTCAAAATCGACGTAAAAGAGTATGACAAGTGAAACGAGATAATAAGAGCTTTTCGGCCCAAAGTCGATTTGGCCAGAGGCCGCGTCCTTGCTGACTTCGCGTAGGCCTCAGTGCCTCTTCGACTTGCACCGGATTTTACCGGCTCGCTAGGGAAGGCGTCCGATTTCTTTGCAACAGGCGCCGCTTCACCGTGTTACAAACTGCGGGCAATGTCGTTATGAATATCGGTGGGACGGCTGGCCGCCTCTTGAGAACTGGCCTGCAAAAGTTCGCGAAAGTACGCGATTGTACGAAGCAGGCCGGTAGTAAGGTGCGTAGTGGGTTGCCATGCCAAGTGCCGGTGGGCCAACTGGATATCGGGGCAACGTCGAGTGGGGTCGTCGGCCGGGAGTGGCTTAAATTCGACGCCAGCATCAGCTTTTGTCAATTGCCTCACCAGCTCAGCAAGTTGCAATACGGTCACTTCTTGCGGGTTTCCCAAGTTCACCGGACCTTTAAACGATTCTGGACTGTTCATCAAGCGCATCAGTCCATCGATCATATCGTCGACATAACAGAGGGAACGGGTCTGGGTTCCATCCCCGTATACCGTGAGGTCCTCGCCTCGAAGCGCCTGGCAAATGAAATTGGAAACCACTCTGCCGTCTGTCTCACTCATGCCTGGGCCATAGGTGTTGAAAATTCGAGCAATCTTTATTACTACCTGTTTTTGCCGCCCATAGTCCGAGAAAAGCGTCTCGGCGCATCGCTTACCTTCGTCGTAACAGGAACGCACGCCCACACTGTTTACATTCCCACGGTACGACTCGCTTTGAGGATGAACCTGCGGATCACCATACACCTCGCTGGTAGACGCCAACAACACTCGCGCTCCCGATCTTTTGCCCAGCTCCAATAGGTTCAAGGAGCCTTCCACGCAGGTGCGCAAGGTGTGTATGGGATCGGCCTGATAATGAGGAGGAGAAGCCGCACAGGCGAGGTTATAGATTTGTGTGGGATTAACATCCAGGCTTATAGGATTGATGATGTCGTGATGCAATACCGAGTAGCGCGAGTTGTTCATGAACCGCTCGGTGTTTTCGTGGCGGCCAGTGATGAAATTGTCCACGCAAATTACCTCATGGCCCTGATCCAGAAGTACTTCGCACAACCGCGTCCCAAGAAACCCAGCCCCGCCTGCCACGAGAATTCGCTGCTTCGGCATGCCATAACTACTCATAAGTGCCTCTTCGCTTAAGGCGTCCATTGCTTTGTCGCGCTGCCATTAGTACTCGGGTCTTCCCTGCGTCAGGCGGCTTGCCGGTGCAAAAGCCTCTGAGCCTGGTACACGACATCCTCCTGGGTAATTGCCAGGGCACAACCATGACCAATCGGGCATTGGTAATGTGCACAGGGTCGACAAGGCATGGCTGCGTGCAGCACATGGTGTTTGCGTGTATCTAAAGGCGCCCATCGGTTCACGTCGCTGCCTGAGGCAATCACCACACTGGGTACGCCCACAGCAGCCGCTATATGTGACACCCCCGTGTCATTGCAAATCAGTAAGCGACCTTGCAATAACAAAGCAGCGAGCCCTCCCAGGGAGGTCGTGCCGCTCAAGTCGATGGCCCCGGGCACTCCGTCGACCAATCGCTGTACCAGATCCCCCTCATCCGCACTGCCCGTCGCGGCAATGTGCCATCCTAGGGCAGCCAGATGCGCACCTACCGCTATAAAGCGGTCCACGGGCCATCGGCGGGAAAGCAGGCGAGCGCCCGGATGCACAAATATCGTGCGAGCGGGATCGAGCCGCTTATCACGCACGACTGCAGCCGCCTCAGCCTGATCCGCAGCGCTTAACGGAAATTCCAGAGTGGCGTCGTCCGCTCGCAAACCGATGAAACGCATTAGCGCCAAGTACCGGTGGATTTCCGGAAGCGTGTCCGGCCAGGTAAGCAGGCGCCCCGCCTCCTCCTGCTGCGCGTGGGGAACAAAACCCGCCCACCAACGCGCTCCCAACTTTTCTACTACCGCGTTCGAGTTAAGACCGCTGCCGTGGAGTTGAATCGCGATGTCGAACCGGCGCGCCTGCATCGAGGCGTAGAAACCAGGCAGGGCTTCTGTGCACGCCGCTTGTTCAGGAAACGCTTGGTCTCCGGGGAAAAGAACTAATTCATCGACATAATGACCAAATCGCTCAACTACCGGACGGGCACTGGGCAAACCAATAAGTGTGATGCGGGCACTCGGAAAGGCCCGGCGTAGCGCCCTTAAAGCGGGTATGGAGCACAGCAGGTCGCCGAGGTTCAGGGCGCGGAATACAGCAATGCGCTTAACGCTTCCCGGGGCGGCAATTGGTGACCTGTTCATGGAAATGCCCTTCCAAACCTCACCATGCCCACGAGGCGCCAAAATATCGACAATGGAGGGATGACCAATGAGGTGATGAAGAGGTCCGCCACATTAGCAAGGCTGAGCGATGATGCGCTCAGCCTCCTGAAGAAAAAAAGCAGGCTAAGCACGGCCCAGGTGAGCGCCGCCGCCAACGCCACTCTGTTCCAGCCCGCTAAGAAACCGAACACAGCCACTATCAAGGACGCAGTGATTGAGAGGTACAACCAGGGCCAGCCCGGCCGGATTCGCGCACGATACAACTGGGGAAATTTCCGCAATAACAGCACGTCATACATGATTTTTTTCTGCATGCGTGCGCCGGAGGCAAAACCCGCTGGACGCAAGGGGTGCACCACCACCGCTTTCAGCGCACGCACAATGCTGAAACCCTTCTCGAGCAAGCTGAACTGCAGATCGGAGTCCTCGCGCCAGGCAATGGTAAAGCGTTCGTCAAACCCGCCAACAGCGTGCAAAGCGTCTCGGCGCACAAACACGTTCGCGGTTGCGAACTCAGCCTCCTCAAGTCGCGCCGCATCCTTTTCGTAATCCGTAGGCCGTTCTGGCAGGGGCATCACAATGCGGCCCGACGCAGCGTCCGCCCCAGCCTGTATGGCCGCAAGCCCTTCTGCAAGCCAATTTTCAGTGGGTACGGTATCGTCATCGGTGAACGCAATGACGGGGGCGAGTGCCGCTTTCCACCCCACGTTGCGTGCACCCGCCGGCCCCTGAGTGCCGGTTACCGGACAATATCGCAACAGGGGCTGCCCTGCGCTGCCTGCGCGCGCTCGATCGACCACTTCGCGAGCAGCCTGGCTGGGGCCGTCGTCGCACACGATAATCTCGTATTGCGTCGCCGGCAAAGTTTGCGTGAGCAGCGCTTCTAAACAGCGCTCTAGTAAATCCGGGCGCTTATAGGTGGGCACCACAACCGAGATCATGGGCCGAGTATCAGGCATTTGGCTTCTCCACCAGGAAGTCACCTATGACGAGGGCGTCCAAGGGCGAGGTCCAGAAACACTCGAGAGCATCACGGGGGCTGCACACCACCGGCTCCCCGCGCGTATTGAATGAAGTATTCACCAATACCGGCACACCAGTGAGTTTCTCAAAGGCGTTCAACAACTCGTGTACTAGTGGATGTTGCTGTCGGTTCACGGTCTGGACCCGGGCCGTGCCGTCCGTGTGTCGTACGGCCGGTATCTGTTTGGCCTTGTCATCCAGTACGTCGTAGACAAAAAGCATGAAGGGCGCAAAGATGCCCTCCCGGCCGCGAGCATCAAACCAGTCGTGAGCGCGCTCCTCCAGCACCATCGGTGCAACGGGACGAAAATCTTCCCGGTCTTTCAGCTCATTGAGCCGATCCTGCATGGCGGGATCGCGCGGCGAGGCGAGGATGGACCGAGCACCTAAAGCGCGCGGCCCGAATTCCATGCGCCCCTGGAACCAGCCAAGAATTTTTTCCTGAGCCAGCAATTTCGCCGCCTCTTGCGCCACATTAGTCAGTCGGCGATAGGCGATGCCCGACCTTCGCATGAAGGCTTCGATCTCTTCGTTGGAGTAATCCGGGCCCAAGTAGGCGTGGTCCATGACCCAGCTTCGCTCGCGCGCTCCCCTTGCGTTGTAGTCGACCCAAAGCGCGGCGCCTAGCGAGGTGCCGGAATCGCCGGCAGCCGGCTGCACCCATATGTTGCGGAAGGGTCCGTCTTTGGCCAGGCGTGCATTCATTACGCAGTTGAGGGCAACACCGCCGGCAAGGCAAAGGTTCTCGCATTGCGTTGCCTGGTGTAACCACTGCGTCATGGCCAACACAGTTTCTTCCAACACGTATTGCAGCGAGTGCGCAATGTCCATATGACGCTGCTCGAACGGCTCGCCGCGTTGACGGGCCGGGCCGAATCGACGGCTGAGCTCCGACGGCTGCAAGACATACCCGCCCTGCCCATCGGACTGAACAATCTGACGGAATTCATCCACATAGACCGGTTTGCCATAAGAAGCCAGCGCCATGACCTTGTACTCGTCAGAGGAATGCAAGAAACCCAGGTATCGCGTGACATCCTCGTACAGCAAGCCTAAGGAATGAGGCAGATTGATTTGCTTGAGCCGTTCGTATTTCCCGTTATGGAAGTAGCCAAAGCTGGTCGAGGCCCGCTCGCCCCTTCCGTCCATAGTCAAGACCGCCGACTCCGTATAAGGTGCGGCAAGAAATGCGCTGGCCTCGTGCGTCAAGTGGTGTTCCACGAACTGCCACCTCTGCATGATGTGATCCAACGTGTCTGAGGCAAACCGCTTTTGCAAATGATGAGGCGCTCCGCTGGCCAATTGCCTCGGCGCGTTGATGATGTAGGAAAGGAATAAAGGGTCCCACGGCGACCCACCATTCGGGGCGCGGCCCGCAGCAGAGGGCTCCAGGGGCAATGTAAACGTGCCGTCGGGCGCCACATCATGTCGCAAAAGATTGGGATCAAACGAATACGCGATGTGGTCAACGTCCCTGAGCTCGCAGCCCGCTTCCGAGAGACAATAATCGATGGCGTTATAGGGCAATTGCCAGGTGGAAAACGGCACCGGCCGCTTGCCGTGCTTGATGCGAGAAAAGCGTTCTTCTTCCACCGCCGCGACCACACGCCCATCTTGCACCAGTGTGGCTGAACAGTCGTGGAAAGCCGCGTTGATTCCCAACGTGAACATACAGCTCCTTATTGTTTTTAGTTAAGCGACCGCTGTGCGGCAACTCGTTACTGACTGCTCTTGCAATAGCTCAAGCGCGGCGTCGGCCACACTTTGAGGGGGGATTTTTTGAAGGCAGTCGTTATGGCCCTTCGGACAAACGCTGCGATAACAATACTTGCACGGCACGTCATGAAAGAGCACTCGGTGCTCGACCTGCCAGGGCGTGTGCTGAGGATTGGTCAGCGCGTACAAGTCGACCACAGGAGTCTGCACCGCCGCAGCAATATGAACCGGCCCGGTATTGTTGGAAATCAGCAAGCGCGCTCCCTCTATCAGGCATCCTAGCTGACCCAAGCTGAAGCGGCCGGCCAAGTTGAACAGGGCCATACCGCCTGGGCATCGGGCGATGACATCCTCGAGCAAGTTCTGTTCGCTTTCATCACCAGTCAGCAAAATGGGAAGGCCGGCACCCTTCAACCCGGCCAAAGCGGCCGCGAACTTCTCGGGACTGTAACGGCGCGATGCGGCCGTGGCCCCGCAATGAGCCACTATCCACCCTTTCTCCGTGTCTACGCCCAACGAGAGCAGGTGAGCAGTGACGGCCTGACGGTCCGAGCTGCGCGTGCGAAACGTGAGCTGAGTATCGTCAGTGCTTGCACCTATATGGGCGACCAGATCAAGCTGACGCTGTACCTCGTGACGAACACCGACACCAGGCTCGGATTCGGGCACCCAATCTGACAGCAAGCGATACGGGTTTTCACGCGAATGCGCCAGAACCAGAGGGATGCCGGCCAGATGGCACATGAGGGCAGCCGGCAACGCACTTTGGGTATAGACAGTGAATATGACCGCCGCGTCGAACTGGCCCGCCTCAAGGGCACCGATTAGTGCCCGATCCTGCTCGTTACCTTGACCGTCGTTCTTCACCCAAGCGGCGTCATGCACCAGGACATCATCCACCTGTGGCAAAAACGGAGCCGCCGACGCGCCGGAGCGCGAGGCTAGCAGCGTCAAGGTGGGCCGGCCCGGCAGGCTCTTGAGCGCCCTCATGGCCGGGCTGCTCATCAGCACATCACCCATGTTGTCCAGACGCACGCAAAGTATTCGCCGCGCAGCCGCCCAACCGGGTGAGGCCATCATGCCGTCACTCCGTGCAGATCGAGCGCGTAGTCGTATACATGCTCCTCGATCCACCGGCTGGCGGCATCAAGGTCGGGTTCCATGCGATCGGGGACACGCCACTCGTTGCGCCGCCACTCTGTCTCGTTACCGTTATCCAGGAGAAGGGTTCGGCACCCGGCCCGGCGACCGGCCTCCACATCATCAAGGATATCGCCGACAAACCAGGAAGAGAACAGATCGATGTTATGCCGTTGGGCGGCGACATAAAGCAGGCCGGGAGCTGGCTTTCGGCATTCACATTGCATGGTGTAAGCCGGTCTCAGCCCTTTAGGATGATGCGGGCAGTAGTAAAACCCGGACAGTTTCGCGCCAGCCTGCTCGAACATCAGGCTAAGTTGCTGACGCACATCCAGCATGGCGTCCGGCGAGAATTTTCCCAAAGCAATGCCGGGTTGGTTGCTCACTACTATGAGAGGAAGGCCCAGTTTTGATAACCGAGCCAAGCCCGCCATAGCGCCGGGCGCGAACCGCATGCGCCGCTTATCGACGTTGTAAGGCACATCGGCCAAAATGGTGCCGTCCTTGTC
The DNA here is from genome assembly GCA_029268595.1 of Alcaligenaceae bacterium. Lineage (GTDB taxonomy): Bacteria > Pseudomonadota > Gammaproteobacteria > Burkholderiales > Burkholderiaceae_B > JAJUGB01. Next base: position 6,428 of record JAJUGB010000012.1, on the reverse strand, counting down.
CAGGAAAATAGCGGGGGTCAGGGCCATGACGTCTCCTTCATTGGCAGAACCATCACTTCTGGAACCACCGTTTCGGGTGGCTGGGTCAACACAAACTTAACGGCTCGCGCCACATTGGCCGGGTCCTGCAAGAGGCCGGCATCAATATCGGGGAACCGGTCAAGCAAAAACGGAGTACGCATGCCGCCGGCAATGACAGCTGATACCTTGATGCCCGTGGAGCGCAATTCTGAATGCAAGGCGTGGCTCAGGCCCATCAACCCCCACTTGCTGGCGTGATAGACACTGGCGTTAGGCCAGGCACGACGAGCAGCCGTTGAGGCGATATTCACGATGTGCCCGCCAGGGGCCAAATGCTCCAGAGCGAATTTGGCCATGAGGAACGGGCCGGTCAGGTTGGTGCGCAGCACCCGCTCCCAATCGGTCGTGCTCATTTCGCGTATGCCGATCGTGACGTCGGTGCCGGCGTTATTGACGACTGCATCCAATCGACCGCAGCGCTCAGTTGCCTGCTTTAGTACTTGTTGCACGTCTTCCTCGCTGCCGACGTCGAGTCCGAAAGCGCAGGCCTTGCCGTCCCCGGACCCTATCTTTTCGGCCATGGCCTGGGCGGAGGCTGCATCGATGTCGGTGACAACCAACTGCGCCCCTTCTTGTGCCAGCAATTCGCAAATTGCCGCCCCCAGTCCTCTTCCCCCTCCCGTAACTAAAACAACGCGTCCCTTTAGCGATTCAAAATCGTTAGACTCCATTCTTCTTCCTCTATTCGATGTTTTTCGTTTTGCGGCGTACTAGAAATCTGCATCAAGCAATAAGGCGTGCGGCTCCCCTACCACTGGTAGCGTGCAAAGGCGCCTCGGAACGGCTGGCAAGCTCATAGAAAAGACCATTCAACTCTTGTCCCACCCGGTCCCACGTAAATAGCCGTTGTGCACGACGTGCGCCGGCCTCTCCCATGCGGCGGGCAAGTGCCGGATCTCGGGCCAACGCGGCTAAGCGGACGGCGAGAGCATCTGGATCGCGCGGTGGCACCAAGAACCCGGTTTCACCGTCGGCCACGCTGTATCGAATTCCTCCGGTGTCGGCACCAATGACCGGGCGGCCGCAAGCCATGGCTTCGATAGGGGTGATTCCAAACGGCTCATACCACGGCGTTGTGACGAACACATCCGCGGCGCAGTAATAGCGCTGTAGTTGATTGCGTGCGCGCCGGCCGGTGAATTCCACAAAGTCCAGCACACCCTCATCGCGTGCAATGTCTCGAAGGCGTGCAAGTTCCGGAGTGGCGGCTTCGGACGGTTCCACCGAATTACCGCCCACTACGCATAAGCGCGCATTGACGCCATGGACGTTTCGCAAGCGGGCCAAGCCGCGGATCACGTTGTCGACGCCTTTGCGCGGCACCATGCGGCCAAGCTGCAAGACGTAGAAGGTGTCCGGGTCCCATCCGAGTTGAGCGCGGGCCTCCTTGCAATCCATCGGGCCTACTTCGTCGGGGTCGTATCCGCATGGAATCATCCGAATGCGGGATGGGTCGGCGTCATATAGATCGATAAGGTCGCGCCTGTCCTCGGGGCACTCTGCAATGATGCAGTCCGCGTTCTGGATAATCTCGTCTTCGATCTGAAACCGGCAGTCGGGAAACAGATCGGCCTCGGCCTGATATTTGCGGCGTACTCGCCCAAGGGCGTGAAAAGTGACCACGAGAGGAATGCCAGCACGACGGGCGACCGGCATGGCGGCCATGGCGGACATAAAGAAATTAGCGTGAATCAGATCGTAAGGTTCATCCTGATTTGCGAAATAGTTCTGCAAGTACGCCCCGAAATCGGCCATGTGACCCAATAGGGACTCTTTTGGCAGGTGTTTGGCGGGTCCTGCCGGGACATGGATGATGCGGACGTTCTCACCCCAACTCATTTCCGGCGGCAAATAGGGATTGTCCAGCCGGGTGAATACGTCAACTTGGTTTCCGCAAGCCGCAAGCTGTCGGGCAATCTGAGCGACGTAAATATTCTGGCCACCACTGTCAATGCTCCCGGCCTGTGCCAGGGGCGAGGCATGTTCACTAATTATTGCTATCTTCTGCATGGTTCTCTCCGCACGATTGCCTGGCCAGGCGCATGGGACGCCCGGCTCTCAACAAGATTTAGGGAGCAGGGCCGAAGCCCTGCGTGTTTGATTACCAGTACGGAGGCTGGTTGTAGAACTCGTGAGTGCGGGTAGCCCACGACAAATCCGCCATGCGCGGCCAGGCGTCCTTGTCGAATCCCTCGGCGTCTTTCATGCGCTGCTCCGGGACGTCAAGCAGGAAGCACTTACGCTGTGTATCGAGGGTGAGAGCGCTCCAGGGGATGGCGAAAAGTTTGTCGCCCATGCCCAAAATGCCGCCACGTGACAGCACGGCATACGCCACTCGTCCACGAGGCACGTCAATCATGATGTGCTCGATCGTCCCCAGTTTTTCATCCGCATTGTTGTAGACGTCGTTGCCTTCCAGAGTGGAGGCCGCCATGACTTCCGGACCGGGACCCGGACCGGAGTCTTCTGGATCTCGAATGATTTGTGTCTGTTTTTCCATACAAATTCTCCCTTCTATTTGGAACGCTTAGGATCGGAGCCTGATTCCCCTTGCTCGGCATGTTGCCCGGAGCCGCCACCCGCAGAAGCGGATGAGCCGGAGCCCTGCTCGGAACGACCTTCGGAGCCGGTCTGTGAGGAGCCGCCCGCGTGGGTCGAGGTTTCGCCGCGGGAATATCCCTGACTACGCAAGACGCGGATGCGGTTATCGATCTCTTTCACACCGAGGCAGTCGTCTGCGTGATCTTCGATGACGTACTTTGTCCAACGATCTTCTACCGTGCCCTCGAGGGTCACCGTGCCGTCCTTGACCTCCACGGACACTTCACTGACGTCAAGTCCGCTATGACTCAGCCGTTCGCAGATGTCTTCGCGCACTCTGTCGTCCGAACGCGTATAGCCTTTGGGACTGGTGCGACGTTGGCTCTGCGCACCCCAGCCGCGCCGGTGGTCGCGGTGTGCATCTTCCCCATACCACTGCCGGTTCTCGCCATAGCTCGAATCTTGCTGGTGGCCTCCTGAACGCTGCCAGGGACCGGGCTCCCCCATGCGTGGAACGCGGTACTCTTGGTCGCCTGGATAACCACCGGGCTGACGCTGCTGATACTGATAGCTGGGGTCTTCGTTGGTGAATCCGCCATAGCTGCTCTGTCCGGGGTCGGCGCTGCGGCTTACTACGCCTTGTCCAGGACCGGACGCGCGCCAACTGGCTTGGCGCTGGCCTTGACCACTGGGATAAGAGCCATACTCGCCGCCGTCGTCATAGTGTTCTTCCCAGCTGCGATGGCCACGCCGACGATAGTCATCATGGTCACCCTGGTGCTGTCCGTATTGACGGTGCATGCCACGATAATCGTGCTCGCCTACGCTAGGAAAATCTCGCTCTCCATAAAGCCGGGCCCCGTGGCCGGCCTGCTCTTCGCGCCAGTCACCATGCCCGCGCTGGCCGCTGGATCGGCCGGGCTGATATTGGCGTTCGTCTTCCTCGTAGTAGCGGCCCAGGGCGTCGTATTGCGGCCGGCCGCGGTCGTCACCCCATGAGGACCCGTCTCCACGATCACGCCCCTGGTACCCTTCTCTATCGGCTCCGTAGCTTTGGCGAGGACCATGAGAGCGCCCCCGACCGTGACTAGTCTCTCGGCCGAACAGGTCATACTCGCGCCGGCCGGCGTCCGACCTTCCCGGATAACGTTGCCGTCCTTGATAATCGTTACTCATTAAAACCTCCCAGAAAGCGGGTGAGTCTTGATTCAGTGCGTGCACTTCATCTCGAACGGAGCAGTAGCAATCGTTGTGCCAACCCATGGGGGGCCCAAGGCAATCGTGATTGAGAAGTTGTTACGGAGCACCCTCGACCTGCGTACGAAGGCCAAGCGGCTGCCAGCATTTCTTACACAGGCAAGTAAATTGCATAGGAAAATTCGACATGCAGGAACGCCGCTTGCCGGCAGGTTCTGAGCGCAAACGGCCGCAAGCCCCTATAAGTAAGAGGGGAGCTCTTCAGGGGCTGTGAATTTTCAAACTGGCATAGATTTTGCGTGATAACCGGGTGACCATCCATCTATCTGCTTTTAGGGAGACAAGACTTGGTACAGCTCACCTACGAATTGCGCATGCGTCAGCAGACGACATTGACACCGCGTCTTCAACAGTCGGTCAAACTGCTGCAGATGTCTACCCTGGATTTCAGCCGCGAGGTGGCGCACGCAATCGCCACCAATCCTTTCCTGGAAGAACAGGACGAATCCGGCGATGCGGAAGGCGCAGCCATTGACGCCAAAGACGCACATCTGCCCGATGCGACGCAAGAAGTGACTGACGCAATCGGCTCGATCGCATCCACAACCTCGCTGGATGAGACGAGTTCGGTCGAATACGAACACATTTCGGCCGAAATCAGCGACTCCTCAGAGGAGTTTTCGGCCTACGAGGCCGCCGCTGATTCAATGTCGAGCTATTCCGGCGACTATCCCACCAGCAACCGTAATGGCGAGGCAGTAGACACTGACGTAGGACAATGGGCGCGCAGCCATACGGGGCTGCACGACGCCTTGCTGGAAGACTTGTGCGCCTATCCGCTCAGCGAACGGGACCGCATACTTGTGACCTTCGTTATTGAAGCACTTGACGAGGACGGCTATCTGCGCGTTCCCTTTTCAGAACTTGCGGGAGACGGCCAGTTAGACCCAGCCCCCACCGACGACGAATGGGAAGTAGCGCTGCGTCTCGTTCAGCAGTTGGCCTCGCCAGGCCTTGGCGCGCGCAACCTGTCTGAGTGCCTGCTTTTGCAGTTACGGTCCCTGGACGAAGACAAGCCGCAACGCGACCTTGCCTGCAAGATAGTGGAATCGGCCTTGGAAAAAGTCGGCAAATGCGACTATGTCGGCATGGCGCGCATGTTCCAGGCTTCTGAAGAAGAGGTACGCGAGGCCTGCTTGCTGATAAGGTCGTTGGATCCACGACCCGGCTCGCGCTACGCCACGGTAGACCCGTCCTGCTATGTAGTACCCGATGTCATCGTCCGCAAAATTGGCAAGCGTTGGGTGGCTTTGTCAAACAACGATGCTGTGCCTAAAGCTCAGCTGCACTCGACCTATGCGAAGCTATTTCGCGAATCGCGCTACAACGACCGGCACTTGATGGCCAAGGCTTTGCAAGAGGCTCGTTGGCTTATTCGCAGCCTGGAGCAGCGCAACACCACGATACTTCGCGTCGCACAAGCCATTGTCGCTCGGCAGCAAACCTTCTTTGACTATGGCGACGTGGCCTTACGCCCCTTGATGCTCAGCGAAATTGCAGACGAGCTCGGTATGCACGAATCAACCGTCTCTCGCGCAACCAGCAATAAGTACTTGGCGTCGCCTCGCGGCATTTTCGAGTTCAAGCACTTTTTCTCGCGCGAACTCGCAACGCGCTCGGGAGGAACCTGCTCTGCAGGTGCTGTACGCGCCTTGATCCAGGAAATGATCGAAAACGAAGACCCGCGCCAGCCGCTATCAGACGTGATGCTCGCGCAAAAACTGGCTAGAGAAGGTGTGGTGGTGGCTCGCCGCACGGTGTCGAAGTACCGCGCCCAAATCAAGTATCCGTCGGCTGAGCTAAGACGCGCTCCCTAGGGAGTGCCGCCCCGATCCAGCGCTTACTGAAGGTACGCGGGGTGGGCGAGAGATTGCCGCCCCGTGATGTGTAGCGCTTGACGCGTCCGCTGGCGGCACGGCGCTTGCATTAAGCGCCCATCTGCTTTCTGGGGGGTGTTGAATGGATATCGCCATCGTTGGCAGCGGTTACGTCGGACTGGTCACAGGCGCGTGCCTGGCCAAAGTGGGACATCGAGTCGTTTGCATCGACAAGGACAGTAAGAAGATCGAAGCCCTTCAAGCAGGCCGAGCTCCTTTTTATGAGCCGGGCCTGGACGATTTAGTGGCGGAACAGCACAAGTCAGGTCGTTTGACCTTCTCCACCGACATTCAAAATGCTGCTGACGCTCGGTTTGTTTTCCTTGCTGTAGGGACCCCGTCCGATCCAGACGGCCGGGCCGACCTGAAGAATTTGTTGGACAGCGCTCGCGAGTTGGCGGCCCACCTTTCGCCCCAGACCATAGTCATAGTCAAATCCACAGTGCCGGTGGGCACCTGTGAGCGCATTCAGGAAATCTTAAGCGCTTGTGCCCGCCCGAACGGCCCCGCAGTGAGGGTCGCTTCAAATCCGGAATTCCTTGCTGAAGGCCGCGCCATTAAAGATTGTCTTGAACCCGAGCGCATCGTCATCGGCACCTCGGACCCGGAAGTTGAGACGGCCCTGCGCGCGCTCTATGCCGCCTTTGACCCCACTGGAGAACGCACACTGGT
>JAJUGB010000011.1 GCA_029268595.1 Alcaligenaceae bacterium | reverse complement strand
TGCTGGGCCGGGCCTCGTGTCCGGGCCTGCGCTTAGCGGCCCTATGGGGTCCCCTATGGGTTCCCCTCCGGGCTTCCCGCCCGATTCCGCGATTCGGGGCGGTCGCGGAACCTCGCGCCTCGGGAGCAGTGCTCCCGAAAACTTGGCGCTCAAGCAGCCGCGACCTTTTGTCCCCGAATCACGGAATCGGGCGGCGCACGCGAAAGGCCCGGACACGAGGCCCGGCCCAGCACCTGGACGTTGAGGTGGATTGACGGTTGTGAAAGACGTGTCGTATGAGCCGTGTCGTTTCAGACGTGTCGTTTCAGACGTGTTGTTTCACACTTGTGGTTTCAGACCTGTCGTTTGCGCGCTGTTCTTGAAAACCCATTGCGGGCTTACCTGGATGCCAAACGCTGTATGGGTTGATCAGAACAAGCGGCCAGCAGGTCCAGGATGGGGCCTTGCGGTAACACGAGGTCGGGTGCGAGGTCGGCCAGTGGCCGTAGGACAAAGGCGCGCTCGTGCATGCGTGGGTGGGGAACTGTCAGTTCGGGTAGATTGATGGTCTCGTCGCCGAACAGCAGCAGATCCAGATCTAGGGTGCGCGGGGCGTTGCGGTAGGGGCGGGTGCGGCCGAAGCGCAGTTCTATCGCTTGCAGTTGGGTCAGCAAAGCCGTGGCGGTGAGAGTGGTAAGCACCCGGGCGACGGCGTTGGTGTAGTCCGGCCCGGTGGAATCGATAGGGGCCGTGGAGTACAAAGGTGACAACTCGACGGCTTGAATGCCCTCACATTTGGTCAGAGCAGTAGCCGCGTCCTATAGCGCTTGCCCAGCGTCGCCCAGATTGGCGCCCATGCCGACATAAGTGGTTGTCATGGATGGCTAGGCAGGGGGTCTAGGCCGCATTGGGCGCGGGGGTGCCGGCTGACTTGGACCGGGATCGCCGTCTGCGGCGGGAGCGCTGGCCGGAGCCGGAGCTGCGGCGTTGTTGCTGCAGGGCTTCTATCATATCGGTGCGCTTGGCATGGTCGGCGTTAGCCAGGTCCATCCACCACTGAGCGTCGACGCTGTCTACTTCTTTGGCTTCCGCACGCAATTGCAGGAAGTCCACTGCGGCACGGAAGCGCGGGTGCTCGAGCATGCGCCAGATTCCCTTGGGCGTTACTCGGTCAAACCTGGCCTGCATAAACCAGATTTCTCGTACGTCGGCCTGGAAGCGGCGCTGTATAGGTAGGCTTCGAGTCTGCCGGTCCAGGACGTCATCTGAAGCGATCACCAATGCTTGGATCGGGTGCTCGCCTTGCTGCATAAGCTCTTGCCAACGCTGGTAGACGAGCTTCCAGAGCAGGGCGGCAAACAGGAAGCTGGGGCTGACGGTTTTTCCGGCTCGGATTCGTGCATCTGTCCGGGCCAAAGCAAGTTCAACGAACTCTTCACCGCCTTCCAACTCGAATATGGCGTCGATGAGTGGAATGAGCCCCTTGTGCAGGCCCACCTCTCGCAGCTGTCGCAAGCACTCCATGGCCCGGCCACAGGTAAGCAGCTTGAGCAACTCGTCGAACAAGCGTGACGAAGGGACGTTGGAAACCAGGGGCGCAAGTTCTTTGATGGGGGCCAGAGTGGCCGGGGCTACGGTGCCGTCCAGTTTGGCGGCAAAGCGAAGCGCCCGTAACATGCGGACCGGATCTTCGCGGTAACGGGTTGCCGGATCGCCAATCATGCGTACGGTGCGCTTCTTGAGATCAGTTACGCCTCGATGGAAGTCGATCACTTCTTCCTTGAGCGGGTCGTAATACAGGGCGTTTAGCGTGAAGTCTCGCCGGGCGGCGTCCTCTTCATGCGTGCCAAATAGATTGTCGCGCAGGATGCGGCCGTGATCGTCCGTGTCTTCCTCACCGTTTGCAGGCGCCCGGAATGTAGAGGTTTCGATGATTTCCTGGCCGAAAACCACATGCACCAATTGAAAACGTCGGCCAATGATGCGTGCCCGTCGAAATAGGGGACGTATCTGATCGGGTGTGGCGTTGGTGGCTACGTCGAAGTCCTTGGGCTGCAAGCCTGCGATAAGATCACGTACCGCACCGCCGACGATGTATGCAGAGAACCCGTGTTGATTTAAAACTTCGCAGACTTTGATGGCATGTCGGGATACTGCGCGGCGGTCGATGCCATGCCGCTCGGGGCCCAACCGTTCCGGCCCGCGGGATATGGGGGCGAACAAACGCCCCACAAAGTTTTTGATTGTGTCTGTGAGCATGCGCGTATTTTAGGACTTTGCGTCCTGCATGTCCTTGAATAGGTGGAGGATTTCCCATCCGCGGGAAACCGCGATGTCGCGCAAGGTCGGGCTGGGATTGGTGGCAATAGGGTGGGTGACGGCCTCAAGCAAGGGCAGGTCGTTGACCGAGTCACTGTAGAAATACGAAGTTTCGAAGTCGGCCAAGGTTTTACCCATGCCGGCCAGCCAGTCGTTGACGCGTGTGACTTTCCCCTGCTGAAAGCTTGGCACGCCTTGAATTGCGCCCGTATAACGGCCGTCACGTTGCGCTGGCACGGTGGCGATCAGGTGCGGAATATTGAATAGTCGCGCAATAGGGGCGGTGACGAACTCGTTTGTGGCCGTGACAATGGCGGTAAGGTCGCCTCTATCCAGATGCTGTTGAACCAGTTCTTGTGCAGCCGGACGGATGCTCGGCAGTATGACGCTTTCCATGAACTCTTCATGCCAGGCGGCCAATTCGTCCGGCTCTGCGGCAGCAAGCAGGCCCAACATGAACTCCGCCGCCTGTTCAGCCGTCAGGTTGCCCGCGTTGTAGCGATCCATCAATTCTTCGTTGCGGCGCTGGGCCTCCGCGGGATCCCCGGCTCGACCGGTGCGGGCCAGAAAGTCGGCCCATTGGTAATCGCTATCCAGCGGCAACAGAGTGTGGTCGAGATCGAAAAGAGCAATTCTTTTAGCTGCGGTCATACGAGCGGTTGGCGTCAGGCGAGGACTGCTTCGCCAACAAATCCTTCAATAAGGGCACGGTAATGGCCCGGTGTTTTTCAATGGAATAGCGATCCAGGGCATCAAGCAGCGCACTGAGATGACTCATGTCCCGTGAGTAATGCGTCAGCACCCAGGCAATGACTTCCTGGCTCAGGTCGAGTCCACGTGCGGAGGCTTGATTTTGTAGTGCTTGCACGCGTTCTTCGTCCGATAAGGGCTCTAGCCGAAAAACGAGATCCCAACCAAGGCGTGTGCGCAGGTCTTCGCGCACTGGCATGACAACGGGCGCCTGGTCGCCAGCAAGGACCAGACAGAAGCCTCGCGTGCTCGCGGACGATTCGCGCCAGCGATTGTACAGGGCAAACAAGGCCGCTTGTCCGGAGTCGGTGAGCGTCTGAACGTTGTCGATGGCTATAAGTGCGTGGGCAATGGTGTCGTCCTGCACAATCGGTGCAAGTGCGGCTGCACTCACCCTCGCGTCAACGTAAAGGCCGTTACGATCAAGAGCGATGGCACGTAGCAAATGACTGCGTCCGACCCCGGGTGGGCCCCATAGATATACCGCCTTGCCCGGACCGCATTCATGCAACGCCTGGACGGCGGCGGTATTGCGTCCCCCTATGAAATTGTCCAGACTGGGCGCGGGCGGCGGCTGTAATTCGAGGATCAGTTGCTGGGGCATCACAAGTGAATAAAGGCGTAAAATGCGCCTTGTCATTTCATCAACACGCAATTCTTGCACATCTCACGGCTTTTCTCATGACGATCAAACCCACATCATCCCTTACCTACCGCGATGCAGGCGTCGATATTGATGCGGGCGAGGCGCTGGTTGACCGGATCAAGCCGTTGGCCGCTCGCACCATGCGGGCGGGCGTCATGGCGGGTATCGGTGGGTTTGGCGCGTTGTTCGAGATGCCGCAGGGGCTTAAAGAGCCTGTGCTGGTATCGGGAACGGACGGAGTGGGCACGAAGTTGCGCCTGGCCTTCGAGTGGCGCCGCCACGATACAGTAGGCATCGATTTGGTGGCCATGAGTGTCAATGACATTCTCGTGCAGGGAGCCGAGCCGCTGTTTTTCCTGGATTATTTTGCTTGCGGAAAGCTTTCGGTCGAAACCGCGGCCAGCGTTGTGGGCGGCATCGCCCGCGGATGCGAACTCTCGGGATGTGCGCTAATCGGTGGGGAAACAGCCGAGATGCCCGGCATGTATCCCGAAGGCGAGTACGACCTGGCTGGTTTTGCGGTGGGTGTTGTTGAAAAGTCGAAAATCATTGATGGCAAATCCATCGAACCCGGGGATGCCATCCTGGGGCTGGCGTCCAGCGGGGCGCATTCGAACGGTTTTTCTTTACTGCGCAAAATCCTGACCCACGCCAACGCCAAACCCACGGACGATCTGGCGGGTCGCCCCTTGGGGGATGTGGTCATGGAGCCCACCCGTATTTACGTCAAGTCCATATTGTCGGCGTTGCAGCAACACGGCCGATCTATCAAAGGCCTGGCGCATATTACCGGCGGAGGTCTGCTGGATAATGTGCCTCGCATATTGCAATCCGGCCTGGGTGCCCGGCTGCAGCGCGATGCCTGGGCCATGCCGGAGCTTTTCCGTTGGCTACAGCAAAATGGCAACGTCGCCGACGAGGAAATGTACCGCGTTTTCAATTGCGGGATAGGTATGGTGGTAGTCGTGCCGGCAGCCGAGGCTGATTCCATTGCCCATAGCCTTACCGCTTCCGGTGAACAGGTCTTCCGTCTCGGGGACATCGTCGAGTGCGAGCCGGAGGCCGCGCAAGTCACGGTTGTCTAATTAGCGATGTTCGCCACACGGCGGCGGCTGCGTCCACGACCTGATCGGAAGCATCCGGCGCCAGACAATCAATAATCGTTCGATCAGGTTGCGCGCGCAACCAAGTGAGTTGCCTCTTGGCAAGTTGTCGTGTGGCGGCTATGGCTCGTTCCACAGCATCGTCCAAGTCGCCCTGGCCGTCCAGGTAGTCCCAAAGCTGCCGATACCCTACGCAACGTATCGAGGGCAGGCCAGTGTGAAGGTCCGGCCGTCGGTGCAGCCGCTGCACTTCTTCCAGCAACCCGGCTTGCATCATGACCCTGTAGCGATCTGCGATGCGTTGATGCAGCGCGGAGCGGTCGGACGGCTCAAGGCTGATAGTCACGTAATCGTAGGGCTGGGCGCCGCTTCGCCGGCTCTTTGCCAGCAACGAGGACATGGGTTCGCCAGTCAGCCGGTAAATCTCGATGGCCCGTTGCAGTCGCTGGCTGTCGTTGGGCGCGAGACGTTTGGCCGTCTCCGGGTCGTAGGCTTGCAGTTCAGCATGCAAAGCCGGCCACCCTTTTACGTGGGCCTCGGCGTCGATCGCTGCTCGTACGGCTGGATCGGCCGCCGGCAGGTCGTTCAGCCCTTCTCGGAGCGCCTTGTAATACAGCATGGTGCCCCCAGCCAGAACAGGAATACGTTGGCGCGCCAGAATCTGGTTGATTAGCTGTCGCGCATCCTCTGTGAATTGTGCCGCTGAATAGGTTTCGGCCGGGTCACGGATATCCAGGAGGTGATGTGGGATCTGTCGGCGCTCTTCTCGCGAAGGTTTGGCTGTGCCGATGTCCATGTCGCGGTAAATGGTGGCCGAATCCACCACGATGATTTCGATGGGCCAACGCTGCGCCAGTGCGATAGTAGACGCGCTTTTCCCTGACGCCGTGGGGCCCGCCAAGCAAACTATGGGAAGTTTCATGTCGTACATCACTGGCCGCGCAGGAACAGCTTGTCCAGCTCGGATAAACTCCACCGCACCCAGGTGGGACGTCCGTGGTTGCACTGGTCAGCCCTTTCGGTCCGTTCCATCTGTCGCAACAGGCTATTCATTTCGTCCAGCGTAAGGCGGCGATTGGCGCGGACAGACCCATGGCAGGCCATGGTGGCAAGCAATTCGTTGCGTTGCTCGGTAAGGTGGCCCGAACTGCCCACCTGAGCCAGGTCGCGCAGAACGTTACGAGCCAGCGTTTCAATATCGCCTTGCGCCAGTAAGGCCGGCACCGCACGCACCATAAGGGTCTGCGGCCCCGCGGGCCGAAGCTGCAGGCCGAGCTCGGCCAGGGCGGATTCGTGCTCTTCGGCCAAACCGATTTCTTGCTCCGTGGCCTTGAATACGACAGGCACCAGGAGCTCCTGGCATGGAAGCTCGCGAGCGTTGAGCGCCTTTTTCAATTGTTCGTACACCACGCGCTCGTGGGCGGCATGCATGTCCACAAGTATCAGGCCATCGCGTGTCTGGGATAGTATGTACACGCCATGCAACTGACCCAGAGCCATGCCCAGGGGGAATTCTTCTTGGCCGGCGGTATCTGCGGCCGAGGTCTTGCGCGCGTCGGACTCAGACTCGTTTTGCGTGTCCGTTGCCAACGGTTGATATAAGGTTTGCCACGCTGCGTTTGAGTCGGCTCCGTCGCGTAAGCCCAGTGGGCGTTGTATCTGCCAGCTGGTGTACCCGCCACGCCGTAGGGGCGCTTGCTGGAAAGGAGCGTCGGCCTCGGCTGGTGCCGTCATGCCCAGCCCAGGCGCCACGGCTAGTTGCCCATCGGACGGCGTGTCCGTAAGCGTCCAGCCCGCCCTGGGTTCAACAGAAGGCGTGTCGGCCTGCGCCATAGAACCGCCACCGACGCCTGCCAATGCCCCCTCGAGGGCTTGTGCGACGAAGCGATGAACCGCGCCGCTATCTCGAAAACGCACCTCGTGTTTCGCTGGATGCACGTTGACGTCGACCATGCCCGGATCGATGTCCAGAAAAAGGACATAGGCGGGCTGTCGGTCGCCATGCAGGACGTCGGCAAAAGCCTGGCGAATAGCGTGCGCGATGACCCTGTCCCGCACATATCGTCCATTGACGTACAGGTATTGCCGATCGGCCCTATGGCGTGCCATGGTTGGCTTTGTCACCATGCCGCGCAAGGAAATCAGGCCTTGTCCCGCTTCGAGCGGCAGGCAGTTCTGGTGAAACTCCAACCCCAATACGTCGAGTATGCGCTGCGACACGTCGGCGGCGCGCCATTGTCGTTGCGGCTTGTCGTTGTGAAACAAGCGGAAGCTTATCTGGGGGTGTGCAAGGGCCAAGCGCTCAAACGCCGTAACGCAATGCCCATATTCGGTTGCCTCAGACCGCAAGAACTTGCGTCGAGCCGGGACATCAAGAAATAACTGACGTATGTCTATGGTCGTACCCTGCCGCCCAGACGCCGCCTGAGGTTCAGTGTCCGTTGGGCCGAGCTGCCATGCATGCGGCGCTTGGAGGGTACGAGAGGTGATCGTCAATTGCGCCACAGAAGCAATCGAAGCCAGGGCTTCACCGCGAAAGCCCATGGAAACCACTGATTCAAGTTCGCCAAGGGAGCTGATTTTGCTTGTGGCGTGACGCGTCAAGGCCAGGGGAAGCTCCTCACGAGGAATGCCTATGCCATCGTCGGTGACAGCGATTCGACGTATGCCGCCTCCCTCAAGCCTGATCTCTATGGTGCGAGCCTGAGCATCCACAGCGTTCTCCAGCACTTCTTTAAGCACTGAAGCAGGGCGTTCAATGACTTCACCGGCAGCTATCTGGCTAACCAGCAGGTCGGGAAGCCGGGTGATGGGACGACGTAAGGACATGGACGGAGGATTACCTGTATCGCTTTTTGGCAAACACGGTAATGATTGTAGCGTCGGGTCGAACGCGCGCTAAGAGCCGTTCCGGCCCCGGGCGTATAGAACACGGAGGCACCGGATACGGCGTCCACCTTGCGCGCCACCGAGGCACCGGATACGGCGTCCACCTTGCTGCGCCCATGTCGGGCAAGACAAGCGCAGTCAGCTCTGGACTGGTTGCCCTCAGGCGCGGCGTGCCAGCCCCGGGCTCGCGGCGAAATACTCGTTGATACCCACCAGCATCGCTTGTGCTATCTGGTCCTGGTAGGAGGGCGACTTCAGCAGCCTTTCTTCGTGAGGGTTGCTGATGAAGGCGGTCTCGACAAGTATGGAAGGAATGTCAGGCGCCTTCAGCACGGCAAACCCCGCTCGCTCTACATTTTTCTTGTGCAGGCGGTTTATTTTGCCAATTTCCCGGAGCACTTTTGAACCCACTCGCACCGCGTCGTTGATCTGAGCAGCGGTGGATAGATCAAGGAGCACCTTAGCCACTTGTTGATTATGCGAACCCAGGTTGATGCCGCCAATGAGGTCGGCGTCGTTCTCTCGCTTGGCCATCCATCGAGCGGCAGAACTTGTTGCGCCGTTTTGTGACAGGGCATACACCGACGAGCCGCGGGCAGTGGGTTTGACCCAGGCGTCGGCGTGGATGGAAATAAACAGGTCGGCTTTGACTCGTCTGGCCTTTTGAACGCGGACCTGAAGCGGCACAAAATAATCATTATCGCGCGTGAGGTAAGCCTGCATATTGGGCTGCGCATCGATAAGTTTCTTGAGCCTGCGCGCAATGCTCAGCACGACGTCTTTTTCACGCGTGCCGCCGCGGCCTATCGCGCCCGGGTCTTCGCCTCCGTGGCCGGGATCCAGAGCCACAAGCAACGGTCGGTCGACACTGGGAGGAGCAGAGCGCACGGGCGGCGGGGTGGCGCCGGGCTTCTTGACCACAGCAGGAGCGGGTAGCTGTTGCCCTTCTACGGAGGGAATAGGAGCAGCACCACTATCGGCTTGGGCGAGGTTTTCCAGGACTTCAGCCAGCGGATCGGCGTCTAACGCGTTGTTGGCAATGGCGAGGAGAGGGTCCTGTGCAACCTTGGGATACAGGTCGAGTACCAGTCGATACTGGTACTCCCCGACGGGCTTCAAGGTGAAGACCTGCGGAGCGACTGCTTGCTTCAGATCCAGTACAAGTCGAATGACGTCCGGCCGATTCTGCCCGACGCGCACCGACTCGATGTAGGGATCGTTAGGACGAACCTTGGATACCAGTTGCTCGATTGTCGAGTTCATCGTCAAGCCGTTGATGTCGACGACTAATCGATTCGGGTTCTCGAGGGTGAAGTGCTCGGCCTTCAACTCGGCGTCCATTTCAAGCGTGACGCGAGTGTACTCGTCGGCAGGCCATGTTCGAACGGCCACAATAGTGCCGGCGCGAGCCAGCCGCGGAATAACCGGCAAAAGGAGAAGGGTGGTTGCCGAGGCTACAAACTGTCGCCGTGTGTAGCCCCGGGAGGAGGTTCCTGCGGGGGAATCACCAGTGAAGTCAGCCATGTTTGTCCTTTGTTGCTATAGGCGTTCAGGCATGCCTGGCGTCCTGGTTCTGCGTAGGTAAGACTAATCTCGATATCGGGAGGCGGCAGTGCGGTGCCAGCTTGCTCGGGCCACTCGATGAGAACAACGGCGTCGTCCTGGTGCAGAATTTCTCGGAACCCGGCATCCTCCCATTCCTGAGAATTGCTAAATCTATAAAAATCAAGGTGATAGAAGTATAAGTTAGAAACTTTATAGCTTTCAAGGAGGGCGTAGCTTGGGCTCTTGATACGTCCCGTTACACCACATGCCCGAAGAAAGGCTCGGGTGAAGGCTGTCTTGCCGCTTCCGAGGTCTCCTCGAAGATGAATTCGGACGTTGGTGACGCGCAGGGGGGCGCCCGATTGACTTAAACCGATAGTCGACGCAAGGGAACGCGCCAATTGTTCTGTGGCCGCTTCATCCGGTAAATAGCAGGCAATTTCATGCAAACTGAGAGGGGTATTCATTACGAGCAGACGCGCATGGCGTGGACCGAAAGCGATGCTGGAGGGAATCGGCGTGTATATAAAGCAGTGGGCGGGAGATCTATACTGAGTAAAAAGATTGGCGGTCTAGCGCTTACAAGGTTTTACAGCTTTGGCGCAGCGGGCAAAAATGCGCCTGATTTGCTGTGCAAGAAACAACACTTCTGTCAATGATAACCATTAAATCGCTGACTTCGTCTTGCTATACTGCGCACCGACGTCTCCGTAGTTAAATGGATATAACTTTCCCCTCCTAAGGGAAGATTGCAGGTTCGATTCCTGCCGGAGACGCCATCGGCTCATCTTTCAAGCGCCACCATGAGGTAGCGCCGCATTTACCGGCTTGGCGCCCAGTACTTCCACAATGGCACCGGGCGCAACGCTGATCAGAAACCCCCGCCGACCCCCATTTATGTAGATCACCGGGTACTCAAGCAAGCCCGCTTGAATCCACACCGGCATAGTCTTGCGGGTGGCAAAGGGCGACGTGCCGCCCACCAAATAGCCGGAATGCTTCTGAGCCACCTCAGGAGCACATGGGGCGACTCTCTTGGCCCCGATCTGCCGAGCCAGGTTCTTGGTCGATACTTCGCAGTCGCCATGCATGAGAATGATCAGCGGTCGGCTGTTTTCATCTTCCATGATCAAGGTCTTGGCAACTTGATGAGCATCCACGCCCAACTGACGTGACGACTCTCGCGCCCCACCGTGCTCCACGTAGTCGTAGATGTGCTCGCCAAATGCAATGCCCAACCGCTTCAACATCAGCGTGGCCGGAGTTTCGGATATGTGCTTTTCTTTTGCCATGAAGACTTCTATCTAAGCCCGAGGATGGTGTTGGGCATGGAGGTTTTTCAACCGTTCGCGGGCAACGTGAGTGTAGATCTGCGTGGTGGAAATATCGGCATGGCCGAGCAGCATTTGCACAACCCGAAGGTCGGCGCCGTGGTTAAGCAGATGGGTGGCAAAGGCGTGGCGCAGAACGTGAGGCGACAAGGGGGCGTTGATGCCGGCGCGAACCGCATATTTTTTGACAATGAGCCAAAACGATTGGCGCGTCATGGCGGTAGCCCTGGAAGTGATGAACAAGGCATCGCTACGTCGCTTGCCCATCAGCGAGGGCCGAGCTTCGTTCAAGTAGCGCTGCACCCAATGAGCCGCCTCTTGCCCCAGAGGGACGAGCCGGTCTTTTCCACCTTTTCCGAGGTTTACACGCACGACGCCTTCATTCAAAGAAACGTCGAGCATATCCAATCCGACCAGTTCGCTTACCCGAAGGCCGGTCGCGTACAAGGTTTCGAGCATGGCCCGGTCGCGCAATCCCAGGGCCTGACGGGCGTCCGGGGCGGCCAGCAGCGCCTCGACCTGCTGCTCGGATAGTGTCCGGGGAAATCGCGAAGGCTGCTTGGCAGGTCGCAGGCTGAGGCAGGGGTCATGTTGCACTCGACCATTGCGGCGCGCCCATAAGTAATAGCGCTTCAGTGTCGCAAGCCGGCGGTTCGCGGTCGACGCTCGGGTTTCGGCATGTCGAGCCGCAAACCAGCTTTGAATGTCTGTCGCCTGTGCTTCGTCCAGATGCTTGCCGCAGGCTTGCAGCCATTCTGAAAATGCTTCCATGTCTCGCCGATAGGCTGCCAGCGTGTTGTCGGCCAGGCCGTCTTCGAGCCAGAGGGCACTGATGAATGCGTCGATGGAAGCGGAAGGTGACAGTTCCAAAAAGGCCGCCTTTTACGGATGGGCAAAACTGTCTGGAAGTGTACTGTACCGATTGCCGCCTACGGTAAACTCGCCGCATGATCGCTCATATGCCATCCATCTCGCTCCAAGACGTTACGAGCCTGGACAGCCAGACAACGCTTGTCCTTACCGTCAACAACCGCCATGCTCGCCGCCTGGTGGCCGAGTTCTCCGCTAGCCTAAACGACCAACAACGTGTCATGGCCTTGCCCGACATCCTTCCGCTGGGCGCCTGGATGCGGCAAATGGCAGACGAACTCTCTTTTTTGCCGGGCGCACGGCTGTCGTCCCATGTTCTGGATAACTATGGCGCCCTCACATTGTGGCGCCAGGTGATAAGCGAGTGCGAATCGGCCAATCCTTTGTTGGATGTCACCCAGGCCGCACGCTTGGCCATGGAAGCCGACAAGCTGGTATCGGACTGGCAGCCTGTCATTTCACCTCACCAGGAAACCGGTGAATATCAACGCTTCAAATATTGGCGCGAAAGATACCGTCAGCGTTTGCAAGAGTTGGACGCCGAAGACTCAACGGTGGCCTTCGAGAATGTGCATGAGGCCATTGCCGACCAGCAGCTTGCAATGGCGGCTACAACGGTGGTTCTGGCCGGATTCAACGAGCTGTCACCGCGTCTTGCGGCCATCATGGCGGCTCTGCAGAAGCAAGGCGTGAGCGTGGTCACTTTACGTGCAGAACAGCAGCTGGCCGCCGAGGTCAATCGAGTGATCGCGCCCGATCCTGTCAGCGAGTGGCGGCTGGCAGCACAGTGGGCCCGCCATCAGTTGGAACGGTTCCCCCAGGGGCGCTATGCCATCGTGGCCGCCAGTCTTGAAAGCGCTGCCGTATTGGCGCACCGCGTGCTGCGCGAGGCGCTTTCCACCACACCTGGCCAGCAGCGCTACGGCTACAACATCGCGGTGGGCCGGCCCCTCTCAGAGTGGCCGACGGTTCGGGCTGCCATTGCCTGGCTAAAGCTGACCTCCGTCATCTTGCGTGAAGGCCGCTGTACTCCTAATGAGGCCGGTGCCGCCTTGCTTGCTGGTCACTGCGCGGGCGCCACGTCCGAATCTGGCGGCCGAGCGGGAATCGATGCTTTATGGCGGCATGGGGCCAAGTTGTCCCTGGACTCGTCCGAATTGGCGCAACGTCTCTCCGAGCGCGCACCGGTCCTGGCTCAAGCCTGGAAAAAATGCATCGACGCCGCCCTTAAAGGTCGGGGCACGGCGTCGTCTGCCGTATGGGCGGTGCGC
Source organism: Alcaligenaceae bacterium (assembly GCA_029268595.1). GTDB lineage: Bacteria > Pseudomonadota > Gammaproteobacteria > Burkholderiales > Burkholderiaceae_B > JAJUGB01. The sequence continues at coordinate 22,327 of JAJUGB010000011.1, read as the reverse complement.
TTTCGTGATTGGCTTTCAGCTCTTGGTTTTCCAGGCGAAGCCACACTGGACAGCCACGCCTTCCAAACAGTGGAAGCTTTCGACCGGCTACTTCATGCTTTTGCCGGGCAAGCGTTGGTGTTGGGTCCTTTGACAGTGAATGGAGCGGTAAGCGCTCTGGAGGCCATGGCTGGTCAGACGCTTTTTCAGCCTCAGCGCGACCCCGCCGCCCGCCTCGATGTGCTGGGCTTCCTCGAAGCGGAAGGGGGGCGATGGGACGGTGTCTGGGTGCTTGGGCTAACGGACGAAGTATTGCCGGCCGCTCCTCGTCCAAACCCCTTCATACCTTTGGCGTCCCTGCGCGCAGCAGATGCACCTCGGGCCACGCCCGAGCGAGAGCTGCAATGGGCCCAGACTATGTTTGGGGCCATGCTGTGCTGCGCTCCAAGTGTCATGCTCAGTAGCGCCGAGCGCGAGGGTGAACGCGAGCTAAATTGCAGTCCCTGCATCGCAGATTACCCCGCTGTTCTACAAAGGCCGACTGTGCCTGCGGTAGCGCCAGCCAAGCTGGAAAGTGTCACTGACGATCGCGGGCCGGTCTTAACGCCTGGGGCAGTGGTGCGCGGGGGAATCGCGGTACTGGACACGCAGTCGCGCAATCCATTGTGGGCCTTTGCCCGTTATCGCTTAGGTGCTCGCCACCTGCCCGGATACGCCGAGCTCGGCGACCAGAACGCCCGTGGAATTTTTTTGCACCGCTGTATGGAATTGCTCGGCAAGCAGTTTGCAGATCAAGAGGCGCTTATCCTGCTGCACGAACAAGGCACAGTGCAACAGTGCATAGACGAGTCTGTCGTCATGGCCAGCAACGAATGCCTTAACGATTATCCGCCTGTGCTTCGCGAACTCGAATGCGAACGAGCTCGCGGCCTACTGGCTCGGTGGCTCGAGTTCGAGTGTGAGAGGCCCGGTTTTGCCATTGTCGGTCTTGAGCAAGACTTTCAATGGACGCATGGCGCACTGTCCTTGAAGTTGCGGGTCGATCGCATCGACCGGCTCCAGGACGGAAGCCTGGCAGTCATCGATTTCAAGACGGGCAATATCGCCAACCCAAGTAAAGACTGGGCGCGCGCACGACCGGTCGCACTACAACTCCCTTTCTATGCGGCTGTGCTGGCTCAAGATACTGCACCGGTCAGCGCTTTGGTTCTAGCCCGTCTGCACGCCCAAGGCGTCGAGGTAAAAGGTTTGGCCGAAGGGGACGACGCCTTTCTGGGGTTGCCCACGGTTAGCGATTGGCCCACTCTCGACGTCAGCAGCTGGGCCGAGCTCATGAGTCGATGGCGCGGGGTTATCCAGCAATTGGCCGCCGACTTCGAGCAAGGTGTCGCCGTCAACGTTAGCGCCGACGAAGCCGATCTGGACTACTGCGATGTGTTGCCATTTCTCAGACTTAACGAGGAGGCGGTACATGACGCTTAGAGCGCCCAGCGACGCCGCGGTGCGGCGCATGGCACTGGACCCGCAAAGGTCTTTTCTTATTCAGGCGCCAGCCGGGTCTGGAAAGACCGAACTACTTACCGACCGCCTTTTGGCCTTGCTAGCCACGGTAAATCGCCCCGAAGAAATCGTGGCAATCACCTTCACCCGCAAGGCCGCCTCTGAGATGCACGCCAGGGTCATGAGTAAGCTGGCTGCTGGCAGGGGTCCGGAGCCTCAGGAAGCGCATAAGAAGCAAAGCTGGCAACTGGCTCGAAATGTGCTCGAGCGAGATGCCGAAAAAGGCTGGAATTTGCTCGATTATCCTGCTCGACTCAGTATACGCACCATTGATTCGCTATGCGCGTGGCTGGTTCGAAGCATGCCCTGGCTTAGTGCCCTCGGGGGATTACCGGCCGTCACCGAGAACGCCTCCCATCATTATTACGAGGCGGCCAAGGCGACCTTGGCCATGGCAGATAGTGAACCGGCCGTGGCCCAGCTGGTCGCCCACCTCGATGTGGACACTCGACAAGCTTGCGAACTCATTGCACAGATGCTGGCAAGCCGTGACCAATGGCTGCCGGTATTGGGCGAGGGCAGCGACGCAGGACAATTGTTTGATAATTTGCGGCGGGCGGTCGAGGCGGATTTAGCCCGCGCTGCAGCTTTGATGCCGCCCGGGTGGGCGTCCGCACTTGCTGCCCCCCTATCCGCCGCGGCCAATGTGTTGCTCAGTCGAGGAGAACCTTGTGATTTTGCTGCGTTGGCAGACTGGAAGGGGCAGCGACTGGGCACCAGTTTTGAAGACGTCCCGCATTGGCGAGCCCTGGCCTGCGCAGTACTGACCTCGACCGGTACCCTTAGACGACGTTTAGATAAACGGCAAGGGTTCGATAAGGGTACCCCCCACAAGGACGCCTTTGCCCAATGGCTTGCTGCCTGGGAGGGGAACGAGGCATGGGTGGCTGCCTTGGCTGAACTGCGTTACGCGCCCGTGGAGGGATATCAGCCCGATCAATTGGCTGTCCTCGGAAACTTTGTCCGGGTGTTGTGGCTTGCGGCCGCGCAGCTCAGCCTCAGGTTTGCCGAGGCACGCGAAGTGGACTTCATTGAAGTATCCCAGCGCGCGCTCCAGGCCCTGGGTCAAATAGACGACCCCAGCGACCTCCTGCTCTCGCTTGATGCTTCTATTCAACACTTGCTTGTCGACGAATTCCAGGACACCAGTCAATCCCAAATCGATCTTTTCTGCCGACTGACCGCGGGGTGGCAGCCGGGGGATGGGCGCACACTGTTTCTCGTGGGCGATCCCATGCAGTCCATCTACCGTTTCCGGAAAGCCGAGGTGGGCTGGTTTCTGAAGGTGCAGCAGTCGGGATTGGGCGAGCTGCCTGTCACCGCCTTGCGTCTGACCGACAACTTTCGGTCTCAGGCGTCACTTGTCGAGTGGGTCAACCGGGTTTTCAAACCCTTGTTTCCGGCTCAGCCCGACCCTGCCATGGGAGCCATTCCCTATACGGACTCGGTCGCCTTCAACCCGGCTGATCCCGATATGCCCGGTGTGAAAGTGCATCCCATATGGTGTCCTCATACTCAAGACGCCCACCACGCTGTTCAGGCGGCCGAGTTTATTACGCTCGAGCTGGTTCGCGAGGCGCTGGACCGTCATGCGGATAGCGCTCATCCAGTCGCCATTCTTGTCCGCGCACGCAGCCACTTGAAAGAAGTGGTGCGTAGATTGACCCGTGAAGGCATACCTTGCCGGGCGGTAGAGCTGGTGTCGTTAAGAACCCGCCAAATTGTGGACGACATCGTGCAGTTGGCTCGCGCTCTGAGCCATTCTGCAGACCGCCTGGCCTGGCTCGCCATCTTGCGATCACCCGTTTGCGGTTTGAGGCTCGACACTTTGCACAGATTGTTCGGCGCAGACCATCAACAAACCATACCGGCGCTAATACTACGTGCTTTGCAAGACCCCGCAACCCGAGCCGAGCTCAATCGAAGCGAGCTGATTCGTCTGCAACACGCCGCCTCCGTGTTGCTGGATGACAGTAATTCGTCCGGCTCCATTCCATTCGCGAGCTGGCTGCAGCAATGCTGGACCCGGTTAGGTGGGCCGCAGGTATACCCAGCGCCTGCCGATGGCGCCGATGCAGAAAGCGTGTTTCGCCTGATTGAAAAAATCGCACCGTATGGCGCACTGGATACGGCGGAGCTGGATGAGCGGATCAAACAGTTGTACGCCGAGCCCGAGGCGGCGGGACATGCCGTAGAGGTGATGACCATACACAAATCCAAGGGTCTGCAATTCGACACGGTCATTGTGTTAGGGCTGCATCATCCGTCAACGCCAGATCGGCCGCCTTTGATACGCATCGAGCAAACCGAAGGCAGTTTGCTGCTGGGGCCCATCAAGCGACGCGTCGCCGATGTGCAAGACCCGGTGTCGCACTATTTGGCCAGGCGAGAGAAGAGGCGTGCAGAGTTCGAAACAGATCGACTGCTTTATGTGGCCGCCACTCGGGCAAGGCAGCAATTGCATCTAGTCGGCGAGATCAATCTAGATCAATCGGGGGCGATTAAGCCGCCGTCGGAATCCAGTCTGCTGGGTCGGCTTTGGCCGCACATGACGCAACCGGCAGCTCCTTCCGAGTCAGAGCTTGATCTTGCGGGCTCGACCCGTGTTGCAGGTCCGGACAGCCGTTGTCTCTTGCGCATAAAAGAGGAGTCCATCCCTCCGGAGTCCTTTACCTTGTCATCCGCCTCGGCGGGCGGCGCCTGGCAATGGTCCACCGAACATGGTGAAGACGCCATCATGGGTTCGGTGGCCCACGCCTGGCTCGAGCGAATCGGAAAAGAAGGGTTAGCCGCATGGCCCATTTCCCGACTCGAGCAAAGCCGCGAGATCTTGCGCCGGCAGCTAAGCCGGGCCGGACTGGCGGGGGAAAGCCTCCAGGCCGGCGAATGTGCGGTGTTTGAAACCATCTTCGCCACTTTGAATAGCGATCGGGGCAGATGGCTACTGGAAGCTGCTGGCGCGTATCGCGAATGGTCCTTGCTCGACTTATCAGGAAGGGTGTCGGTCATTGATCTAGCCATTTCCCAAGAGGAGGGGTGGCTGGTTGTCGATTACAAGACAGGGTTGCCAAGACCGGATGAAAGCCGGGAACGCTTCATAGAGCGCATGAAACGGCGGTACGGCCCTCAATTATCCCGATACCGGGAGCACGTCCATGCCCTGGATGGGCGCGCTGCCCGCAGTGCCCTGTATTTTCCAAGGGCTGATATCTGGATCGAAAACTCCTGTTAAACTTATATCGGCGGGCCCCTTCGCATGGTTCGGCGGTGAAACTGGTCAGGTCGGGAACGAAGCAGCCATAGTCGCTAAGAATTAGTGCCGAAGTCAGGCTCGCCTTCTTGTTTCAAGATACTCGCTCCCCCATGACATATCTGGTGTTGGCGCGCAAATGGCGGCCACGTTCATTCGAGACCCTCGTCGGCCAGGATCATGTGGTCCGAGCACTCAGTCACGCGCTTTCGACGCAACGACTGCATCACGCATGGTTGTTTACCGGTACGCGTGGTGTGGGCAAGACCACGCTGTCTCGTATATTGGCTAAATCGCTAAACTGCGAGAATGGCATCACTTCCACGCCTTGCGGACAATGCCGGGCTTGCACGGAAATCGATGCAGGCCGGTTCGTTGACTACGTAGAGTTGGACGCCGCGTCCAATCGTGGTGTCGACGAGATGACCCAGCTGCTCGAACAGGCGGTGTACGCGCCCAGTGCAGCACGGTTCAAGGTTTACATGATCGACGAAGTGCATATGCTGACCGGTCATGCCTTCAATGCCATGCTCAAGACGCTTGAAGAGCCCCCTGCTCACGTCAAGTTCATACTGGCTACCACCGATCCCCAGAAAATTCCGGTGACGGTACTGTCGCGCTGCCTGCAGTTCAATCTCAAGCAGATGACAGCGGAAGCCATAGTAGGGCATTTGCAGCAGGTGCTACAGGAAGAGGGCTTGCCCTTCGAGGTGCCTGCATTGCGCCTATTGGCACAGGCAGCCTCTGGTTCCATGCGTGATGCCCTGTCCTTGACGGACCAGGCCATCGCCTACAGCGCCGGCGATCTGTCCCTTGATGCTGTGCAAGGCATGCTGGGGACCATCGACCAAACCTACCTTGTCCAGCTTCTCAACGCCTTGGCTGAGGGCGATGCACGTGAAGTAGTGCGCGTGGCCGACGAGCTTGCCATGCGTGGCTTGTCGTACTCAGGTGCTTTGGGCGATCTGGCGGTATTGCTGTCGCGCATTGCTATCGCGCAGCGCGTCCCCGGAGCCCTGCCCGAAGACGATCCACTCGTTCCAGACCTGCAAAAGCTGGCGGCCCAGCTGCATCCAGATCTGGTGCAGCTCTTTTATTCCGTGGCCATACACAGTCGCGGCGAACTGACTTTGGCGCCGGACGAGCACGCGGGCTTCGTCATGGCCTGCTTGCGGATGTTGGCTTTGGCCCCCGAGGGGGCATTGGAAGCAGGCGGACCAGGTTCGCAAGACGTGGGGTCGACGGAATCGCGTACTAACAATACCAGTACGGCCGACCCTCGAACAATGTCGAACACCGTATCAGCATCGGTCCAGACGGGCGGCCCGGCATCGTCGTCTCTCGGTAAGCCGCCGGTAGTGGCCGGGTCTGCACTTCCGGGGCGCACAGATGCCCAAGTGGTCAGTCAGCATGGTGGGCGCAAAGAAACTGTTCAAGAGGGCGCAAGTCCGAAGAAGACCGAGACCTCTCGTGTCAATCAGCGCACACCCGATACTGAACACGTACTAAACCCCTCGACTGGTCGGGCCCCCGAACACGGCCTGCAACGCCAAGATGCAGCGGGCTCACCGGAGTCTGGGGGCCAGTCAGTCGCCTCGCAAGACTCGCAAGGTGGGCCTGTGCTCGCCTCAGACCCAGAAGGCGCGTCAGTTGTCCCTTCAGTGTCAGAAGAATCGCCTGTCGTTCCCTTGGACCCGGCGTCAGAAGAATCGCCAGTCGTTCCCTCAGACTCAGTGTCAGAAGAATCGCCAGTCGTTCCCTCAGAGTCAGAAGACGCGTCAGTTGTCTCCTCAGGTTATGAAGAAGCGGCAGTGCGCTCCTCACACACGGAAGACCAGTCCAACGTTTCCTCGGAATCGCCAGCTCTTCAGCAACTTTCCGACGATTCCGCAGGTTTGTCCCGGGTTCAACACACGAGGGACATGCAGCACGTCGATACGCAGAACCTTGAGTTTGCCCAGCATGCCTCCACGGGACGACCGAGGGCATATCCCGCTGAAAGCGTTCAGGCAACTGACTCTTCATCTGCACCTCTGGCCGCTATATCGCCCGCCACTGCCCGATCGGTGGAAAGGCCGGAGCCGACGCCGCAGACACCCGAGGCAATACACAGTTCAAGCCCGGTCGAGGACGATTACGGCGACGTACCTGCGTGGGAAGAGATCCCCGTGTCGTATGACGACTTCGAGTCCATGGCGCCACCTGCCGACTCGGAGGCGTACTCAGGTGATGAGTACGTGGCCGAGGGCATCGATATGCCGCCAGACCTGGCCATGCTGGATGACTTGGCAGTACCAGCGCTCAAGGCGCAGACAGGGCAGTCTGGCGGCGCCCAACAGGCGGCCTCTCCCAAACTGCGCGACATGACTCCCTCTAGCTGGCCGTCGTTTGCTGCCAGCTTGCCACTGACTGGGGTGGCCTCAGAATTGGCACGGCAAAGCGAGTGGGTCAAAGCTCAAGGTAATACCATTACCTTACGTGTTGCCGTGCGGACGCTGGCTGAAAGTCCCGGTAAATCCCGGTTGTGTACACTGCTTTCAGAGCATTTCGGTGTGTCGGTACAGCTAGACGTAGAATACGGCGCCACCGGAGACGAAACGGCCCACGCCATGGAGCAAGCGTATCGTGCTCAGCGGCAGCGAGAAGCGGAAGAGGCCGCGCAGGACGATCCGTTTGTCAAAGAATTGATCGAAAACTTTGGCGGCCGGCTCATACCGGGCTCCATCAAAGCCATAATGACCGCCCGTCACGCGTAATGCGTGCGGCAATGACGACTTAACTCACGGACTCAAGCAGGACACCATTATGATGAAAGGACAGATTGCCGGCCTGATGCGCCAGGCGCAGCAGATGCAAGAGAACATGAAAAAGGCGCAAGAAGAGCTGGCCGACATTATTGTCGAAGGGGCTTCCGGCGGCGGCTTGGTAAAGGTTTCGATGAACTGCCGCAATGACGTGAAACGTGTGAGCATTGATCCCAGCCTTTTGGATGAAGACAAGGACATGCTCGAAGACCTCGTCGCTGCCGCGTTTAACGACGCCTTGCGCAAGGCCGAAGCCGCCTCACAAGAGAAGATGGCATCCGTGACTGCTGGCATGCCCTTGCCGCCAGGAATGAAACTTCCCTTCTAAGCTCATGGAAGCGCCCCTGCCCGAACCCGAGCCACTAAAGGCGCTTATCGACGCGTTGCGTCGTCTGCCGGGCGTCGGTGTGCGTTCGGCGCGGCGCATGGCATACCATCTACTGCAGCACGATGTATCGGGCGCGACGCAGCTGTCCCGGGCCTTGGCCGACGCCGCTTCCCGGTTACGTCACTGTACCCGCTGCAATAGCTTTACCGAGTCCGAAGTGTGCGCCGTATGCGCCAATCCAAAACGCGATTCATCGCTGCTTTGTGTAGTCGAAACTCCGGCCGACCAAAACATGATTGAATCCAGCCACGAATATAAAGGGCTGTATTACGTCCTGATGGGCCGGTTGGCCCCTTTGGAAGGTATAGGCCCTATGCAGCTGCAGTTCGAGCGTCTGGTGAACCGCGCCTTGGATGGTCAGGTGCAAGAGGTCATTCTAGCCACCAACTTCACGGCCGAAGGCGAAACCACGGCCCACTACTTGTCGGAATTGTTTCGAGAGCGCGGGTTGTCTGTTAGCAGGCTGGCCCGCGGCGTGCCGGCGGGCAGCGAACTTGAATACGTCGACGCCGGCACCATTGCCTGGGCCTTGATGGAACGACGCTCGACCTGAAGGCTTGACCCACGCCTGAATGCTGGCCCACCGGACGGGCAAGGCCGGGCGAGGGTAAGCCCGCCGCCCAAAAAAGTTTAATTGGCGCCTACCATTTGATTCTGGCGAGCTTGTTCGATAAGCGCGTCGAGCTTCAGGGCGTCATTTGTAAACGTCCGTATGCCTTCGGCCAGTTTCTCTGTTGCCATGGCGTCTTCATTCAACTGGGTGCGGAAAGCCACTTCGTTCACGCTTTGCAAGGCCGGGGCCTGCGCTCGCGCTGTGTCGGGCGACAGCTGTCGCTGCAAGGTATCGGTGCACGCAGATAGTTCTTCGAGCAGCTCTGGACTAATGGTGAGTAGATCGCACCCGGCCAGGGCCTGGATCTGTCCGATATTACGGAAACTTGCGCCCATCACTTCAGTGGCGATTCCGTGAGTCTTGAAATACGCATAGATCTGGCTTACGGATTTCACGCCCGGATCATTGGGGCCAGAGTTGGCCGACTCATCCCATTGCGGGCCCGCGGCTTTCTTGTACCAGTCGTAAATTCGGCCCACAAAAGGCGAAATCAATTGCACTTTAGCTTCGGCACAAGCAATGGCTTGCGTCAACGAGAAAAGCAGCGTGAGGTTGCAACGTATGCCTTCGGCCTGCAACTGAGCAGCAGCTTGAATGCCTTCCCAGGTGGAGGCAATTTTAATTAGAACGCGCTCGCGCGCCACGCCTGCTTGCTCGTACAGCTGCACCAGGCGTCGTGCCCGCTCGATAGTGGCCTTGGTGTCGAAGGAATGTCGCGCATCTACTTCGGTCGACACGCGGCCCGGAACTATTTCCAGAATTTGGCGACCAAATGCGACCAGGAGCCTATCGACCAGCTCATCGGTAGAAGCATGGGCATGGTCGCGTACCGTGCGTTCCAGCAAAGGACGATAGGCATCTTTTTGCACCGCCTTAAAGATAAGCGAAGGGTTGGTCGTGGCATCGGTAGGCCGGTGCTCGCGCATGATTTCGAAATCGCCCGTGTCGGCGACAACGGTAGTGAACTGGCGTAAGGATTCAAGTTGATTCATTGCGGCTACGACTGTCGTTATAGAAAAAAACGCGCGGGGCGCCAGGAAGTCCGGATGCGTATCAAGGTATAATCTGAAAGTTTACTTACTGAATTTAAAAACCGGGGTCTACTAGTGCTGCCGTCATCTTTTCCCGAGGGGTCCAACGGGACGCCTCCTGCAATTTTGGCTTTGGCGGACGGTACCATCTTCAAGGGTGTCTCTATCGGCGCCGATGGACATGCCGTCGCCGAGGTTGTCTTCAATACGTCCATGACGGGTTATCAGGAAATCCTGACCGACCCCAGTTATAGCGGCCAAATAGTCACTTTAACCTATCCGCATATCGGAAACACCGGCGTTAATACTGAGGACATTGAATCTTCCCGAGTATATGCCGCGGGTCTGGTGGTGCGCGATTGCTCACTCCGGGTGTCCAGTTTCCGGGCCACCATGTCTTTGCCCGAGTATCTGAAGCAAAACGGCATTGTCGCCATTTCGGGAATCGATACACGCAAGCTGACACGAATTCTGCGCGATTCGGGCGCCATGGGCGGCTGCATCCTTGTGGGTGATGACGCCGAGAAGGCCCTTGAGTTGGCAAAAACGTTCACGGGCATGGCGGGCCAGGATCTGGCACGCACGGTTTCCATCAGCAGCCGCAAGCAATGGAGCGAGGGCAGCTGGAAGCTGGGTAAAGGCTATGCCCAGATCGGCGAAGGCGGGCATCATGTGGTTGCCTACGATTTTGGCGTCAAGTCGAATATTTTGCGTCTGCTGACGGACCGCGGCTGTCGCGTTACCGTGGTGCCGGCTCAAACCTCGGTCGAGGAAGTGCTTGAACTGAAGCCCGACGGTATTTTTCTATCCAACGGCCCGGGCGATCCAGAACCTTGCGAATACGCGGTTCAGACAGCTAAAGCGGCCATCGAGCGCAAAATTCCCTTGTTCGGCATTTGCCTTGGCCAGCAAATCATTGGTCTGGCAGTCGGCGGTCGTACGGTCAAGATGAAGACCGGCCACCACGGCGCCAACCATCCGGTTCAAGAGCTGGACACGGGGCGTGTATTCATCACCAGCCAAAATCACGGGTTCAACGTCGATGCCGATTCCCTTCCGGCCAACGCCCGTGTCACTCATGTGTCGCTGTTCGACGGCACGTTGCAGGGATTCGAACTGACTGACGGTCCTGCGTTCTGCTTCCAGGGACACCCTGAAGCAAGTCCCGGCCCTCACGACATCGTCGTGCTTTTCGACAAATTCGTCAGCCTTATGGCCGGACAAAAATAAGCTGCATTATGCCCAAGCGTACAGATCTCCAAAGCATTCTTATTATTGGCGCAGGCCCCATTGTCATTGGACAGGCCTGCGAGTTCGATTACTCGGGCGCACAGGCGTGTAAGGCCCTCAAGGCGGAAGGCTATCGAACCATTTTGGTAAATAGCAATCCGGCCACCATCATGACCGACCCCGAAACGGCCGATGTCACCTATATCGAGCCCATCACCTGGCAGGCGGTCGAGAAGATCATCGAGCGTGAAAGGCCCGACGCACTCTTGCCTACTATGGGAGGCCAGACCGCGCTCAACTGCGCCTTGGATCTCGAGCGGCATGGGGTATTGGCAAAATACGGCGTCGAAATGATAGGCGCCAACGCCAAAGCCATTGACAAGGCCGAGGACCGACAGAAGTTCAAGCAGGCCATGGACAACATCGGCCTGGAGTCGGCCAAGTCGGGCGTGGCCCACTCCATGGAAGAAGCCTGGGAAGTCCAGCGCCATATTGCCGAACAGGTCGGCACGGCCGGCTTTCCCGTCGTGATTCGGCCCAGCTTCACCTTGGGCGGTTCGGGTGGCGGCATTGCCTACAACCCGGAAGAATTCGAAACCATCTGTCGCCGCGGCCTTGAGGCCTCGCCTACCAATGAACTGCTTATCGAAGAGTCGTTGCTGGGATGGAAAGAATTCGAGATGGAGGTCGTGCGCGACAAGGCAGATAACTGCATTATCGTGTGCTCCATCGAAAACCTCGACCCCATGGGCGTGCACACGGGCGACTCCATTACCGTGGCGCCGGCCCAGACCTTGACCGACAAAGAATACCAGGTCATGCGAAACGCCTCGATCGCGGTTCTGCGTGAAATTGGTGTCGACACCGGCGGTTCCAACGTGCAGTTTGCGGTTAATCCCGACAACGGTCGCATGATCGTCATCGAGATGAACCCGCGCGTGTCGCGGTCCTCAGCTCTGGCTTCCAAGGCTACCGGTTTCCCCATCGCCAAAGTGGCAGCCCGCTTGGCCGTGGGTTACACCCTTGACGAACTGAAGAACGAAATCACCGGAGGCGCCACCCCAGCGTCCTTCGAGCCCACTATCGATTACGTGGTCACGAAGGTGCCACGTTTTGCCTTTGAAAAATTCCCCCAAGCCGATTCGCGTCTGACCACGCAGATGAAGTCGGTGGGTGAAGTGATGGCCATTGGCCGTACCTTCCAGGAATCTTTTCAAAAGGCCTTGCGAGGCCTGGAAGTGGGCGTCGACGGCCTTAACCAAAAGACCACCGATCGCGAAAAGCTCCAGGTGGAATTGGGCGAGCCTGGACCGGAGCGCATCTGGTATGTCGGCGACGCCTTTGCTCAGGGTTTCACTCTTGACGAAGTGCATAACCTGACTCATATCGACCCCTGGTTCTTGGCCCAGATCAAAGAGATCGTCGACATCGAGTTGGCGCTCGAGCAAAAAACTTTGGCGGACCTGGACCGCGACACGGTATGGCAGCTCAAGCGCCGGGGCTTTTCAGACCGTCGTCTGGCTTTCCTGCTGGATACGTCCGAATCCGAAGTGCGCAAGGTGCGTCATCAGTTTGGCGTTCGCCCCGTATACAAGCGGGTGGATACCTGCGCGGCGGAGTTTCCCACAAACACCGCGTATATGTACTCCACCTACGAGGACGAATGCGAATCGCTGCCTAGTGATCGCAAGAAGATCATTGTCCTGGGCGGTGGGCCAAACCGTATCGGCCAAGGCATCGAGTTCGACTATTGCTGCGTGCATGCGGCCATGGCGCTGCGGGAAGACGGGTTCGAGACCATTATGGTCAACTGCAACCCCGAAACCGTGTCCACAGATTACGACACCTCCGACCGCCTCTATTTCGAGCCTCTGACCTTGGAAGATGTGCTCGAAATCGTCCATATCGAGAAGCCTGTCGGTACAGTTGTGCAGTATGGCGGCCAGACGCCTCTGAAATTGGCCCGCGCGCTGGAAGCCAACGGGGTGCCCATCATCGGCACCAGCCCCGAATCTATCGATATCGCTGAAGACCGCGAGCGTTTCCAGAAGCTGCTTACCAAATTGGGACTGCGCCAGCCGGCCAACCGCACGGCTCGTACGGAAGGCGAGGCCTTGGCTTTGGCAGCGGAAATCGGTTATCCCCTGGTGGTGCGTCCTAGTTATGTATTGGGCGGGCGCGCCATGGAAATCGTGCACGAGCAACAAGAGCTCGAGCGGTACATGCGCGAGGCGGTCAAGGTCAGCAACGATTCCCCCGTGCTGCTCGATCACTTCCTAAACAACGCCACCGAGGTGGATGTTGACTGCATTGCAGACGGCGAACAGGTGTTTGTAGGTGGTGTCATGGAGCACATCGAGCAAGCGGGTGTGCACTCGGGCGATTCCGCCTGCAGTCTGCCCCCGTACTCCTTGTCCCAAGACATGATCGATGAGATCAAGCGTCAGACCTTGCTGATGGCCCGGGCTCTTAACGTGAAGGGATTGATGAACGTCCAGTTCGCCATCCAGGATAACGAAGTTTATGTCCTGGAAGTGAACCCGCGAGCCTCGCGTACTGTGCCGTTTGTTTCCAAGGCCACCGGTCTGCCTCTGGCGAAAATTGCGGCTCGCGTCATGTCCGGCATGTCCCTCGCCGAGCAGGGAGTCACGGACGAAATCGTTCCTCCGTATTTCTCGGTCAAGGAAGCGGTATTCCCCTTTGTGAAGTTCCCGGGTGTGGACACGATTCTCGGCCCCGAGATGAAATCCACCGGCGAAGTCATGGGTGTCGGCGAGAGCTTTGGTGAAGCCTTCGTGAAGTCGCAGATGGCAGCTGGCGCTCAGCTACCCGAGTCGGGCACGGCTTTCATCAGCGTGCGGGACCAGGACAAACCCAAGGCTGTGGAAGTGGCTCGTGGACTGACCCAACTGGGGTTCCGCATCATTGCCACCCGCGGTACGGCGTCGGCCATCCAGGCTGCGGGCTTGCCGGTGCAATTGGTAAACAAAGTGACCGAAGGCCGCCCGCACATTGTGGACATGATTAAAAGCGGCGAAATCGACCTTGTCATCAACACGGTCGAAGAGCGGCGTAACGCCATAGCCGACTCACGGACCATACGGATTCATTCTTTGGCCGGTCGCGTTACCTTCTTCACCACCATAGCTGGTGCGCGCGCAGCCGTTGAGGGCTTGCAGTATTTGCTGCACGGAGAAGGCCTGAAGGTCTACCCCTTGCAAGAGCTTCACGCTTTACTGCCGCAGTAACCCTTCCACTCTAGGCGGCTTTTTTGAAGCGAGCTACGGCCCTGGTCGTGCTCGCTTCTTTTCGAATAATAAGAGGCAATAATGTCAGACAGTTTTTTCCCCCGGTGGCGCCGCGTGCAGAGCGGTCAGGTCGTTGTGCAGCCAGACGAAATGCTTTCCTGGCCGCAGAATATCGCCATGGGAGCGCAACACGTGGTCGCCATGTTCGGCTCGACCATCCTCGCTCCCTTGCTTATGGGTTTCGACCCCAACGTCGCTATCCTGATGTCGGGGTTTGGCACGCTGATTTTCTTCCTGTTTGTACGGGGGCGTGTGCCGAGCTACCTGGGATCAAGCTTTGCGTTTATTGGTGGGGTTATCGCGGTTACAGGGTATGCGGGCGCCGGGCATAACGCCAATATTGGGGTGGCGCTTGGCGCCATTATTGCGTGTGGGGCCGTGTATAGCGCTATCGGCCTGCTTGTATGGTGGTTCAATGCAAGGTCGGGTGATGGCGGGGCGTGGATAGATAAGCTGATGCCCCCTGTCGTCACCGGCGCAATCGTGGCCGTCATCGGGCTGAATCTGGCCCCCATCGCTGCCAAAGGTGCGATGGGAGGTTCGACGTTCGACGCGCTTATGTCGCTGTTGACGGTCTTGTGTGTGGGCGGTATTGCTGTTTATACGCGTGGCACCATGCAGCGCCTGCTCATCCTTATTGGCTTGGTGCTAGCCTGCGTCATATACGGCCTCTTGACCAATGTTTTAGGGCTCGGGGCGCCCATTGATTTCTCGGCCGTGGCTGCTGCTTCCTGGGTGGGGCTGCCGCGCTTTGAGGCTCCGGTATTTGAAGCACATGCCATGAGCGTGATTATTCCTGTGGCCATCATTCTGGTCGCCGAGAACCTGGGGCATATCAAGGCTGTCAGCGCCATGACGGGAAAGAACCTCGATCGATATCTGGGGCCTGCTTTTGTCGGTGACGGGGTGGCCACCATGGTGTCAGGGGCAGTCGGCGGAACCGGTGTGACCACGTATGCAGAGAACATAGGTGTGATGACGGTAACCCGCATCTACTCCACTCTTGTGTTTGTAGTGGCCGCCATTATCGCCATATTGCTCGGGTTCTCGCCCAAGTTCGGTGCATTGATACAGACGATCCCCGGTCCCGTGCTCGGCGGGATGTCCATAGTGGTTTTTGGCCTTATCGCCATCGCCGGTGCTCGCATATGGGTGGTTAACCAGGTGGATTTTTCCGACAACCGCAACCTGATTGTGGCCGCGGTCACCCTCGTTCTGGGGGCCGGAAACTTCTCGATTCAATTTGGTGTCTTTCGTTTAGACGGCATTGGGACAGCCACTTTTGGAGCCATCCTTTTGTATGCCTTGCTCCGCGGGCGACAAGGTCCAGCCGTCCGGTAGTCGACCCTCTGTCCTACGCCGTTTGGGCACTTGCAATTTCAATGAAGTTTGCCGACAATAAGGCCATGCCCCCGGCTCTAGCAGGCCGGGGCTTTCCTTTGAACTAAGCATCGTTGGCTAATTTATAACAATCACGCTTCGGTTAGTTCCCTTCTAAGACGGCGTCCGGCCGTCAACGCCTAAAAACAGACGCTCCTATTTGCGGAGCGTCTTTTACTTTCATTCAGGAACATCATGGCTGCCATACCATTGACAGCAAGCGGCGCCGAACGCTTGCAGCAAGAACTTCATCGGCTCAAAACCGTCGAGCGCCCCGAGGTGATCAACGCGATTGCCGAGGCTCGCGCGCAAGGTGACCTCTCCGAGAACGCTGAATACGATGCCGCGCGCGAGCGTCAGGCTTTCATCGAAGGACGCATACAAGAGCTCGAAAGCACCTTGTCCAACGCGCAAATCATTGACCCGACAGCCCTGGACGTTAACGGCCAGGCCGTATTCGGCGCTACTGTCGAGATCGAAGATCTGGAATCCGGCGAAGTGCTCACTTATCAGATCGTGGGCGATGCCGAGGCCGATATCCGCTCCAACCGCATTTCGGTTTCCAGCCCTGTGGCTCGCGCCCTTATCGGCAAAAGCCAGGGAGACGTCATTGAAGTGCAGGCTCCCGCCGGCGTGCGCGAGTACGAGGTGCGCGGCGTCAGCTATGTCTGACGACCAGGTAAAGAAAAATCACCCCTGAAAGCAGGGGCGTGTAAAATGGGCGCAGCTTAGTTTTGTGAAACGCTGGTTGCCCAAAAAATAAAGCCCAACACAGAAGGTGTCGGGCTTTTATATTTTTTAGCCGCGTCCGCTAGAGCGTGGGCCAAGGTTGCGCCGAATGCCCGCTCGAAGAGACAGCGCACTGCCGGAACGACGGGCAGTGGCCGGCCCCACCTGACGTGGACCAGCCGGGCGAGCCTTTGGAGGCTCAAAAGGCTTGCTTGTTTTTGCTGTGGGAGTCGCACTGACTTTGCTTGCGCTCCGTTTCTGACGTGAGCGCTCTCCGTCGAGGGCCGCCTGCTTTTTCGGCGTATAGGGCTGGTTGGGTTTGCGCACTGCCCGTGTCGTCAATTCGGGCTGAGGTTTGGGGCGATAAAGAATTAGCGTCTTACCCAAATGATGTACCGGCGCACAGGACAAGGTGTCGCAGATAGTGTTAAGCATGACTTCACGGTCGTCACGTTCTTGCGTGCCGGCACGCACTTTGATGAGTTCGTGAACCTTCAGATTGAGGTCGATTTCCTTAAGGACGGCGTCGGTCAGGCCTCGGTCGCCGATAAGGACAACGGGGCGCAAAGAGTGGGCCGAAGCACGCAGCGCACTGCGCTCGTGAGAAGTCAGTTCTAATTTGGGCATACAGAGATTGTACGGGAATGGCCAAGAAAAAATTCTCGAAAGACTGGGTCAACCAGCATATTAACGACCCCTACGTCAAAATGGCGCAACAGAAGGGGTACCGAGCTCGGGCGGCTTTCAAACTGCTTGAAATTCTCGATGCCGAAAAGCTTTTGCGCCCGGGCGATACGGTGGTTGACCTGGGAGCCGCGCCGGGCAGTTGGTCTCAAGTGGCGCGCGAGCGGCTGGTCGGTCCCGGAGGGGTGATCGACGGACGTATCATCGCCTTGGACTTGCTGCCCATGGAGCCCATCGCGGGTGTGGAATTTATTCAAGGCGATTTTCGCGAAGATGCCGTGCTGCAAAAATTGAAACAGATTGTCGGGGATCAGTCGGTGGATCTTGTGATTTCCGACATGGCCCCCAACTTATCTGGTGTAAGCTCGGCCGATTCGGCCCGCATTCAACACGTGTGCGAATTGGCGCAAGAATTCGCCCTCGATCACCTGTCGCCCAAGGGGGCGCTCATTGTAAAGGCGTTCCATGGCAGCGGCTTCTCGCAAATCGTCCAGTCCCTCAAGACGGATTTCACGCGCGTAGTCGAGCGCAAACCGAAGGCTTCGCGGCCTAAATCCGCTGAAACATTTTTAGTGGCGCAAGGTCTTAAAGCTAACCGTTCGCGCAACACTGACCGTGTTGACAGGTTAGAATGACACTATTGACATTCTTGAGCATAGCTGCCATGCGGGGCGGCGCGGCCAAGACAAGGTTACGTTCAGGAGATTGGCTTTGAACAACTCTTTTTCCAAGGTTGCCATATGGATGGTCATCGCCCTGGTTCTGTTCACTGTATTCAAGCAGTTTGACGGCCGGGTGGCGTCCACCGATACGGTGACGTATACGCAGTTCATGAATGATGCGCGCTCCGGCCGCGTCAATAAAGTGGACATCCAAGGCGACACCATTTACGTGACGCCCGATAGCGGTCGGCCATATAGCCTGACTTCGCCGGGCGACTTGTGGATGGTGCCCGAGTTGGTCAAGGCGGGTGTCGAGGTATCGGGCAAGGCGCGCGAAGAACCGTCCTTCCTTACCAGCTTGTTCATCTCCTGGTTCCCCATGCTGCTGCTGATTGGCGTATGGATTTTCTTCATGCGCCAAATGCAGGGCGGCGGCAAGGGTGGGGCGTTCAGCTTCGGCAAATCGCGCGCTCGCATGATGGACGAGAACACCAACAACATCACCTTCGCTGATGTCGCCGGATGCGACGAAGCCAAAGAAGATGTCAAGGAACTCGTCGATTTCTTGCGCGATCCCACCAAGTTCCAGCGCTTGGGCGGCCGCATTCCCCGCGGCGTCCTGCTGGTGGGTTCACCCGGTACGGGTAAGACCTTGCTTGCCAAGGCAATCGCCGGCGAGGCAAAGGTTCCCTTCTTCAGCATCTCCGGCTCCGATTTCGTCGAGATGTTCGTGGGTGTGGGCGCAGCGCGTGTGCGCGACATGTTCGAGAATGCAAAGAAGCAAGCGCCTTGCATCATCTTTATTGACGAGATCGACGCCGTCGGACGTCAGCGCGGGGCCGGCCTGGGCGGCGGCAACGACGAGCGCGAGCAAACCCTTAACCAGCTGCTGGTTGAGATGGATGGTTTCGAGACTGGACAGGGCGTGCTTGTTATCGCCGCCACGAACCGGCCCGACGTGCTCGACCCAGCCTTATTGCGGCCGGGTCGCTTCGACCGGCAAGTGGTTGTGTCCTTGCCAGATATCCGCGGGCGCGAGCAAATCCTTAAAGTGCACATGCGCAAAGTGCCGTTGGCCCCCAACGTAGATCCGCTTGTTCTGGCTCGTGGGACCCCCGGCTTTTCCGGGGCCGACCTGGCTAACCTGGTTAACGAAGCGGCCTTGTTTGCGGCACGGCGTAATGGCCGCACGGTCGATATGCAGGACTTCGAAAAGGCTAAAGACAAAATCATTATGGGTGCCGAACGCCGCGCCTTGGTCATGCCCGAGGAAGAGCGCCGCAACACCGCGTACCACGAGTCGGGTCACGCTTTGGTGGCTCGTAGCCTGCCCAAGACCGATCCGGTTCACAAGGTCACCATTATTCCTCGCGGACGTGCTTTGGGCGTCACCATGCAGTTGCCGGAGTCCGACCGCTACAGCATGGATAAAGAGCGCCTGCTCAATATGATTGCCGTGCTGTTCGGTGGTCGTATTGCCGAAGAGGTCTTCATGAATCAGATGACCACCGGCGCCTCTAACGACTTCGAGCGAGCTACCGCCATTGCGCGCGACATTGTCACGCGGTACGGCATGACAGACTCTCTGGGCCCCATGGTGTACGCCGAGAATGAAGGCGAGGTCTTCCTTGGTCGTAGCGTAACCAAAACCACCCATATGTCTGAATCGACCATGCAGAAGGTGGATCAGGAAATCCGCCGCATCATCGATGAGCAGTACAAGGTGGCGCGTGACATCATTGAAGGCAATCGCGACAAGATGGAAGCGATGGCGGCGGCGTTGCTCGAGTGGGAAACCATCGACACCGACCAGATCAACGACATCATGGAAGGCCGTCCTCCCCGTCCTCCCAAAGATTTCGAGTCGCCTGACGCTTCAGACAACACGCCGCCTTCCACCGGCCTGTCCTCTGTGGGCGGAGAAAAGGGCAATACGGCTGCTACGCCGGTATAAATCCTTTCTCGGTTCATGACAGCAGCAAAGCTGACTTGCGGGCGTTTCGAGCTCAAGCTCGAACGCCCGTTAGTAATGGGCATACTCAATGTCACCCCGGATTCGTTCTCGGACGGGTCCAAGCATCTGCACACCGATGCGGCTATTGCACATGGCCTTCAAATGGTCTCCGACGGGGCAGACATTATCGACATCGGCGCTGAGTCCACTCGCCCGGGCGCGCAGACCGTAACCCCCAACGAAGAACTGGACCGGTTGCTGCCCGTCATCGAGGGGTTGCGCGATGCGGGCGTTCCCTTATCTGTCGACACATTCAAGCCGGCCACCATGTGCCGCGTCCTGGACGCCGGTGCAGACATGATTAACGATATCTACGGCTTTCGACAGCCGGGGGCCATCGAAGCGGTTGCTCGCCGGTCTTGTGGCTTGTGCGTAATGCACATGCAGGGCGAGCCACGCACAATGCAAACGGCGCCGGCCTACCGAGATGTGGTGGCCGAGGTCAAAGAGTTCTTGTCAGAACGCGTGGCAGTACTGCGTCAATCCGGCGTTGAACCCAGTCGTATCCTCCTTGATCCGGGCTTCGGATTTGGCAAGACTGCGCGGCATAATTACGAACTGCTGCGCCAATTAGACAAACTGCAGTTTGACGAGTATCCATGGCTTGTCGCCTTATCGCGCAAAACCATGATTGGGCATGTAACAGGTAAAGAACCGGCCCAGCGGTTGGGCGGAAGTTTGGCCGGCGCTCTGGCCGGTGTGGCACGAGGCGCCGCCATGGTTCGCGTCCATGATGTGGCGCAAACGGTGGACGCCATCAGGGTTTGGCAGGCGGTGCAAAACGGAGTTTCAGAATGAGTCAGCGCAAATATTTCGGCACCGACGGTATCCGGGGCGAGGTCGGAAGCCCCACAATCAATCCGGAGTTCGCCCTACGGCTGGGCTATGCAGCAGGTCAGGTGCTGGCCCAGCATCACAATCCGGCGCGTGGACGTCCTACTGTAGTCATTGGTAAGGACACACGCATATCGGGCTATATGCTCGAGTCGGCTCTGGAGGCGGGCCTGTCTGCCGCAGGCATCGATGTGCTATTGGCCGGGCCCGTGCCCACACCGGCGGTCGCCTATCTGACCCGGGCCTTGCGGCTGGTGGCAGGCATAGTCATCAGTGCCTCGCACAACCCGCATCAAGATAACGGCATCAAGTTTTTCTCGGCCGATGGCATGAAGCTACCGGACGAGGTAGAAGAGCAAATCGAAGCGGCCATCGATCGTCCCTTGGGTTGCGTCGGCTCTGGCGATTTGGGGCGTGCTCGTCGCATAGAAGACGCTGCCGGCCGATACATCGAGTTTTGCAAAAGCTCATTTCCCAACGAGCTCGATTTATCGGGCTTCCGTATTGTCGTAGATGCAGCCCATGGCGCTGCCTACCACATTGCTCCGCACGTATTCCGCGAACTGGGCGCCGAGGTTTTCGCTATTGGGTGCCAGCCAGACGGCTTCAACATCAATGAAGGCGTGGGAGCCTTGCATCCCGAGGCGCTCATTGAAGAGGTCAAGGGGCGCAAGGCCGATCTGGGGATCGCCCTGGACGGTGATGCCGACCGGCTGCAGATGGTGGATGGGGCAGGGCGTCTGTACAACGGTGATGAGCTGCTTTATGCCATTGTTGCGGGTCGCCTCGCGCAAGGCGGACGGGTGGATGGCGTAGTCGGAACGCTAATGACGAATTTTGGCTTTGAACGGAAAATGGCCGAGCTGGGCATACCGTTCGAACGCGCCAAAGTGGGCGACCGCTATGTGCTCGAAGCCATGCTCCAGAGGGGCTGGAAGTTTGGCGGCGAAAGTTCCGGCCACTTGATTTGCCTCGATTATCACTCCACCGGCGACGGCATCATTGCCGCCTTGCAGGTGTTGACTGCCCTGGTGCGCAGTGAGCGTGGTCTGTCCGACTTGGTCCGCGATCTCAAAATGTTCCCTCAGAAAATGATCAACGTGCCTCTGCCCGCGGGATTGCAATGGCAGGACCACTCCGGGCTATTGGCTGCCCGCACGCGAGTCGAGGAGCAGTTGGGTGACCGAGGGCGCGTGCTGATTCGCGCTTCCGGAACAGAGCCCAAATTGCGATTGATGGTCGAGGCCGAAGAAGCCGTATTGGCCGAAGAAGGCGTGCGGGAATTGGTTGCGGTGGATTTAACAAAGCAGTAACGTAGACGTCCAAGACTTGAAACATTTGCCCGGCATACTTGCGGAATGTTTTTGGAGCGATATCTATGTTAGAACTTGCGCGCGTGCAACCCCGCGTCGATCTTGGCACGGCATGGGCCTCTGAGGCGACTGGAGGCCTTGTGCTGGGGCTGGCCCGCACCAACGAAGAACTGGAAGCCATCCAGCGTCTGCGCTACAACATTTTCACCAAGGAAATGAACGCCGTGTTCCCCGAGGCGGTCGACGGCCTCGACAGCGACCGCTTCGACCCCTGGTGTGAGCATTTCATGGTCAAGGAGGCCGGCACCGGAAGAGTAGTCGGTACTTATCGCTTACTGACTCCCGCCAATGCCGTCAAAGCCGGTGGCTACTATTCCGAATCGGAGTTCGACATCTCCGCCTTGGACGGGCTGCGAGAGAACATGGCCGAAGTCGGCCGCTCCTGCATACATCCCGACTACCGGAATGGCTCGGTGATCATGCTGTTATGGTCCGGGATTGCGGCGCTGGTTCAACAGGTTGGTTTTCGTTATGTGCTGGGTTGCGCC
>JAJUGB010000010.1 GCA_029268595.1 Alcaligenaceae bacterium | reverse complement strand
GGCGATGCTTGAAGTGCAAGGACTCAATCTGCGATTTGGCTCTCTGGAAGTCACCCGTAACGTGAATCTAAAGCTTGCGCCGGGCGACCGCCACGCGCTTATTGGTCCCAATGGCGCGGGCAAAACTACTCTAATCAACCTTCTTACAGGTCCTCTCAGGCCAAACTCCGGACGCATTTTGCTCGACGGCTTCGACATCGTGCGTCTTCCTACCTACAAGCGGGCACGGCTCGGGCTGGCTCGCACTTATCAGATCAACTCTCTCTTTCTCGATATGACGCCGCTCGAGGCCGTCGCCCTAGCTATCGCCCAGCGCGAAGGCCACGCTTTGCGCTTTTTCAAGGTCCGTGATCTTGGGCGACAAATCGGGGACGAGGCGGCTCAGTTGTTGGATTCAGTCGGCCTTGCCACCTCGGCGGACCGAATAACGCGAGAGCTTCCCTACGGCCTGCAACGGCTCTTGGAGGTGGCCCTGGCCCTGGCCTCCAGGCCTAAAGTGCTTTTACTCGATGAACCAGCAGCGGGTGTGCCTCAGAACGCCAGCGACAGGCTTTTCAATCTGATTGACTCCCTGCCCGGCGATCTGGCGATACTGCTGGTCGAACACGATATGCGACTGGTGTTTCACTTTGCCAGGCAGATTACAGTCATGGTGTCCGGCGCGGTGCTCACTCAGGGAAGTCCGCAGGAAATCGCGGCGGATTCCCGGGTTCGTGATGTTTACCTGGGGCACCAACATGTTGCTTGATGTCCAGCATCTGGTTGCCGGTCACGGGGACGCCGTCGCATTGCATGGGGTGTCCTTATCTATTGTAGAAGGTCAAAACCTGGCAATTCTGGGACGCAACGGCGCGGGCAAAACTACGTTGCTGGAAACTCTCATGGGTTTGACCCGTGTGTTCTCGGGCGAAATCTTTTTCGATGGCAAACCCATTACGCGCCTCAACCCAGTGCAGCGGGCCCATTGCGGACTCGGCTGGGTGCCTCAAGAGCGTCATCCCTTTGGCTCGCTGACCGTGGAACAAAACTTGACTGTCGTACAGCGCAAAGGGCCCTGGACGCTTGAATCTGTCTACGGCCTTTTTCCTCGTCTGTACGAGCGCCGGCAAAACCTGGGCTCGCAGCTGTCGGGTGGCGAGCAGCAAATGCTGGCGATAGCACGGGCGCTGATGATCAACCCTCGCCTGCTCTTGCTGGACGAGCCGATGGAGGGGCTGGCACCCATTATCGTCGAGGAGCTGACCCAGACTGTGGGCCGAATGACGCGCGAAAGCGGCTTGACCTGCATTGTGGTCGAGCAACATCCCATTGTCGCATTGGCCATGACGACCCAAGCCATTATTCTTGACCAGGGAAGAATCGTGCATGCGGAGGAGAGTCATGCACTGGCGCAGGACGCCGGCACCCTGGAGCGTTTCATCGGGGTGGGTCAGATCGAGTAGTTGCAGTGGTTACCGAGAGCGGCCTCCCCTCTTTCCACACTTGGACATCAAAATGATTCATACCGCCACACGAGACATATTCCAGGACACGATTGCCGAGATGACCTGGTTTGATGTAGAGGCAGCCGCTCAATCCGGAGCGATTCTGCTTTGGGCCTTTGGCGTGATCGAGCAACACGGCCCGCATCTACCCACCGGCACCGATGTGTACATCCCGCAAGCCCAGCTACGGCGAGTCAAGCAGATACTGGACGAGCACGACGTCCAGGCATTGATCGTGCCGCCGTACTACTGGGGCATTAATGTGGTGTCCGGAAGCTTTCCCTCATCGTACAAAGTGCGCCCCGAAATCATGAAGGAACTGATGTCCGACATATTTGAAAGCTTCCGGTCCGACGGATTCAAGCAGATATTTTGTTTTTCGGGCCACGGGGACCGCCTGCACAACTTGACTATCCACGAGGGGATTCAGTTGGGAGCGCAACGAAGTGGCCTGGACATCAGTTTCGTTGCAGATGCCGCCCTGCTGATGCGCCTTGGCATTGCACTGGACGATCCACATGCCTGCCTGCCGCCGACCCGGCTACGGTCGGCGTTCCAGGCTTTGGCTTCCTCTCCTTCAGGACCGGGAGTCGGCGACAGCGACGATGAAACCTATCTGGACGTCCACGCCGGCCGGTGGGAAACCTCAATGATGATGTGTAGTTGTCCCCAGCTGGTAAACGAGCAAGTACGGTCATCCTTGCCTTCCACTCAGTATGGCCCAGACGACCTGGCAGAATGGCGTAAAGGCTTCGAACACGCCCGAGCCAAGACCCCGCAAGGGTATTTCGGCGATCCCGCCGCGGCCAGCGTTGAAGAAGGGATGCAGGCGTTGGAGGCGACGGCGCAGCGGGCCGCCCAGGCCATACTCGATCGGCTCCAGAGATCGAGAAAGTCATGACCGATATGGATCAATCCATATAGGTGATTCGGAAAAGGTCTGCATGGTGGGGTGGGTCAACGGAGAGCACTGCCCAATGTGTGCGGCGGCCCATGGCTAGGTAGTTTTGATAGGGCCACAGGGCACAGCGGTTGCTGAAGCAGGAGACCGCTGACGTTATTGGCATCAGCGGTGCCCTTACTCATGCCTTTGGAGCGCCATGCCACTACCTATCGAGGATTACGCCCTTATCGGAGACGGCTACACAGCAGCCCTGATTGGACGCGATGGCTCTATAGATTGGCTATGCGTGCCCCATTTTGATTCCGGCGCATGCTTTTCTGCTCTATTGGGAAGGCCGGAGCACGGTCGCTGGTTGGTTGCCCCTGAAGGGGGCGCCCTTGAAAGCTCACGCGGTTACTGCGGGCCGACCCTGGTTCTAGAAACCCACTTCACGACGAACACCGGCAAAGTCACGGTTATTGACTTCATGCCGCCCTTCGACAAGCGACAGGACGTGGTTCGAATCGTTCGTGGCGTCCAAGGGGTGGTCAACATGTACATGGAGCTCATCGTCCGCTTTGACTTCGGCGCGGTGGTCCCCTGGGTGCGCAATCAGCGTCATTCGCGCGTCGCGACGACAGGGCCGCATGCCATGGAGTTGCACAGCGATGTCCCCTTGCAGGGCGACGATACGAATACGACGGCCCGCTTTCAGATAAAGGCAGGAGAGCAGATCACCTTCACCTTGGGCTACCACTATTCATATGAGCCGCCTCCGCCCAGACTTGATCCCCGTCAGGCCCTGGATACCACCTTACGCTATTGGAACGACTGGTCCGGGCGATGCCTTTTTGGCGGTGAATGGGGCGAAGCGGTGCAACGATCTTTGATCACGCTCAAAGCGCTGATATTCAAGCCGACGGGCGGAATCGTTGCGGCACCGACGACCTCCCTGCCCGAACAGTGGCGAGGCCCTCGCAATTGGGATTACCGATACTGCTGGTTGCGCGATGCTGCCTTTACCCTGAACGCTCTACTGCTTAGCGGTTATCGAAACGAGGCCGTGGCATGGCGCGAATGGCTGCAACGGGCAGCCGGCGGACCACAAGATGTGAAAATCGTCTACGGCATTCGAGGCGAACGACTTTGGCAAGAGTTCGAGGTTCCGTGGCTGCCCGGCTACTTTGGCGCTGTGCCGGTGCGCATCGGTAATGCGGCAGCCAATCAGCGGCAGTTGGATGTGTACGGCGAGCTCATGGATACCTTGCACCTGTCACGCAGGTCGGGGCTCGATCCCGAACCCGAAGCGTGGGACATTCAAGTGAATTTGCTCAGCTACCTGTCCGATCATTGGGACGAACCTGATGAAGGTATTTGGGAAGTGCGGGGCGAAAGACGGCATTTCACCCATTCAAAGGTGATGGCATGGCTCGCCTTTGACCGGGCCATCAAAGACGCCCAGACATACAACCTCGAGGGGCCCGTAGATGATTGGATTGCAACCCGTGATCAAATACACCAGCAAGTATGCGTACGCGGCTATCACCCGGACAGGCGCGCATTCACCCAGTCCTATGACTCAGAACATCTTGATGCCAGCCTGCTACTGATGCCGCAAATCGGCTTCCTGCCACCTGATGACGCCCGGTTCGTAAACACTGTGGAAGCCATACGGAAAGAACTTGCCATTGACGGTTTACTGCTGCGCTACGCACATGACGCGCATGTCGATGACCTGCCTCCCGGGGAAGGAGCTTTCCTCCCATGTTCGTTCTGGTTGGCCGATGCGCTCTTATTGATGGGCCGCCGTGACGAGGCCCGCAAACTCTTCGAACGCTTATTGACGCTGCGCAACGATGTGGGTCTGTTTTCTGAAGAGTACGACCCTTCGGAGGGAAGAATGTTGGGAAATTTTCCGCAAGCGCTGACACATGTCGCCATGGTGAACACCGCTCGCCTTCTTGCTAAAGATGAAGCTGAAGCAAGCGAATTAACGCAGCAGGGGGAAATGCCAGCCTCTCATCCGTTTTCGAGGAGCGCATGACGTGCCGCGTATTCCGGGCGCTTCGAGCCTCTTCTATATGCATGCATGTCTTTAACTTTTTTGGAGCACTCAATGAAGATTCGCCAGAATTCCTCTTCGCGTGTCGTGGTCGTGACCGGTGCATCGGCCGGCGTGGGTCGCGCTGTGGTGCGGGAGTTTGCTCGACGAGGGGACCATATCGGCTTGCTGGCGCGCGGGAAAGACGGTTTAGACGCGGCTTATCAAGAAGTGCTCGATTTGGGCGGCAAAGCCTGCACAGTGTCCGTAGATATGTCCGACCCGGAAGCCGTTGAGGCGGCGGCTGCCAAAGTCGAGCAGGAGCTCGGGCCCATTGACGTATGGGTGAACAATGCCATGGTCACCGTATTCTCCCGCTTCAGCGAGTTGAGACCCGAAGAGTTTCATCGGGTGACCGCCGTTACTTACCTCGGCTATGTATACGGAACCATGGCGGCTTTGAAGCGCATGCGTCCGCGCAACCACGGCGTGGTAGTACAAGTCAGCTCCGCACTGGCATATCGCAGCATCCCTTTACAGTCAGCTTACTGCGGTGCGAAACACGCAATCAAGGGGTTTACCGACTCCATACGGTCCGAGTTGCTGCACGAAGGCAGCAAGATTCGACTGACCGAAGTACAGCTGCCAGCGGTGAACACCCCAC
Source organism: Alcaligenaceae bacterium (assembly GCA_029268595.1). Taxonomy (GTDB): domain Bacteria; phylum Pseudomonadota; class Gammaproteobacteria; order Burkholderiales; family Burkholderiaceae_B; genus JAJUGB01. The sequence goes on along the minus strand of JAJUGB010000010.1, from coordinate 30,434 downwards.
AATTCAGTTGGGCCCGCAACCATATGGATCACCGACCCCAGCCGGTCCCGCCCATCTTTCAACCCGAGGTGGCAGCACGTGCCATCGAATGGGCGAGTCGCCACAAAAGACGTCAGGTCTCGGTCGGAGCGCCCACCCTGCTCGCGTTGTGGGCACAAAAGCTGGCGCCCGGACTGGCAGACCGCTACCTGGCCATGACGGGTTATAGCGGCCAGCAGGTACGCGCGCAGCCCGATCCCGGAGACAGGCCGGACAACCTGTTTGAAGCGCTACCTGGCGATATGGGCGCACACGGGCGATTTGATGAAGAGGCCCGCAACTTTAGTGCGGCCCTCTGGCTGGTGCAGAACCGAGCCTGGGTAGTGCCCGCCAGTCTGGCGGCCGCTGCGATGATATGGTCCGTCGCCCGCCGGCGTTAGTCACTCGATAACCGCTATACAGGAGACCGCAATGCCCATAGGACACCGTTATTGGGCTATACCGGAAGGATATATTCCGGCCCAAAGCACGAATGGAGACGACCCCCGATTCTTAAGCCATGAGACCGCTTGCCTTCTGAATACAGGTACCCAGGATGCCAAGGTGACCATCACCATTTATTTTACCGACCGCGAGCCGGCGGGACCCTATCACGTTACTGTACCCGCCCGCCGCACGGTCCATCTGCGCTTCAACGACCTGAAAGACCCGGAACCTATTCCGCTGGACACTCCCTATGCGAGCGTCATCGAATCCAGCCATCCCATAGTGGTACAGCACACGCGCCTGGATACACGACAACCCGCCCTGGCTCTGTTAAGCACCATTGCCTTCAATGCTGACTAGGTGGCTGGTTTCAGGCCGCCATGCGCGCGCATTCGTCTGCACATCGTCGGCACGCCTGCGCGCATCGCTGACAATGGGCGTGCGAGTGCCGAGCACATTCAGCGGCGCAGGCGCGGCAAATTTCAGCACAAACCTGACATAAAGGAGCAGCATACTCGCTGCCGCGCGCCATGAAACTTGCAGCGAGCCGGCATATCTGTGCACAGTCCATGTCCAGTTTGATGCACGCGGCCATCTCTTCGACGTTCTCTTCACGAAGGCAGGCGCTGGCACAGTAATCGCAGGCCGCCGCGCAGTCGTAACAGGCCTCGATGCATGATTGATACTCTGCGTATACCATTAGGGGCTCCAATAAAAGAGTCGGGGCCTGTGCTTGTTTGATTACTGCGCCAGACCCCTAGCTGACCGAGCAACCCGCATACCTATAACTGGCAAGCATCGGAGTCGGAATGAAATATGTCGACTATTACAAGGTTCTGGGTGTAGAACGTGACGCCAGCGAGGCCGACATAAAAAAGGCCTATCGCAAGCTGGCTCACCAGTACCACCCCGACATTTCAAAAGACGCAGAGGCAGAGACAAAATTCAAGGAAATTGCGGAGGCTTATGCAACGCTGAAAGATCCCGAAAAGCGCGCTGCGTACGACGCGCTGGGAAGCCATCGGCAAAACGAAGAGTTCGTACCGCCCGGGCAGTGGCAGCACTACTTCCACGACCAGGACATGGACCTGAGCGATATGGACCTGGCCGACTTATTGGCTGCATTTGGTGCCCGGCGGGGTGGCGGGTCTCGGTCCGCCTTTAGCCAGCGGGGGCAGGATTTTGAAGTAGAGTTGCCAGTCACCTTAGAGCAGCTTTACTCCGGAGCCGAAACCGACCTCACCGTACACGTTCCAGAACCCGACGCGCAGGGCATGTTGCGGCGAACAGCGAAGACCTATCGCATACAGGTCCCGAGAGGCGCAACGGAAGGTCAACGCTTGCGTTTGCCCGCCAAGGGAGGACCTGGACTTCAAGGCGGTCCCAATGGCGACCTCTATGTAGTGTTGCGCGTCCGCCCTCACTCACTCTATCGTGTAAGCGGACACGATGTGTACATGGATTTGCCGCTGGCTCCTTGGGAGGCGGCCTTAGGGGCCACCGTCCAGGTCCCTACCTTGGGCGGAATGGTTGAAATGCAGATACCGGCTGGCACGGTTGATGGCAGGAAATTGCGTTTGGCCGGACGAGGTCTGCCCACCGGAGTGAACGGCCCACAAGGGGATCAGTTCGCCGTGGTTCAAATCGTCGTTCCAGCGACGCTGAACGCGGAGGAACGCTCTTTATTTGAACAATTGGCCAAGGTGTCGCGATTCGATCCGCGGTCGCACCTGAAAGGAGTTCGATGATGGCCCAATACACAGAAGCGGTATGGCTCAATGCCAGCGACCTTTGTTCGTTTGAACACGTGCTGGAGGTGTCCGGATTAACCGAAGCCGAATTGCGCGACCTTGTCGAAGTTGGTGTGATACAACCGACCAGGCAGGATCCTGGCCGGTATTACTTCCATACAGAATGCATTGTGGTGGCGCGTCGTGCACGTCGCCTGCGCGATGACTTCGATCTTGACGCCCAGGGGCTGGCCCTGGCCTTAAGCTTGCTTAACCGCATCGAGGGGCTGGAAGCACAATTAGCGCAGATGCGGGCGCGATTGACCACATCGCCCAGACCCCGTTAGGCCGTTGCGCCCTAACCCAAGGCGGTATCCAGTAACATCATCAATACAAAGCCAAGAATCAGCCCGCCCGTGGCGAACGACTCGTGACCTTGGCGATGTGACTCCGGAATTATTTCGTGGCTGATCACAAAGAGCATGGCGCCGGCCGCGACCGCAAGCCCCCATGGCAACAAGGCGCTTGAGATCGCCAGGATAAAGACGCCAATCACCGCCGCAAGCGGCTCAATCAAACCCGTCAGCACGCCGATCCCGGCGGACACGGCGCGCGTGTAACCGGCGGCCCGCAGGGCGACAGCGACCACCATGCCTTCGGGAATGTCTTGAATGGAAATGCCTAAGGCAAGCGATTGCGCCCCCAGCTTATCCGGCCCCGCAAAGCCGACCCCTATGGCCAGACCTTCTGGGAAGTTGTGCAAGGTAATCGCCAGAACAAACAGCCATGCCCTCTTCACCGCCCTGTTTCGAGCGCCTTCGACCCCTTTTACGAAATGTTCATGAGGCAGTGAGCGATCCAGGGCGAACAATGCCGCAGCACCGAGCAGGATGCCCAGACCCACTATGCCGCCTGCACCCCACCCCCCAGCTCCTTGGTCGCGCGCCACCGTCAGCGCCGGCAGGATGAGCGAGAAGGAGCTGGCCGCCAGCATCACCCCGGCGCCAAAGCCAAGCAAGCTGTCTACTACCCGTTGCGACAGGGGCCGGGCGTACAGCATGGGCAGCGTTCCTATTGCTGTGGCCGCAGCGGCAGCTGCGCCGCCAAGCAAGGCCCCGGTCACCGTCTCGTCGTTTGCGCTCAGTCCCAGATACAGCCTATGCAGAAAAAGGGTGAGTCCCGTAATGAGCAGGCCCGTTACAAGAATGTGGACGGGGCGTGGACGAAAGTTCCACGGGTAAAAGCCCTTTTGTGCAGAGGTTGTTGACTTATTCATGATGCCCCGGTTTACGCGTTGGCTTTCGACTGCCATCTGGTCTGCTCTCTACCTTGCGCCTCGTCCAGCAAAGTCCTTGTCATCAAGTAATTGACACAATGCCTGGGCGGCCGGCGACAGCGGACGTCGGGCGCGTCTCAGACGAAACAATGGACGCTGGAATTCCTGATCGCCACTAGTGGCAACTGTCTTTAATTTGCCTAGCGCTAGCAAGTCTTGAACCACTACCCTCGGCAAGAGCGCCACTCCCATGCCCAACGCAACGCAGTGGGCGATGCCTTCATTACTACCCAGTTCGATGCAGCGATCAGGCTTCAGACGCTGCTCTTCCAAAAGCCGCTCGGCCGCCTCTCGCGTGCCTGAGCCTGGTTCACGCAACAACCAGGTATGCGCACTCAATCGCTCGGCGTCCGCCCTGCAGTTGCCAAGATCGGCGGTATTGGGCGCCACAATGACCAGTCCGTCACTACGCCAGTACTCCGATTCGACCCCTTCGAGCTCCACGGCCCCTTCCACCACAGCAAGGTCCACTTTACAGTCCAGCAAGCCTTGGCTGATGCGATGCGTGTTCCCCACATTAAGGTGAAGGTCGATGTGGGGAAACTGCCTCGCAAAAGCGGCCAAGTACGGGGGAAGCCAGTAGGCGGCCACCGTGGTACTGGCTCCGAGCGTGACGGACCCGCGCAGCAGACCAAGGCGCTCCTGCATATCGTCCACCGCCGCTCGTTCAAGCGCGAAGATGCCCCGGGCGTGCTCGTATAGGGCCTGACCCTCCGGGGTAAGGCGTAGGCCGCGCTCAGAGCGTGCTTTAGGGCTCCGGTCTATCAGAGGAAGTCCGAGCTGATTCTCTAACTGACGCACTCCCTTCGACGTAGCCGACTGACTGATGAACAAGGCGTCGGCCGCTCTGGAAAAACTCCCGTGATTCGCCACCTCGAAGAACAAGCGCAGAAGATGCAGATTGAGCGGCATGAATTTAACTCATGGATTCAAGAAAAAAAGCTGTTGGACTCATATTACTACCGGAGTTAAAGTCCTCGCTGAAATGGATAAGTCAGTAATGAATCACGTCGCATCAATTCCCGGTCGTCATCTCAGTGTGTTACGCCAACCGCCATGGTGGCTGGGACTGGCGTTGGTAGGAATTGTCGCCGGCGCATCGATATGGCTGTCGAGCCTGCCGGTACTGCAAGGAAGCGGTCTAAGCGCATTAACGCTGGCCATTGTTCTTGGCATGCTGTTGGGCAACACCGTTTTCCCGGCACTCGCCCCTTACACCTCCCCAGGGGTCGATTTCTCCAAAGGCATTTTGCTGCGTGCCGGCATCATACTTTTCGGATTCCGCATTACTTTTCAGGAGATCGCCGATATTGGCCTGGCCGGCATCGTCATCGCGGCAGTTATGGTGGCACTGGTGTTTGCCTTGGCACTGGTGCTCGGTACGCGCTTACTGGGACTGGACCGCGAGACTGCCATGTTGATTGGTGCGGGAAGCGCGATATGCGGCGCGGCGGCAGTGGTGGCCACAAACCCCGTGGTCAAGGGCGAGTCGCATAAAGTGACGGTGGCCGTGGCGACAGTGGTCGTTTTTGGCACCGTCTCCATGTTTTTGTATCCCCTGCTATTCCCCTATTTAGGGTTCAACGAGCATCAGTTTGGTGTGTTTGTCGGTTCTACGGTGCACGAAGTCGCTCAGGTTGTGGCAGCCGGCAAGGCGGTCAGTGATGTAGCCGAGTCCACAGCCGTCATCGAAAAGATGTTGCGCGTCATGATGTTGGCCCCGTTTTTGTTACTGCTTTCGGCGGGGCTGGCGCGAACGGGTGGATCCGGCAACTCTAAGGCCAAGGTCGTCATTCCCTGGTTTGCCGTTTTGTTTATTGCGGCTAGCGCCATCAACTCAACTCAGTGGCTGCCTGCCGCCCTGACCAATTGGCTGATCCAGTTGGATACCCTGCTCTTGGCCATGGCCATGGCGGCGTTAGGCTTACGTACCCACGTTGCTGCGGTGAGGCAGGCGGGAGCCAGGCCCCTTTTGCTTGCGGCCATGTTGTTTGCCTGTTTGCTGTTTGCAGGCTATGGCGTGAATAAGGTGGTTTTGAACTGGCTATAGGCCAAGCGCGCCGCCCTGATCACGACAGGGCGGCGGTCAGTCGATATTACACTTCAGCCAGCAATCGATGCCCGCGTTCTGTTCGAAAAACGGCTCCAAGGCTAGGGGCTCTGAAGCATTATTCTTGTCAGGCACCGACATAGCCGTGCTTACGAAACTCTTCCAGGCGGTTATATAGCGTTTTGGGACTAATACCCAAGGCAAGAGCTGTGCGACGCTTATCGCCCGAGAAATGATCCAGAGTCGCCATAATGATGGCGCGCTGGGCCTCCGTAAGCGGCGTTCCCACCGCAATTTTCAATACGCCTTGCTGGACTTCGGGTGCGCTGATCGCAGGCGCTCCGGGCGCGGCAATATCGACTTCGTCTTCTGAAAGAATAAAAGCGCGCGTCACCGTGTTTTTCAGCTCGCGCACATTACCGGGCCAGCTTGAGCTTTCGAGCCGGGCGATGCTCTGCGGTGCAAACCGCTTCTTGGTGTTTTCTTGCTCGTTGAGCTCGTCCAGGAAGCGCTGCGCCAGATAAGAGATGTCGGCTTTGCGCTCACGCAGGGGCGGTACCCTGATGGGGAACACGGCGAGGCGGTACAAGAGGTCTGAGCGAAATCGACCGCTTTCCACAGCTTCTTTGGGATCTCGGTTGGTGGCAGCGATGATGCGCACATCGACCTTCAGCTCTTCGGTGCCCCCGACCCGGTGATACGTACCGTTTTCGAGCACCCTTAATAGTTGCACCTGCATGGACAAAGGCATTTCTGTGACTTCGTCTAAAAACAGTGTGCCCAGGTGCGAGCGCTCAAAACAGCCGGCAGTGGTCATGGAGGCGCCTGTAAAACTGCCCTTTTCGTGGCCGAAAAGTTCGCTTTCGGCCAGCGAGGGTGTAATAGCGCCGCAATTGACCGCGACGAAAGGAGCGTCCTTGCGGTTGCTGCGCTCGTGTATGGCTCGGGCAACGACCTCCTTACCGGTGCCGCTTTCTCCGACGAGCAATACACTGGCGTCAGTAGGCGCTGCCTTGACAATGGCGCGCCCCAATTCATGCGCCGCTGGGGAATGACCAAGAGACTTCGTTGTATTGAGCATGTTGAGAGTGTGGCGAGGTTATACGCCTAAATGACCAAATATGGCATTTAGTGCACTTATAAGAGTGGGTATGCAAGTGCCAGACATTAAGCGCCAGCAATATTCACGATGAACCGCAAGCCGTAGGCTAGCAGGCCGACGGCGGCGACACCGCCTAACCAAAAGACCGCCAACCAGGCAATCCGGCGTAGCCATAGGCGGCCTCGCGGCGGGTTGGAGGAAGTGGCGTCAGGTTTCAATTGCATCAGTAGAAGTTTTCGCCGGCGCGCACTTTGCCTCTAAACACATAATAAGACCAAGCCGTGTAGGCAAGTATTATCGGAATAATAAACAAAGCGCCGACAAGTGTGAAACCTTGGCTTTGCGGCGGCCCGGACGCTTCCCATATCGAAATGTCAGGGGGGATGACATTGGGCCATATGCTGATTCCAAGGCCGGTGTATCCGAGAAAAATCAGCACAAGCGTCAGTACAAACGGCAAACTGTGCGTCTCGCGCTTCAACGACTGCAAGAGGGCCCACGTTGTAGCCGCCACCAGCACCGGCACCGGTGAAAACCATAAAATGTTGGGAAAGCTGAACCAGCGTTGCGCGATGGAACTATGAGCCAGGGGCGTCCAAATGCTGATAACGACGATAACGGCGAGCAGAATAAAAATAAGCGGCCTGGCTACTGTCCGCATGCGCTGTTGGAGAATACCGTCGGTCTTGGCAATAAGCCAGGTGCATCCCAATAAAGCGTATGCCACTACCAGGCCGGCGCCGGTAAACAGAGGAAAAGGTGCTATCCAGTCTAGCGATCCACCGACAAACATGCGGTTTTCGACGGGGAAACCCTCGATGAACGCGCCCAGAGTCACTCCCTGGAAGAACGTAGCACTGACAGAACCAAAGATAAACGCCTTATCCCACCAATGGCGGGCCGCGTCTTCGGCCTTGTAGCGAAACTCGAAAGCCACGCCCCTGAAAATCAGGCCCAGCAACATGAAAATCAGCGGCAAAGTCAGCGCGTGCAAGATCACCGAATACGCGAGGGGAAAGGCGGCGAACAGCCCCGCCCCACCCAAAACCAACCAGGTTTCGTTGCCGTCCCAAACGGGCGCCACCGTGTTCATCATGACGTCCCTGTCGTGCTGTTCGGGGAAGAACGGGTAGAGTATTCCGATACCCAGATCGAACCCGTCCATGATGACGTACATGAGGACGCCGAAAAGAATAATAACGGCCCACACAAAAGCAAGATCAAAGCCCATGGTAAGCGTCCTCAACGTGAAGCCGTACTGACGCCTTGACGGCTTGGGGCGGCCGAGAGCGGGCGAGCCGGAGTCCTGCGTTCGCCAGGCCCGCCGGGAATGGCGTGAGCGCCCTCGTCCGCTTGCGGCCCCTTTCGAATCAGCCGCAATATGTAGACGATGCCGGCTCCGAACACGACAAAATAGATGACGACAAACAAAAACAGCGTCAAGCCGACTTCTCCGGCGCTGTGCGGGGTGACGCCGTCCGCAGTACGCATGAGTCCATACACTACCCAGGGCTGACGGCCAATTTCAGTGGTAAACCAGCCCATAAGCAGGGCAAGCAAACCTGCTGGTCCCATCCAGACCGAGAACCTCAGCAAGCCCCTCGACCGCTCAATACCACGACGGCGCCAGGCCACCAGCCCCCAGATGCCCTGCACGATCATCAGCAGACCCAGGGCCACCATGATCCGAAAGGTCCAGAATACCACCGTGGCGTTGGGCCTGTCCTCGGGAGGAAATTCTTTCAGGCCCGGGAATTGGCCGTCCCAACTATGGGTCAGGATCAAGCTGCCCAGGCGAGGTATCTCAATAGCGTACCGGTTCCTCTCCTCTTCCATGTCGGGCAAGGCAACGAGAGTAAATGGTACGCCCGCACCCGGTTCGTTTTCCCAATGCCCCTCGATGGCAGCGAGTTTAGCTGGCTGATGCTTCATCGTGTTCAAACCGTGCAGGTCGCCCACGACCGCCTGGATAGGAGCCACGAAAAGCAGAAATCCCAGCGCCATGACCATCATCTTGCGCACCAGTGGGCTGCTGTTCCCACGAAGCATGTGCCACGCCGCCGATGCGGCCACGAGAAGCGCGGTGGCCAGGAAGGCCGCCAAGCTCATGTGCACGAGTCGGTACGGAAAAGACGGGTTGAAAATAACCGCCAGCCAATCCACCGGCACAACCTGTCCGTTAACAATTTCGTAGCCTTGGGGAGTCTGCATCCAGCTATTTGATGCCAGTATCCACGTGGCCGACAGCAAGGTACCCAGGGCCACCATCAATGTGGCGAAAAAATGCAGACCGTTACCGACGCGCTTCCAGCCGAACAACATGACACCCAGAAAGCCCGCCTCCAGGAAGAACGCCGTCAATACCTCATAGGTAAGCAAAGGACCGGTCACACCTCCGGCAAAATCGGAGAACCGACTCCAATGCGTGCCAATCTGATAGGCCATCACGACACCGGACACGACACCCATGCCGAAATTAACGGCAAAGATTCGCATCCAGAAATGATAGAGATCGCGATAGACGGTGTTGTGGGTCCGTAACCAGCACAACTCCAGAACAACGAGATAACTGGCCAGTCCTATGGTAATGGCAGGAAACAGGATATGAAAGGAGATGGTGAAGCCGAAGAGGATTCGCGAGAGAATCAGCGCATCGAAAGTCATCCGGTCACTCCTTCTCCAATTTCTCTTGACACTCCTGCGCCCTGACAGGAATGGTTGAGATCAGTGGGCAGGTTGCCTGCGCTACTCGTCCCTTCAGAGCACCAACGCTTTCTTCCAACGTCTTACCTTCAGCCATGCGCACCCCGCCACCAAGTGAGCCGGGGACAGGGCGGCGCGTCCCCTTGGCCAGCGCGCCACGCTTCGTAAAGCTTGTGTACTCGGGTCGCGAACGCCTGCAGGCTCCTCCATGGCAGAGGCCAGCGCGCCGCGTCTTGATTGTTTCATGTGCTTCTCCTGCTTATGTTCTTGTTCTATAAGTCGAGTGCTTTAGCAATTTCCATACCCGAGAACTAGTTGGGCACGGCGGTTGCGAGTTGCCGGCAAACATGGTCACGGAGATGCCACATCATGACTGACACCAGTCTATCGCGGCGGAAAAGCGTAGCGCGGGTGACGGCGGCTTTTCCGTATAGGGACAATGCACCTCTTCACGAAGTCGTCTCGCAGCAGTGCCTGGCCCGACGTCTGGCCCGCCTTCTGGGAACCGAGTTCCTGGCCAACTACGAGCCGGCCATGCGAGCGACGGTAGACGCCGTCTATTACGTGCCTTCTCGCACTTTGGTCACGGGCGGCCGTCAAGCAGGCGAAACGCAGTTGACCGATATTCATACTGACGACGACCTATTCGGCGGCGTCGTGCCCTACAGCTTTGTTGCAACCAAGGCGATCACTCACGGTTTGCTGGAGCCGACGGCGGCAGCTCCGGAAGGATGGTCCCGCGATTTCCATAGAAAGGTCGAGCGCGCTGTGTTGCGCGGCTACACGGTCTTTTCCATGGAAGACGCACGTCGCGCGGGCGCGTTGTTGCTCCGCGAGGGGCCTATACGCATCAAGCCGGTTCGCGCCTCGGGCGGCCGCGGCCAGACATTGGTGGATGACCTTCCTGATCTCGAGGCGGGGTTGGAGGCTCTGAATCGGGTTGATCTGACCGAATGCGGCCTGGTACTCGAAGAGCATCTGGAAGACGTCAAAACCTTCAGCGTCGGGCGGGTGAACGTCGCGAACCTCATTGCGACCTATGTCGGCACGCAGAGCCTGACACCGGACAACGCCGGGCAGTTGGTCTATGGCGGATCGGAACTCTTCTTTGCCCGCGGCGATTTTGAAGCGTTGTTGCAACTGAATCTGCAAGAAGACGAGAGGCGGGCCGTGCAGTTGGCGCTTATTTATGATCGAGCAGCAATGGCCTGCTATCCCGGCTTGTACGCGTCCCGTCGTAACTACGACATCGCACAAGGTCGGGATTCAAAGGGAAGAACACGCGCCGGCGTGCTGGAACAGTCTTGGCGCGCCGGCGGTGCAAGCATGGCGGAGGCTTGCGCACTCGAGGCTTTTCAAAGTGCGCGGGAGCTCAAGTCGGTTCGCGCCTTTACCTGCGAGAGGTATGGAGCCCATCAGCCGCCTCCGCCCGACACACAACTGATCTTCCGCGGAGAGGACACGGAAACCGGTTTTATCACTAAGTACGGTGGGATTTCTTTCTATGGCGACTCGTAGTGAAACCACGTTCATTTCAGTCGAGGGACAACGCATAGCGGGAACATTTCTCGAGCCCCATAACAAGGTGCCTGGGGTACTGTTTGTGCATGGATGGGGAGGCAGCCAGCGCTTTGATCTGGTGCGGGCGCGGGGCATCGCCGGTCTGGGATGCGTGTGCCTGACGTTCGACCTACGCGGCCATGCAGCCACCTCGGAACAACAGACCAAAGTGTCGCGTGAGGATAACTTGCGCGACGTCATGGCGGCATACGACTGCCTGGTATCTCATCCGGCCATCGATTCATCAGCAGTAGCTGTGGTGGGAAGCAGCTACGGAGGCTACCTGGCTGCCATCTTGACGCAACTGCGGTCGGTGCAATGGCTCGCCTTACATGTGCCCGCCTTGTACCGCGACGACGAGTGGATGCTGCCCAAGCGACAGTTGAACCGCGAGGCGCTCACCGCTTACCGCCTCTCCCGCATAGCGCCCGATGAGAATCGGGCCCTGGCGGCGTGCCGAGCATTCAGGGGCGACGTCCTGTTGGTTGAGGCCGAGCATGACGATTTCATCCCGCATTCAACCATCATGAACTATCGGGCAGCGTTTCAAGACACGCACTCGCTCACGCATCGCATTCTTGATGACGCAGACCACGCGTTGACGAGCAAGGCGGCTCAGCAGGCGTACACCAGTATCCTCGTCAACTGGATTACGGAAATGGTGGTTGGTGCAAGGGTGACCGGGCGCGTGGCTCGGCAGCAGCACGTTGCTTAAGCAGTTCGTGTCGCAGGTATGGAATTTGCCATGAGCCCAATATCTTTAATATGGAGTTCTGAATGTCGGCTGCCTCGTCTGCGTCTCCGCTGACTCTAAAGGTATTGACTGTCAACGCACACAAAGGATTCACCACCTTCAATCGCCGCTTCATTCTTCACGAACTTCGTGATGCGGTACGCAATACGGGGCCAGATATAGTCTTCCTGCAGGAGGTTTTGGGCGAACACAGGCGTCATGCCGCACGACTCAAGGGGTGGCCCCACGTGTCACATTACGAGTTCCTGGCCGACACCATCTGGTCCGATTTCGCATATGGCCGCAACGCAGTTTATCCGGCGGGTCATCACGGCAATGCCGTACTTTCCAAGTACCCTATCGAGGCTTACAAAAATCACGACGTGACCGTCAGTCGGCACGAAGCGAGAGGCATGCTGCACTGCATTGTCCGGCCGCCAGGCACCGGAGTGACTCTTCACACCATATGCGTGCACCTGGGATTGCGCGAGTGGCACCGGCATGAGCAGATGAAACGATTATGCCGGCTGGTCTCGCGGCACATTCCGGAGGACGACCCGGTGATCATCGCCGGCGACTTCAACGATTGGCGCTTGCAGGCCAACCGGTCATTGCGCGAATGCGGGGTTGTAGAAGTGTTTCAAGCCGAGAACGGCCGCCCGGCCAAGACATTTCCCGCCACGTGGCCACTCTTGCGTCTGGACCGCATCTATGTACGTAACGCGAAGGCATGCAAGCCGGTGGCTTTATCGGGGCGCCCGTGGTCCAGGTTATCGGACCACCTTCCATTAGCGGCGGAGATCAGCATATGAGTTGGGTCTGGCGTCAGGACAATGAATTCGAACTGCTTGAAAATGGCGAGGAGTACTTTCCCGCCGTGTTCAAAGCCATTGATGGAGCGCGCGACGAAGTCATTATCGAAACTTTCATACTCTTCGATGACAAAGTCGGACGGGCCCTGCGCGAAACGTTGAGTCGGGCGGGCCGGCGCGGAGTTCAAGTCGACGTTACGGTGGACGGCTATGGAACCGATACGCTTCCGCCTGAGTTCATTCAAGGCCTGCTCGATGCGGGCGTCCGCTTTCACGTATACGACCCCCGTCCCCGAATTCTCGGTTTTCGCGTCAACCTGTTTCGCCGCATGCATCGCAAGATCGTCACCGTAGACGGTCAAGTGGCCTTTGTTGGGGGCATCAACTTTTCTGCTGACCATCTGGGCGATTTCGGCCCCACTGCCAAGCAGGACTACGCCGTACGGATACGCGGCCCCTTGGTCACGGACATCACCGAATTCGCCCGGAAGGCCTTGAAGGAAGTGAGGCCTGCCAGGTGGTGGCGTCGAAGTGCAACGCGCAGCGCGCAACCGTCGGGGGACGCGAGCGGCATGCTTATTTTGCGAGACAACGACGAGCACCCCACGGGCATTGAACGGGCCTACAGGTCTGCCATACGTCGTGCCCAGCGCGATATCTTGATAGCCAATGCGTATTTCTTTCCTGGATACCGCTTGCTGCATGATCTGGTCGCAGCGGCACGGCGCGGTGTGCGCGTTCGCTTGATCCTTCAGGGCGAACCTGACATGCGAGTCGCTCAGCTGGCGGCCAGTATGTTGTACGACTATCTGACTGATAACGGGGTACAGGTGTACGAGTATTGCGACCGACCTTTGCATGGCAAGGTGGCCTGCATTGACTCTGTGTGGTCCACAGTCGGATCAAGCAATCTGGACCCATTCAGTCTGGCTCTGAACCTTGAGGCCAATGTCATCATTCACGATCGGACTTTTGCGAAGCAGCTGTGCGAGAACCTCGAGACTCTTATTGCCAACCATTGCCGCAAGGTGTCCTTAAAGCATCGCTCGGGCAGCAAGTTGCGCCGGTTCTGGACCGGGGTCGTGGTTTTTCATGTGCTTAGACGTGTACCGCGTTGGGCCGGCAGCTTGCCTGCACATAAGGGCCGGCTGCAATCCATACAGCCCACCGACCTTGCGACCCATGTCCCTGAACCCGGCCAAGAGGAGACAGTGTAATGACGGCTCCTTCGACAGTAGGGTCAAAGCGCTCGTGGTGGTCACTGGTGATGCGGGTAACAACCGGCATCGTCATCGTCGCTGTAGTCGTGCTGCTATTCAATCTGGCGCGGCGCCTCGACTGGATGGCCGTGCTCGAAGCAACTCGCAATATCAACGGACCTACTCTGGTGTTGGCCTTCGCCATGGCCTGCGGAGCGTATCTCGCCTATTCCAGCTTCGACCTCCTTGCCCGACACTACACCGGTCACCAGCTACCCACTCCGAAAGTCGTCGCCGTGGCGCTGATCAGTTACGCTATGAACACAAACCTGGGGGTGTTGGTCGGTGGGGTTGCCGTTCGCCTACGGTTGTATCGTCGGCTTGGCCTGGCGCGCGCCCAGGCGGCCCGCATCGTCCTGTTCAGCACCGCTACCAACTGGCTCGGCTATGGCTGGCTGGCAGGGATGATCTTTATGGCAGACGTGATTCCCTTGCCGGGCACTTGGGATATTGGCCGCAACTTGCTGCAGTTCGTGGGGCTGTGCATGTTTCTAGCGGCCGCCAGTTACCTCGGCTTTTGTACATTCTCCAAGCGTCGTAGCTGGACATTTCGAGGGCAGACGATCGATCTGCCCAGCGGCAAGGTCGCCTTGCTGCAAAGCGGGATGGCCATGGTCTCCTGGACCATTATGGCGGGCATCATCTATTTACTGCTTGAAGGCCGTGCCGATTACTTTGTTGTTTTGAGCATCCTGCTTTTTTGCAGTATCGCTGCCGTCATTGCCCATATTCCCGGCGGATTGGGCGTTACCGAAGCCATTTTCACCGCTTCGCTGGCCGGACAAATACCGGCACATCAAGTGCTGGCCTCCGTATTAATGTACCGAGTCGTCTACGGACTCGTACCGCTATCCATCGCGCTGGTGGCTTACCTCGGCTTCGAAGCGCATTTCCGTCGGGAAGGCAGCCCCTCCCTGGCGGACGACGACGAAGAGGAACACCAAGAGGAACCCCGCGGTTCCGTATCACCCCGCCTTAGCAGCAAGGAGCAAGGAACATGAGCAAGCAAGACAAAGACAAAGGTCAATCGGATGCGCAGCGTGACGACACGTCCCGCGAGGAACAGCGCAGCCATGGCAGTCATCAGAACCGGAGCAAAAAAGAAGGCCACCCCACTCAGGTCGGGACGGGCCGTGACCAGCAGACGCGCCCAAAGGGAAACGCCGGTCATCGCCCGTAAAGTCGGTGCCCGAGGTTTTGCCTGAGTGCGACGAGCTGCGCTATGTGAGTGATGTGCAGCCGGGCATACGCCGGCGGCGGACCGCATCGGGCTTTTGTTATTACGATGCCAGCCGGCGCCGTATCACAGACCCGGCCACTTTAAAGCGCATCAAGGCGCTGGCCATTCCGCCCGCGTACCGAGACGTCTGGATCTGCCCAGACCCCAACGGCCATTTGCAGGCCACGGGTAGAGATGCCCGGGGGCGCAAACAGTATCGCTATCATCCGGCCTGGGCGCAGCAGCGCGGCCAAAACAAATACGAAAGTTTGCTGGAATTTGGACAAGCCCTGCCGCGGATACGTCGCGCTGTACGTCAAAACCTCACCCGCCGTCGGCTGGATGCCGACAAGGTGGTTGCCGTGGTGGTCCGCCTTCTTGAAGTCACCCACATCCGCATCGGCACGCGGCAATATGCCCTCGAAAATCAATCCTATGGCCTCACCACCCTGAAGCGGCGTCATGCCAAAGTATCGGGCAACGAACTGCGCTTATGCTTTCGGGGCAAAAGTGGCGTTCGGCACGATGTAACGGTACGGGACGCCAGGCTGGCTCGTATCGTAAAGCGCTGCATGGAGTTGCCGGGCCAGCAGCTTTTCAACTACCGAGGCAGCGATGGCCGCCTGCATGCCGTCACCTCTCATTCGGTCAACAACTACTTGAAAAAAGTGACAGGTGGCGACTTTAGCGCCAAGGACTACAGGACTTGGGCCGGTTCAGTCTATGCCTTCTCGTCTCTGCAGAAGGATTACGCTGACGCCAACAATCGTCAGAAAGCGGTGGTCGAAGTGGTCAAGCAAGTGGCCAAGCGCTTGAACAACACCCCGGCCGTGTGCCGCGCATGCTATATCCATCCCTCCGTAATAGAAGCGTATTTAGACGGGACACTTCCTGCACCCGTCGAAACTCGCGCGCCCAGTGAGCTTCGTTCCGCGGAACGGCGCTTCCTCGCCTTTCTCAAGGCGCAACGCAGGCGCAAAAGAAAGTCGACTACGGCCCCACTTCCTCAGTAGGTACGCCTTTTGCTTCGCTCCAGGTAAACGCAGGAGTCCATCATGCCGCGCACCATCTGGAAAGGCGCCATATCGTTTGGCTTGGTTAACGTCCCCATTGTGGTCCACCCGGCAACGCAGTCCCAGCGCCTGGATTTCGACTGGATAGACAAGCGTGACAACTCGCCGGTGGGCTACCAAAGAATCAACAAGAGGACAGGCAAACCCATTGAAGCCGAGAACATCGTCAAGGGTTACCAATACGAGAAAGGCGATTACGTTTTTCTCAACGACGAGGACTTTCGCCGCGCCAACGTTGCCGCGACGCAAACCATAGATGTCCTGAATTTCGTTGACCGGGACCAGGTCCCCATCTATTACTTTGATACCCCCTATTACCTTGCGCCAGATAGACGGGGCGAAAAAGGCTATGTCCTGTTTCGCGAAGTGCTCAGGGACAGCGGCTTGTTAGCCATTGCCTCAGTGGTCTTGCACACCAAACAACACCTTGCCGCCCTTATGCCTTTGGACGACGTCTTGCTTATGGTGACCATGCGCTATGCAAACGAGATTCGCGACATCGGTGATCTGAACCTCCCGGAAGGCAAAGGCGAACACGCTCCGGCCAAGCGCGAACTGCAAATGGCGACCCGCCTTGTAGAAGACATGACCCAGGACTGGGACCCCGAACAGTACAAGGACGAGTATCGGGAAGATCTATTGCGAACCATAGAAGACAAAATCGAGGCAGGAAAAACCCATACCTTGGAAGAGCCGGATCCCGATTCCGAGGGCCGTGCACCGGCCAAGGTCATCGATCTGATGTCCATGCTGAAACGCAGCATTGAGGAGCGTAGCGGGTCCTCTAAGACCAGCTCCAGTCCTAAATCAGCCACTCGCAAGACGGCTACGGCTGCAAAGAAGAGCAGCGGAGCAAAGTCCGCGCGTAGTAGTAGCACTGCCGCTACGAAGAGCAAGGCCGCCACCAAGTCCACACGCAGTTCTACGGCACGAAAGACGGCGAGCAATTCTTCCACCGGTGGCCGGCGCAAGACCGGCTGATCGGAGGGCCGCTTGAATACAAGCTTAAAAGAATATCGAAATAAGCGTCGCTTTGATGTGACCTCCGAGCCGTCCGGGTCCGAACAGTCTGGTGTCAGAGACGATCAAGTACTCACCTACGTCATCCAAAGGCACGAAGCCAGGCGACTGCACTACGACTTCCGACTGGAACTGAATGGGGTTCTTGTGAGCTGGGCGGTTCCCAAGGGGCCTTCAATGGACCCTTCGGTCAAGCGGCTGGCAGTCCACGTCGAAGATCATCCCATTGAGTACGGCGGTTTCGAGGGCGATATTCCTGCCGGGCAGTATGGGGCCGGCCATGTCGACATTTGGGATGCTGGCCAGTGGGAGCCGAAGGGGGACCCAGTGAAGGCTCTTGCCAAGGGCCACCTGCATTTCTGGCTACGCGGAGGACGGCTCGGTGGCGCCTGGGTGTTGCTCAGGACAAGCAAAGAAGATAATCAGTGGCTGCTCCGAAAGCTCGAAGACGAATTTGCCGTTCCGGGTTATGACGCCGAAAAGGAGCCAATCAAGGCAGCCAAGGACAAGCCGAAAGCAAAGAAAAAGACAGGTTCTTCGCCGGGGAACGGCTCCTCGTCTGCAGAGGACGTTTCTGCTGCCGAGGTTTCGGCCGATACTGCCTTCGACGAGAATATCTTGAAGAAAAGGGGCAAGGCGCGGCTGCCACAAAGCCTCAGCCCGCAGTTGGCGACGCTTGTCAGCCGCCCGCCAGTCGGCGGAGACTGGTCGTACGAGGTGAAATACGATGGGTACCGAATTCTTTGCCGGCTAGAAAATGACAACGTGGTTTTGCTTAGCCGCAACGACAATGACTGGACCACACGGATGTCCAAGTTGGCCCATGGTATCAGTCAGTTGAAACTTGGCAACGGGTGGATGGATGGCGAAGTAGTATCTTTTGACGAGCATGGGGTATCGAATTTCCAGGCGCTGCAACAAGCTCTTGATGGCAAGGCCGAACACCTCGTCTTCGTCGCCTTTGACCTGCTTTTCTGGAATGGACACGACTTGCGGCGCCGCTCGCTGGCAGAACGTCAAGCGCTGCTCGAGACAGTGCTGGCAGAAGTGCCGCCCGACGCGCCCATTATGCTCACACAACGCCTGCCAGTTGCTGATGCGACTGAAGGCAACGCCGCCTGGACGGAAGCCTGTCGACTGAGCCTGGAGGGCTTGTTGTGCAAGAAGCTCGACGCGCCGTATGCGGCCGGGCGCAATATGAACTGGCTGAAACTGAAATGTCGCCCCAGGCAGGAGTTTGTTGTGGGCGGATACACGTCGGGATCCGGCTCTCGCTCTCATTTCGGCTCATTGCTACTTGGCTTATGGGAAGGCAAGCAACTGCGGTATACGGGGCGGGTTGGCACCGGCTTTTCAACAGCCACGCTCAAAAGCATTCACGATTTGTTGAAGACACGCCATATCGATGAGAGCCCGTTTGAGTCGCTGCCCAGCGGAAAAGGCCGCTTTAGCCGAAGCAGTAAATCGGAAGTCATTCAATGGGTTCAACCTGAACTGGTCGTTGACGTCGAGTACGCAGGGTGGACTGAAGAAAAATTGCTGCGACAAGCTTCTTTTAGAGGCTTGCGCGAAGACAAGCCGCCGAGCGACGTTGTGCCCGAGTCCGCCTCCGAACCACCACCGACCACGGGCAAAAAGACCGCAAAATCGAAGACCGAGGCGGGAAGCAAAGACGCCGAACGGACCTCTATCGTCGACCCATCGCATGTCGCGTCCAGAAACGACGGCCCGCTCGTTGGAAGTACGAGAGTTAGCCACCCGAAGCGCCTGGTCTTTCGTGCACCGGATATTACCAAGCGTGAGGTGGTCGAGTACTACGAAGCCGTGGCTGATCTCATGTTTCCCCACCTTGAGGGTCGCCATATCGCCCTGCTCCGCTGCCCTGACGGTACACAGTCCACGTGCTTCTTTCAAAAGCACTTGCCAGGCTCTTTGCCGGAAGGAGTCTCACGGGACGAGGGCGACGTCATCATCACAGACCCTTTGGGAGCAGCAGCGCTGGCCCAGCGCGGTGTGATTGAATTCCACACCTGGGGCTCCCGCATGCCAAAAATAGACAGACCCGACCGCATCACACTGGACCTGGACCCGGACCCGAATGTAAGCTGGAAAACCATTGTGGAGGCGGCCCTGCTGGCCCGAACCTTGATGCAAGAAACCGGCCTCACACCTTTTCTTAAGACGACGGGTGGAAAGGGCCTGCATTTGGTGGCTCCGCTTCGAGCCACCCATGATTGGGACACGGTCAAGGCCTTTGCGCGTGGCCTCGCTTCGCACTTGGCGAGCTTAATGCCGGATCGATTCACCGCAACGGTGTCCAAGGCTCGGCGCAAGGACCGGATCTTCGTCGATTATTTACGCAATGGCAATGGCGCTACGGCGGTTAGTGCGTTTTCGCTGCGCGCTCGCCAAGGTGCACCTGTATCAGTGCCGCTATCGTGGGAAGATTTAAGCCCCGACCAGGATTTGAGAAGCGACTTATTCAATTTGAGAAACGTCTTGCGCTTCTACACTTCCCGTCCAGATCCTTGGGAGGGCTATGCGGGCCAACGGAAGACCTTGAAAAAGGCGATGATTGACGCCTTTAAAGATTAGTAGTCTTCGTTGCGCCAGCCCGAGAAATCAGGGCAATTATTTTTCGTCCTCGGGGCGTTCCAGCTCGTTGTCCATGCGCCCGGGGTCGCGAACTTCGTCCGCGTCTACTCCTGGCGGGAAATTCCCTTTGGATGCGAGACGGTTCGGGTCTGCCGGACGGTTTGCAACCGTTCGACCATGTTCAGTTTCCTTACCTTCCGTCTTCTTGCGTCGCTCCTCTTCCTGGTTTTGCCCTGTCTTCTTGTCGTGTACTGGATCCATGATTGTCTTCCTTCTCGGTTACATTGGGCCGAGCATCCAACGGTCCCGCGTCCAAGGCCTCACGCCCCGGGTTGGGGGGCGCGGCATCGGTGCGAGGCCCATCCGGATAGTCGCCGCCGGGGTATGCGCCGCCCTGTTCATACTCCGGGCCCTCGGGATTAGGGCGCTTGGCCACTTTCTCGTACGGTGCTGGCGGGGCACGGCCATACGACGGCTCCTCAGCGCCCCATCGCCCACTTTTACGAGTGGCGTGTTCCTCGGCCGGTTTCTTGGGCCGATCTTTCGAATCGGGCGCTTTGCTCATACCGCTTTCCTCACATAAGTACTCCGTGGCTAATCTGTGCAAGCCTCGTGCCCGGAGCGACTCGCCCACCAAACGGGCACAGCTCTTGCTTTGACCCGCTTGCCTGCAATCGGCAGGCGCTATCACAAGGAGTCCATATGCAGATGTCCACCCTATGCAAACACATAGGCATTCTCGTCTTGGCCGGAGCGCTTTCAGCATGCGCGGCTCAAGACGGTCGACGCAGCACCGCCCAATATGCAAACGACAAAGTGACGGAAGCGAGTGTTAAAGAGGCGCTAGTAACCGCTCCGGACTTGCGCTCCTCTACCATTCAGGTCGAAGTGTTTGAAGGCGTGGTGCAGCTGAGTGGGTTTGCCGATTCAGAAGCGGCCGCCAACCGAGCCGTGCAAGCGGCCCGAAGTGTGGAAGGCGTGAAGGAAGTGCGAAACGATATGCGGATCCGGCCAGCCAACCCGAAATAGGCTCAGGTAATCAACCAAAAAAGCGGGGAAACCTCCCCGCTTTTTAATGCAGACCGCGTGTGGCAAAGCCAACCACTGCTTTACCAACTTCAGAGGCGCTTAGTATCGGCGGGACTCCTTCATCCCCATGCTCTTGCCGATGATCAGACCAATTAATGCTGCCACCCCCAAGGCCTTCCAGGGATGCTCGCGCACACATTCTTCGGTCCGTTCGCACATCTCGTGGTATTTGTCCTTGACGACCTCGCGGTAGTTGCCCATTTGCTCTTGGGCCACTTCCATTTGCTGCTTCAAGCGACCGCGGGCCGCCTCAATCTCGGCGCCGCTATAGCTGGCGGTTGTGCGCAGCAACTCTTCGGCACTGGCAATCAACTGCTGCATGCTGGCCTTGACTTCGCTTTGCGAGGGACGGCTACCTGTGTCGGTGCCCATATCGTCATTCATATAATCGTTGTTCATACGCTGTTCTCCTGGGTTGAGCCTGGTTGATCATTCTCGGCGGGTACATGGTCTATCCCGGGCGTCTGTTGGGGATCGACCCCCGGGATGAGGTTGGGAATGCTGTCAGGCGGACGCGGATTTCGCTCCGGTGTTTGTCGTGGATTTTGATTTGGCGAATCGGGCGATGTGTGGTCTGGGGCACCGCCCGGGTTGTTTGAGTTGTTGCCTCTTGCCGCGTCGGCCGAGCTACTGGAACTACTTCGTGTCATGCCGGACTCCTATGATTTCTCGCTAATACAAGGCGCCGCCATCGTGGGGACGCACAGCGGCGCATTCTTCACATGGGAGCTTGCCAGGGTGGCGCCGGCGTTAGGTCTGGCCGCTGCCGCATAAAAGGGCCAGGGCCGCCGCGCGGACAAGCGCTTTCGGCTGGAATCAACACAAGATTGCGCGACTTTCTTGAACGGTTTCATCGTGCCCACCATTGCTGTATGGTTGCTCGCAGAACCGCAGACCGAGCTGAGTCGCGACGCAACGATTGAAGATAGGCGGTGGCCTGCTTGAACGGCACATGCGGCGGCACCGGCGGGATTTCTGGGTCGGTAATGATTTCAAGAACAACCGGCCGATCAGCATGCATTGCCGCCTCCCAGGCGGGCACTACTTGGGCCGTGGAAGTGACTTTGACCCCGCGCAGACCAAGCAACTCGGCATACCCAGCATAATCGAATTCAGGCAGCAGTTGTGAATCTTCGAAGCGCGGGTCGCCGGCTGCGCGCTGCTCCCAGGTCACCTGGTTCAAATCTCCGTTATGCAAAACGGCGACGACCAAAGTCGGCGAGCTCCAGTGAGTCCATGTATCGGCGATAGTGATGAGCTCGTTGATGCCGTTCATCTGCATCGCACCGTCCCCCACCAGCGCAAATACCGGACGATCGGGATAGGCCAGTTTTGCGGCAAGCGCATACGGAACACCGCAACCCATGGTGGCCAGCCCACCCGACAAGGATGCCATCATGCCGGGACGCATTTTGATGTCTCGGGCAAACCAGTTAGCGGCCGACCCCGAATCGCATGTGACGATGCTGTTATCGGGCAAACGAGGAGACAGCTCCCAGAAGACTCGTTGAGGGTTCACCGGCTTCCCCTCAATCATTGCCCGGGCTTCCATCTTCTTCCACCAGTCGGCAACGTTATCCTCAATACGCTTGCGCCAGCTGGCGTTATGTTTTTGCTCCAGGAAGGGAATCAGCGCCTGCAGGGTGGCTTTGCTATCGCCAACCAGTCCCACTTCGACCGGGTAGCGCAGGTTCAGCTTACGGCCGTCACGATCGATCTGCACCGCGCGCGCTTTGCCTTCGGGCGGCAGGAACTCTCCGTAAGGGAAAGACGTGCCGACCATCAGCAGACGGTCACACTCATTCATCATCTGCCAGCTCGGCTGCGTGCCCAACAGACCGATGGCGCCAGTAACATAGGGCAACTCATCGGACACCGCCGCCTTCCCAAGAAGCGCTTTCGCCACCCCTGCACCAGTGAGTTCGGCAATCCGCATGATTTCTGTGGTGGCGTGTAGAGCACCCGCGCCGACCAGGATGGCCGGACGTTCACCGCTATTGATGATATCTGCCGCATGCGACAGTCCGGCCGCATCTGGTACGTTGGCATGGTGGGTATATCCGATGCCGGTCCGAACTGTGCCATGTTCGCGAGGCGGCACCGGCACAGCGGGCAAGTCCTGCACGTCGTTTGGAACAATAATGGCCGTCACAGTGCGGCGCTCCATGGCAATTCGCATGGCGCGGTCAATCAGATGTCGAACTTGTGTTGGGCTGTTGGCAACGTGAACGAAGTCCCGGGCGACGTCCTTGAACAGATTCGCCAGATCGACTTCCTGCTGGTAATCGCCCCCAATGGCTGAACGTGCCTGCTGCCCAACTATCGCGACTACCGGCTGATGGTCTAGCCGCGCATCGTACAGACCGTTCAACAAGTGTATGGCGCCCGGGCCGGAAGTCGCCAAGCAGACCCCGACCTGTCCGGTGAATTTTGCATGCGCGCAGGCCATGAACGCGGCCATTTCCTCGTGCCGCACCTGCACAAACTCCATGGGCGCAGCAGTGCGAGCGAATGCGCCCATGAGGCCGTTGATTCCGTCTCCAGGGTAACCGAAGACTCGCTTGATTCCCCACTCGGACAAGCGAGTCAACATGAAATCCGAGACAGTTTCCATGGATGCTCCTGCTGAAAGACAAAACAGGAGGAAGCAATCCGTGTGCCGTCTGCGCCCGCTGTTGGCGTGACCGCTACACCGTGGCCTTGGCCTGTACGACTTCCCGCTGGTGGGGGGCGTTCCAATCCAGGATCGGCCCAACTGGAACGACCCCGCTGGGATTGATGGTGGGGTGACTCCGATAGTAGTGCTGCTTGATATGCGAGAAATTCACCGTCTCCGCTACCCCGGGGTGCTGGTACAGCTCGCGAGTAAAACCCCATAGTGCCGGAAAATCGACCAGTCGCTTGATGTTGCACTTAAAGTGCCCCACATAGACCGGATCGAATCGCACCAGCGTCGTGAAAAGCCGCCAGTCGGCTTCTGTAAGACGCGAGCCCGTCAGATAACGTTGCTTAAGCAAGCGCCGCTCGACCTTCTCGAGTGCCTCGAACAAATCGGTCACAGCTTCTTCATAAGCTTCTTGTGTAGTGGCGAAACCGGCTTTGTACACGCCGTTATTGATTCGCGTGTAGACGAATTGGTTGATCTCGTCAATTTGAGCTCGAAGATCGACCGGGTAGTAGTCGCCCGGCTGAGCCCCCACACCGTCAAATGCGCTGTTGAACATACGGATAATTTCGGACGACTCGTTGCTGACAATGACCCGGCGCTCTGTGTCCCAGAGTATGGGAATAGTGACGCGACCGGTATATTGCGGCTCCGTCAGCGTATACAGCTGATGCACATAACGGGCTTGATTTACATGGTCCGGCACAACGCCTTCGGCCGGTTCAAAGGCCCAGCCCTGTCGCCCCATATAGGGATTGACCACCGATAGCCCCACCATGTCTTCCAGGCCCTTCAGTTTGCGGAAGATAAGAGTTCGGTGCGCCCACGGGCAGGCCAAGGATACATAAAGATGGTAGCGGCCCGGTTCGGCCTTGAAACCCGCAGCCCCCGAAGGGCCCGGAGCGCCATCGGGGGTAACCCAATTTCTGAACTGCGCCTCAGTTCGAACGAACTTGCCGCCCGTCGATTTCGTGTCGTACCACTGGTCACTCCATTGACCTTCAATAAGTAAGCCCATTGTCTGCCTTCTTTATTAATCGGCCGATGACGAAGTCGAAACCGGCGCACGGGGAGGATCGGGAAGAGCCATTGCACTGGAAAGGTCATCGAGAATGGGGCAATCGGGCCGGCTGTCGCCTTGGCAGCAATCGGCCAGATGCTGTAGCTGCGAGCGTATGCTTTGCAGTTTGGCGATGTCCTGGTCGAGCTCTTTGATGTGCTGTCTGGCCAACCGCTTCACATCTTGGCTTTTACGCTGCTTGTCATTCCATAACCCG
The DNA here is from genome assembly GCA_029268595.1 of Alcaligenaceae bacterium. Classification (GTDB taxonomy): domain Bacteria; phylum Pseudomonadota; class Gammaproteobacteria; order Burkholderiales; family Burkholderiaceae_B; genus JAJUGB01. The sequence continues at coordinate 5,746 of JAJUGB010000010.1, read as the reverse complement.
ACCAGAAGCTGGATGCGCTCCAGGGAAAAGCCCAGATCACGCGCCCTTTTTATGAATCGTAAAGTCTGAACATCGGCGGGCGAGTACAACCTGTAGCCCGAAGAGCTTCTGGCCATGGGTGCAATGAGGCCGATGCTTTCGTAGTAGCGTATCATTTTTGCCGACAGGCCCGAGGCGCCTGCTGCCTTGCCAATATTCATGCTTGCCATGGCGTCTTTCAAGTATTGACCTTGCCACAATGGCAAGGTGTATCGTAAGCGTACCTTTTTCTGATTCGGAGCAACACCATGCTGCAATTCAAAGTCGAAGATATGACGTGCAACCACTGTGTAGGTGCTGTCACACGGGCCATCAAAGAGGCCGCCCCCGACTCAAAAGTTGAGATAGAGCTCGAGCAGCACACAGTGCGGGTCCAGACACAAGCCGATGCCCGCACCGTCAGTGAAGCCATTGCGCAGGCCGGCTATACCCCTGTCCCCGACTAAAGCGCCGGTTTGAAGCGCCGCAGCCGCAGGGCATTGGCAAGAACGAACACACTGGAAAGCGCCATTGCGCCGGCGGCAAAAACGGGCGAGAGCAAGAGTCCGTAAGCCGGATATAAAGCACCAGCCGCCACGGGAATCAAGGCCACGTTGTAAGCGAACGCCCAGAACAGGTTCTGGCGTATATTGCGCAAGGTGGCCCTCGATAGTGCGATGGCATTGGGAACCCCGGCCAGGTCTCCCGACATCAGGACTACATCTGCAGCCTCTATGGCAATGTCGGTACCCGTACCAATAGCCAGCCCTACATCGGCCTCGGCCAAAGCGGGAGCATCGTTAATGCCATCACCCACAAAGGCTACGGGGCCGTGTTCGTGCCGCAAGCGCTTGACCGCCTCTACCTTGGCGTCAGGCAGTACTTCTGCAAGGACTTCATCAATGCCCAGCTTGCGAGCAATCGCCTCGCCGGTACGGCGATTGTCTCCAGTAATCATCGCGACCTTGAAACCCATGGTCTTTAACGCCGAGATTGCGGCTGGCGTAGAGGGCTTGATTGGGTCGGAAACCGCAAACACGCCTGCAAGACGGCCATCGACGGCTGCGTACACAGGGGATTTGCCCTCGTCGCCCAGCCGCTCGGCAACCGCGGATAGCGTTTCAACTTTCACGCCCATTTGTTGCATGAAGCGTCCTGAACCCACCCAGACACGATGGCCGTTAACCTGCGCCTCAACCCCCAAACCGGTGATTGACTGAAACCGCTCGGCCCTCGGCACCTCTATGCCCTGGTCGTGTGCGGCGCGCACCAATGCGCTGGCAATATGGTGCTCCGACGGCGCCTCGGCCCCCACAATCAGCGGAAAAATCTCGTCGCGTTCTTCAGGCAGGCTAAGAATCAGGTCGGTCAGTTCCGGCCTTCCCAATGTAAGCGTACCCGTCTTGTCCACACCGATGACTCGTGCGGAGGATAGTTGCTGCAGGGCTTCCCCTTTGCGAAAGAACACCCCCATCTGGGCGCCGCGGCCAGTTCCAACCATAATGGAAGTGGGAGTAGCCAGGCCCATCGCGCATGGGCATGCGATGATGAGAACCGCAACCGCATTGACCAGAGCGAAGGTAAGCGCCGGCTCCGGCCCGAAAACAAGCCAGATCAAACAAGTCAGGGTGGCCACCGCCATAACGGCCGGCACAAACCACAGTGTCACTTTATCGACGAGGGTCTGTATAGGCAGTTTCCCCGTCTGGGCCTGTTCAACCATCTTGATGATTTGCGACAGCACAGTGTCTTGTCCCACCTGCGTGGCGCGGAACACAAGGGCCCCCTTTTGATTCACGGTACCTCCGACCACAGCCGCCCCGGCAGTCTTGGAAACGGGTATTGGTTCGCCCGTAACCATGGACTCGTCGACGGTGCTATCGCCCTCCACCACTTCCCCGTCCACAGGGATCCGTTCGCCCGGCTTGACCTCTAACAAGTCGCCGACCCGAACCTCTGCTATGTCGACCTGCCGGGCTTTACCATTGCGCCTTACTGAAGCGGTTTTGGGCTGCAGCGTAACCAGGTGGCGTATAGCCTCGGAAGTCCGCCCTTTTGCACGGGCCTCAAGATAGCGTCCGAATAGAATCAGGGTCGTGATGACAGCTGCCGCCTCGTAATACACATGAACGGTATCTGGCGGCAAAACGCCCGGAATAAAAGTAGCGACGAGCGAATATAAATAGGCGGCGCCGGCGCCCACGGCTACCAAAGAGTTCATGTCCGGGGCGCCGCGCAAAAGAGCCGGAATGCCTCGAGTAAAGAACGCGCGGCCTGGGCCCACCAGCACAAGTGTGGTCAGAACAAACTGCAGAACCCAGCTGGCCCGTGTGCCTATGGTCGCGTCGATGAAGTGGTGCAAGGCCGGCACCAGGTGCCCGCCCATTTCCACGAGAAAGACTGGCAGCGTTAATGCCGTAGCCTGCCAAAGGTGGCGCCTCAAGGTGACCGCCTCAAGCTCTTGCCGTTTACTCAGTGAATCTTCTGCCGCTCGGTCTTGTAGAAGCTGCGCTTCATAGCCCACTTTTTCTACTGCCTGCACGGCGCTCTCGGGATGGGCCGCCCCATCAAAAACCACCTCCGCCTTTTGCGTGGCCAAATTGACCGTAGCTTGAGCGACGCCGGGCACTGCCCGCAGTGCGCGCTCTACACGGCCCACGCAGGAGGCGCAAGTCATGCCTTCAACTGACAAGGTAACGGTTGAAGTCTGCTGAGAGGTTCTGAGGTTGGAAATTACCGTGTCCATAGTGTTCCTAGCTATAAAGTTCGCCAGTGGGCGACGCTATGTCCACTATAAACCTTGCCACGATGTTAAGGTCAAGGGCGGGAATGGGGTTCGACCAGGGGAGTTGGACTGCCGTTCCAAGTCAACTGATAGGCCGCTCCGCGCCTTACGTTGCCGACCACTGCGGGACGGAAGCAAGCGATGTTGGTGCCACCCGCGAGCCTGACTGCCGGGTACACGACGCCGACCGAACCCAGATCGAGCAGCTGCTGAGCCAGAGCCTGGGACGCCACATAACTGCGGGGATCAAGACATTCGTCATGGGTATGCAGACGCAAGTCGTGAAACTGAGCGCTGAAATCGGCCAGCAAAGCTTGATAGGAGACGCTGTCGTGGAAATAGTCGATTTCGGCGTATTCGACGGTTTTGTGGAAGATGACCTCGGCAAGGGCCGTCTCTGTATCGAACGCGCAGTACCAGGCGCCTCTGTCGCCCAAATTGAAGCGGCTACCCTCTGGTCGCGGATAAGTAAAAGCCGCATTAATGATACGAAAGTCGGGCACTCCGAAAACCAGTTCGTCAATCCCGATTCCTGGAGCGCCGCCCTGCTCGGCGAGCAAGCGTTGGTTGGTGGCATTGTCCAATTCGAATAAATCGCTGAGTTCCGCCTCGTTTTCCGCCAGTGGAGCGAGTACTGAGTCTTCAGTATTGGCAAAACGCGAGGGAAGCAGACGAACCGTATCCAGTTGACGGACCAGGCTTAACGGCGGCATTGAAGTGCTAGACGCCGCCACGCCGGGCATCGAGCAATTGGCGCAAGGTGTGCATGGCGGGCATGCCGCCCTGCTGAAGGTAATCGAGGGGCGTTTGCCCATTGAAAATGCGGTTGCGGTTGGGAAGCTTGATCCATTTGTCTGCGAGTGTCTCGCCGTACAGTATATGCAGTGCCTTATAGATGCCTAGAAGATAAGAAACCCGCGTAATGCGGTCGGCGTCAAGGACGCGATCGGGCTTCTTCTTCCATTCGTAGAAGGCGCTGCTAGAAACGCCGCCCAGAAGATTGCACGCTTCTTCGTCTCGAAGTTTCCATGCCTGGGCCAGCTTGAAGAAGCCTTGCAAAGCGGACTTCGACAGCCGCTTACGCTGCGCCCTATCGTTGAGATCGACAGGCGGCGTGGGTTCGAAGCGGCTGATCGGATAGGCATAAGCGTGCATGGTCTTACTCCTTTTGTGGACATTTTACGCTCCACTTCTGGATAAGTCCAGCTCGCCTTTTATAAGATCGCTTCCACTTCCGTCGCTGGCCGGCACAAGCGGGTGCCTTTATCCGTAACCACAATGGGGCGGTTCATAAGGATGGGGTGCGCGACGATCGCATCGATCAGCGCGTCGTCATCAAGCGACAAATCGTCCAAGCCTAGTTCTTGATAAATCGGTTCTTTGCTGCGTATGATTTGCCGCACCGTCAAACCCGAATCGCGAATGAGTTGCACTAACTCTTCGCGAGTAGGCGGCGTCTTCAAATATTCGATGACCTCGGGCTTATGGCCGCGCTCTTCGAGTAATTGCAAGGTGGTACGAGACGTTCCGCAACGCGGGTTGTGATAGATCTTCATGTGAACCTCAAGAGCATCAATACAAAAAAACGACTTCGGAGCCGTCGATCCGATAAAACTATAAGGTATTTCCTGTCTTGCTACAGCGACAACCCTGTACTACAAACCTCTAAACACAAAGTGGAGACATAGATGGAGGCAACCCTGCTGTTGGAGCTCATACTGAATGGGCTCCAGTTCGGTCTAATGCTGTTTTTGCTGGCTGCGGGGCTGACCCTCATCTTCGGCATCATGGATTTCATCAATCTGGCGCACGGCTCGTTGTATATGGCCGGCGCCTATTTTGCCGCCACATTCACTTTGCATACCGGCTCGTTCTGGATGGGGCTGGGCCTGGCTATAGTGGCCACCATGGTCCTTGGCGCCATATTGGAAATCCTTGTGTTTCGCCGTCTGTATCAGCGTAATCACATGTCGCAAGTATTGGCCACCTTTGCGCTAATCCTTATTTTCAACGAGGCCGCCAGCATGATCTGGGGCGAGCAACCACTCCGTCTGGACACCCCGGCCATCTTTGCCCAACCCATAGAACTATGGGCAGGCTTTTCGTATTCGTCCTTCCGCCTATTTATCATTGTTGTCGGCCTTCTCGTGGCTGGGCTCCTGTATTTGCTGGTCAGTAAAACCCGGCTTGGCATGGTGGTCCGGGCGGGCGCATCGAACCGCGAAATGGCAACTGCCATGGGGGCGAACATCAAACTGGTATTCACCTTCATCTTTGCAGTCGGCGCGGCGCTTTGCGCCATAGCGGGCTCCTTGTTGGGCGCCATATTGTCCGTACAGGTCGGCATGGGTGAAAGCATACTGATCCTCGCCTTTGTAGTTATTGTGGTAGGCGGCATTGGCTCCATACGCGGCGCCTTGATCGGCGCGCTGCTTATTGGCGGGGTAGACACGGTCAGCCGTACGCTCTTGCCTTTGCTTTTACGCCACGTCCTGCCAACGGAAGTAGCGTCCAGTCTGGGGCCTGCTCTTGCCTCCATTCTTATTTACGTCCTCATGGCCGGAGTCCTGTTCCTGAAGCCAGAAGGCCTGTTCCCCGCTAGAGGCTAAGCCATGACAAGCAGCATGCATCTTCGACTGTCCGCCAGCTGGATCGGCCTTGCTCTGGTCTTGCTTATCGCCTTCCCGCCCATCGCTACCCTCATGGGCCTGGATTTCTATATTGGCTTCGTCACTCGACTGCTCATTTTTGGCCTGGCCGCATCCAGCCTCAACCTGATATTGGGGTACGGGGGCATGGTAAGCCTGGGGCACGCCGCCTACTTCGGAGCCGGCGCCTATGCCGTAGGAATCCTCATGCACCACGGCATTGATTCGGCGTGGATTTCATGGCCGGTCGCCATCATTACCGGGGCCATTCTGGCATTTCTCATAGGCGCGGTCT
>JAJUGB010000009.1 GCA_029268595.1 Alcaligenaceae bacterium | reverse complement strand
AGCCGCGCGATATTCGCTTTGGCGAGAACCTTCCCAAGACACGCTCGGGCAAAATCATGCGGCGGCTATTGCGTATAGTGGCCAAGGGTGAAGAAATCACTCAGGACGTCTCCACGCTCGAGAACCCCGCCATATTGCAGCAGTTGTCTCAGGCGGTTTAAAGCTTGGCTCCGTAATGGGCGGGCCGGTCGCACCTTAAGCGCCCGGCCCGAAATTTTTGTGCGCCCTCACGGGCTCTTTGGAGAATGTGTTGAACACTGCGTCTACCGACCCGCGTGCGTTGATGCTGATGGCTTTGACCGTGTTGATATGGGGAAGCGGCTGGGTCGTCATGAAGTTCCTCGTGGACTATATCGGGTCTTTCGATCTGGTCGCCGTGCGCTACGCATTGGGGTTCCTGACGCTGCTTGTCATCGTTCTCCTTCAAGGCAGGCCGATGGGCTTTCCGCCATTCTGGTACACCATCGGCATAGCGGTTTTCCAAACAACGGCTTACCAATGCCTCGTTCAAATGGCTCTTATCACGGGGGGAACCGGTAAGGTCGTGATGGTGGCCTACACCTTGCCGTTTTGGGTGGCCTTGTTCGCCTGGGCACTACTGGGCGAACGCCCCAAGCGAAACCACGTCGTCGGCTTTGTGCTCGCCGGCGCGGGTCTGTTCGCGGTAATCGGCCCATGGAAGGGCATGGGCCTGTTCAGCTCTTTCCTGGCCTTGTGTGGCGGTATGGCGTGGGCCATCGGAACGGTGCTCAGCAAGATGATGTTTCAGAGACACCGCCCAGACGTCTTGAGTCTCACCATGTGGCAGATGCTTTTGGGCACGGTTTTCACCTTGCCCTTTGTCTGGTTCTATCCAGACCAGCCAATAATCTGGGGGCCTGCCACCGTGTGGGGCATTTTGTATTTAGGGGTGTTTGCCTCCGCCGTCGCATGGGCGCTTTGGCTCTTTGTGGTGCGTCGAGTCGATGCTACGGTTGCCGGGATGTGCAGCCTTGGTGTTCCTGTGCTTGCCATCGTATTGGCCTGGGCAGTCTTGGGTGAGCAGCCTGGCCCCATTGAGCTTATTGGCATGGTGCTTATGTTGGCTGGGCTTGTTGCCGTCAATCTTCCGGCCGATGTCTTCTCTCGGCGTGAAGGCAAGCAAGCCACCGTTTCTCGTTAGCTGCCTCTGTAAGCATAGACGGCATCCTGATCTCTCGCTGCATGCCGCACGAATAGAACTAAAAGGCCCGAGCTCGGAACTAAAAGGCCCGAGCTCCGCGCCACATCTGATCGGCCTTCGATGATCCTTCGCTAAATGCTCGAGCTTGGAGGTGAGCGCAATAAGCAGTTACGCAGCGGGCCCCCAAGCTGTCCCGTACCGGGGCCTCTCTTACATGCCGTTATATACAGGGCCTTCGCCACCTTGCGGGGCGACCCACACGATGTTCTGGGTCGGGTCCTTGATGTCGCAAGTCTTGCAATGCACGCAGTTCTGCGCGTTGATTTGCAAGCGGTCCTCGCCCGTGTCGGCCTTGACGAACTCGTATACCCCGGCCGGACAGTATCGCGCTTCGGGCCCGCCGTACTTCGCCAAGTTTACTTGTACCGGGACGGAAGGGTCCTTGAGCGTAAGGTGGACTGGCTCGTCCTCCTCGTGGTTGGTGTTGGATATAAATACCGAGCTCAGCCGATCGAAAGTGAGCTTGCCGTCTGGCTTGGGATATTCGATACGAGCGCATTCGGCCGCAGGTTGCAGACAGGCGTGGTCCGGCTTGGTGCGATGGATGGTCCAGGGGATATTGCCCTTTAACAGCCATTGCTCTATGCCGGTCATCAATGTGCCCACTGTGCGCCCCTTCTTGAACCATTGCTTGAAGTTGCGCGATTTGTTCAATTCTTCGTGCAGCCAGGACTGCTGGAATGCTTGAGGATAGGCGGTCAGTTCGTCCAGGCTGCGGTCCGTGACAAGCGCGTGAAAAGCCGCCTCGGCAGCCATCATGCCGCTTTTCATTGCAGCATGACTGCCTTTGATGCGCGACGCATTCAGGAAGCCGGCTTCGCAGCCGACCATGACGCCGCCCGGAAAGGTGAGTTTGGGCAGGGAAAGCAGTCCGCCGGCTGTAAGCGAACGGGCACCATAGGCGATGCGCTTGCCGCCTTCGAAGGTGGTGCGTATGGCCGGATGCGTCTTGTACCGTTGGAACTCTTCAAAAGGGGATAACCACGGGTTGGCATAATCGAGCCCCACTACCAGACCGACGGCAACGAGGTTGCCGGAAAGGTGATACAGGAAAGAGCCACCGTAGGTGTCTGAATCAAGAGGCCAGCCCGACGTGTGCACGACCAGACCCGGCTGCGACTGTGCGGGATCGACTTCCCATAACTCTTTGATCCCGATTGCGTAGCTTTGTGGATCCCGTCCGTCGTCCAACTTGTACCGTTCAATAAGCTGACGGCCCAATTGGCCCCTTGAGCCTTCAGCGAACACCGTGTAACGCGCGTGCAGCTCCATGCCGGGCTGATAGTTGGCTGTGGGAGTTCCGTCGCGCGCGACACCCATGTCACCGGTCGCGACACCGCGTACTGCTCCGGATTCGTTGTAAAGGACTTCGACGGCGGCGAATCCCGGGAACACATCGACGCCGAGACTCTCGGCCTGCTGTCCCAGCCACTGCACAAGATTGCCCAAGCGGACAATATAGTTACCGTGGTTCTGGAAACATTCGGGCAGGAGCCAGTTGGGCGTGGAACGGGAGCCCGTCTGCGTCAGGAACAGGAATTTGTCTTCCGTCACGGGTGTGTCCAGCGGCGCGCCTTTTTCTTTCCAGTCAGGGATAAGTTCGGTGAGCGCGCGCGGGTCAACGACCGCGCCCGACAATATATGGGCGCCCAGTTCCGACCCCTTCTCCAACACACAGACGCTGATGTCGTGGTCGCGCTCGACTGCCAGTTGCTTTAGTCGAATGGCGGTGGCCAGCCCCGCAGGCCCGCCTCCGACCACGACGACATCGTATTCCATTGATTCGCGCTCGGCCATGGGTAGGTATCTCCGATGTTTTGATAATGCGCGCGCGGCGCGGCGTTACTCTGATTTAGGCCAGAGTGTACTGCAATGCAGCAAAATGAAGCATCCGTGCGGCCCCGACTACTGAGCGATCCGGTATGGCGTGGGCGAAGTCGGGCTGAATCATTTCTTGCCGCCCGATCCTGGCTTGCCGCTATACTTGTCGCTGTTTGAACTCGGGGTGAAAGCAGTGTCGGATCCTAAGCAAAGTGCGTCCCCTTTGTTGCAGCCTGGTATGGTGTTTGGTTGTGTCATTCCCGTGCGATGGGGCGACCTGGACGCCTTGAATCACGTCAACAATACCGTCTACATGCGTTATATCGAGGAAGCAAGAGCACTGCTTTATGCAGAAGCGGGCTTCCCTGTGCCCGGCGCCCGAGAAGCGCTGTTGGTTCATGCTTCGTGCGATTATTTAAAACCGCTACGCTACCCGGCCACCGCCCTGATCGAGCTGCAATTCGTTCGCGTGGGTCGCTCCAGTATGGAGTACGACTTTGTCATCACCACGCAGGAAGACCCGGGAACCGTCTACGCTCGAGGAAAAAATATAACAGTGAATACGGACTCGGTCACGGGCAAATCGTGCGCATGGACGCCTGAGGAGCTGGCCGGCTACGCTCGCTGTTTCAAGTCGGCCAAATGAGGGGCCCAACGTGAGCGCAAGCCGCCAAACGAGCGGTTCCGCTTTTTGCCGGCTACGCCTTACTTAATGAAGGACAAGGAAGGAGACATGGATAAAGTCTATAAAAACGCCATCGAGGCGTTGAAGGACGTCGTAAAAGACGGGCAGATGATAGGGGTAGGCGGCTTTGGCTTGTGCGGTTTGCCCGAGGCGCTCATAGAAGCGCTGCGTGACTCCGGTGTTCGTGATCTGACTTGTGTCAGCAATAACGCCGGCGTGGATGGGGCGGGGCTCGGTTTGCTGCTGGCGACGCGGCAGATCAAGAAAATGATTTCCTCTTATGTAGGTGAAAATAAAGAATTCGAGCGTCAATATCTGGCCGGAGAGCTTGAGCTCGAGTTCACGCCGCAGGGCACTTTGGCAGAAAAGCTCCGCGCCGGAGGAGCCGGCATACCGGCGTTCTTCACCAAGACCGGGGTTGGCACCTTGGTAGCCGAAGGCAAGGAGACCCGCGAGTTCGACGGCGAACAGTACCTCATGGAGCGCTCCCTGACGCCTGATGTAAGTCTGGTCAAGGCCTATATCGCCGATCGCAGCGGCAATCTCGTCTTTCGCAAGACCGCCCGCAACTTCAACCCGAACGTGGCGATGGCCGGCAAAGTCACCATTGTGGAAGTGGAAAAGTTGGTGGAGGTCGGCGACCTGGACCCAGACCAGATCCACCTGCCGGGTATCTATGTGCACCGTATCGTGCACAACCCCAACCCCGAAAAACGCATCGAGCAGCGCACCATTCGTAGCGCACAAGGAGGCTGATCATGCCGTGGAATCGAGATCAAATGGCCGCTCGCGCAGCCCGCGAATTAAAAGACGGCTTCTATGTGAATTTGGGCATCGGCATGCCCACCTTGGTTGCTAACCATGTGCCTCCGGGCATCAAGGTATGGTTGCAGTCAGAAAACGGCTTGTTGGGGATCGGGCCTTTTCCTACTGAAGAGGAAGTCGACCCCGACCTGATCAATGCAGGCAAGCAGACTGTCACGACCCTGCCCGGATCGTCCTTCTTTTCGTCTGCCGATTCATTTGCGATGATTCGGGGCGGTAAAATCAACTTGGCCATTCTCGGCGCAATGCAAGTATCCGAGAAAGGCGACCTCGCCAACTGGATGATACCGGGCAAAATGATCAAAGGCATGGGCGGCGCCATGGATCTAGTGGCCGGCGTGGGTAAGGTCGTCATTTTGATGGATCACGTTGCTCGAAAGAAAGACGGCACGGAAGAGTTCAAGCTTTTGCCCGAATGCACGCTGCCCTTGACCGGCGTTGGAGTCGTCGATCTGATCATTACCGACTTAGGGGTAATGGAAGTATCGGACAATGGCCTGAAACTGGTCGAACTCGCTCCCGATGTAACAGTCGAAGAAATCAAGGCCAAGACCAAGGCTAAACTGGACTTGGCCAACTTTGCTTAACGCATTCTAGGGCGCGTCCTGCCGGTTCATCGGCGTTACTCGTGCTCGCGAACAGCGCCTTTTCCCTAGAAGAGGCGCTGTTTTTTTGGAAGGAATATGGTGTCTCACGCGTCTATCGAATCCCGCATTCGCGCTGTGCGCGAAGTGATGGCCCAAGAGAAAGTAGATGCTCTTGCGGTGCTTACAGCCGACCCGCACATGTCGGAGTATCTGCCCTCTCATTGGCAGGCTCGAGCTTGGTTAAGCGGCTTTGCCGGGTCTGCCGGCACGCTCGTCCTTACCAGTGATTTTGCCGGGCTCTGGACGGACAGCCGTTATTGGGAGCAGGCCGAGAACGACCTCCGCGGTTCGGGCATTGTGACAATGAGGGCGGGCTCTACTGACGTGCCCGGCGTATCTGAATGGTTGGCAGATAACCTGCGCGAGGGCGCGACCATCGCAGTGGATGGGCTCACTCTTAACGTCCAAACGCGTCGGCAATGGGAGAAAGCGCTCCAGCCGCGGCGCATGCGTTTGCGCACAGAGCTGGATCTTGTCGGCCGGGTCTGGACCGACAGACCGCCATTGCCAAGAGCACCCATTTACCAGCACTTGCCTCCATTTGCTTGCCGTTCTCGTGTTGAGAATATTGGCGCCGTGCGTCAGGCGATGGCCAAGCGCGGAGCCGACTGGCACTGGATGTCCAGCCTGGACGATATTGCATGGACACTGAATTTGCGTGGGAGCGATGTGTCGTACAACCCCGTGTTCCTGGCCCACGCGCTATTAAGCATGGATGCGGTACAGCTGTTCGTGGCTGCCGATCAGGTGGACGAGCAATTAGTACAGGAGCTCGCGGCAGACGGGATCACAATAAGAGACTATGCTGATGCGCACTCTGCTTTGAGTGAGCTGGCAGACGGCGAGGTTCTGTTGATCGATCCTGCAAGAACGACCGTCAATATTCTGCAGTCTACCCAAGCGCGCATCATCGAGGACATCAACCCGGCCCAGCTGCTCAAGTCGCGCAAAACGGAAGCCGAGCTCGAGCAAGTGCGAGCGACCATGGAACAGGATGGGGCGGCATTGTGCGAGTTTTTTGCCTGGCTTGAAGGCGCGTTGGGCAAGGAGCGAATTTCAGAACTGACCATCGACGAGAAGATCACTGCCGCGCGCGCCACAAGGCCGCATTTCGTTTCTCCAAGCTTTTCCACTATTGCCGCGTTTAATGCCAATGCGGCCATGCCTCATTACCATGCCACCCCCGAGTCTCACGCGCTTATCGAGGGCGACGGCCTGCTGCTTATTGATTCTGGGGGACAGTATTTGGGTGGTACGACGGATATCACCCGTATGGTGGCCATAGGCCAGCCTTCAGAAGAGCAGAAGCGCGACGTGACTGCGGTGCTGCAAGGCATGATCGCACTGTCTCGCGCCGTTTTCCCCCGGGGCATGCCGGCCCCCATGCTCGACCCTCTGGCGCGCGCGCCCCTCTGGAGGCGGTGCGTCGATTTTGGTCACGGGACCGGGCACGGCGTGGGCTATTTCATGAACGTGCATGAAGGGCCCCAGTCGATTTCCTATCGGACGCCAATCTCGCCAAACGCCGCCATGGAGCCAGGCATGATCACCTCCAACGAGCCGGGGTTGTACCGGCCCGGCAAGTGGGGCATACGTATTGAAAACCTTGTTGCCAACACAGTTGCAGGTCGGTCCGAGTTTGGCGAGTTTCTGCGCTTCGAAACTCTTACCCTCTGTCCTATAGACGTCCGATGTATCGATGTGCAATCCCTGCAAGACGACGAGAGGCAGTGGCTCAACGACTACCACGCGGAAGTCCGTCAGCGTCTGTCGCCCCACGTTCAAGGAGCGGCGCGTGAATGGCTGTTGCGGCACACCGAGCCCCTGTGAAGCCGCAACCCGTCGGCTATAATCGCAATTTCCCGCTCTAGCCCGGCGCCACCGGGCATCAGTTACGATGACCAAGTATGTTTTTGTCACGGGTGGGGTAGTGTCCTCGTTAGGTAAGGGCATTGCTGCTGCTTCTTTGGCTGCTATTCTTGAATCGCGCGGTTTACGGGTCACGATGCTTAAGCTCGACCCGTATATCAACGTCGATCCGGGCACCATGAGTCCGTTCCAGCACGGCGAGGTATTCGTCACCGAAGACGGCGCTGAAACCGACCTCGATCTGGGCCACTACGAGCGCTTCATCTCGGCCCGTATGCGTAAAGTCAATAACTTCACGACCGGCCAGATATACGAGTCCGTGTTGCGCAAAGAACGCCGTGGCGATTACCTGGGCAAGACTGTTCAGGTCATTCCCCATATCACCAACGAAATTCAAGATTTCATTGAACGCGGCGCAAAGGCGGCATGGAACGGTGAAACCGACGTCGCCATAGTCGAAATTGGGGGCACGGTCGGCGATATCGAGTCGCTGCCCTTTCTTGAGGCGGCCCGCCAGATGAGCTTGCGCTTGGGCCGCAATAACGCGGCCTTCGTGCATTTGACCTTGGTTCCGTATATCGGATCAGCCGGCGAACTCAAAACCAAGCCTACTCAGCATTCGGTTCAAAAGCTGCGCGAAATCGGAATTTATCCTCACGCGTTGTTGTGCAGGGCCGACCGCCCCGTGCCTGACGAAGAGCGAGCCAAGATATCGCTGTTTTCGAATGTTCCCATGGACGCGGTCATTTCCGTCTGGGATGTCGACTCCATCTACAAAATTCCTTCCATGTTGCACAAGCAGGGCTTGGACAACCTGGTTTGCGACGCCTTGGGTATGTCGCCTCCGCCGGCCGACCTCACATTATGGGATCGCCTGGTCGACGCCATAGAAAACCCGCGCCACACGGTTCGTATCGGCATGGTCGGCAAGTACGTGGATCTCACCGAATCGTATAAGTCGCTTAGCGAAGCGCTGGTCCATGCGGGCATACATACACGCTCTCGGGTTGAAATCGAATATATCGATTCCGAAAGTATTGAAACTGACGGCACCGATTGCCTGGAGCACCTGGATGCCATCCTGGTGCCCGGTGGCTTTGGCAAGCGTGGCACCGAGGGCAAAATCGCCGCCATTCGATACGCCCGTGAAAACGGCGTCCCCTATTTGGGAATCTGTCTTGGCATGCAACTGGCGGTCATCGAGTTTGCCCGACATGTTGCACACCTGGACGGCGCCAATAGTACCGAGTTCAATCCGGCGGCTCCGCACCCGGTAGTGGCGCTCATCACCGAGTGGCAAGATCGTGAGGGCAAGATCGAGAAGCGTGATGCTTCGTCCGACCTGGGCGGCACCATGCGCAAGGGCGCACAACGGTGCCCGGTCAAACCCGGTACCCGTGCCAGCGAAATTTATGGCAGCGAGGTCAACGAACGCCATCGTCATCGTTATGAAGTAAACAACGCTTACGTCCCTCGTCTGGAAGAGGCCGGTCTCGTCATTAGCGCCCGTACACCCACCGAGCAACTGCCCGAGATCATGGAACTGCCCAACCACCCCTGGTTCATGGGCGTCCAGTTCCATCCGGAGTTCACCTCCACACCGCGCGACGGCCATCCCTTGTTCACGAGCTTTATCAACGCAGCGCTGCGACAGCAAGCCAAAAGCACAGAGCAGGTAGAGTCATGAAATTAGCCGGGTTCGAAGTTGGTCTTGAGCGGCCCTTTTTCCTTATCGCCGGGCCATGTGTCATCGAGTCTCGACAAATGGCGTTCGATACGGCCGGGCAAATTAAAGAGATCACGTCGAACCTGGGCATTCCCTTCATTTACAAAAGCTCTTTTGACAAAGCCAACCGCAGTTCCGGCCAGTCATTTCGGGGCCTGGGCATGGATCAGGGGCTCGCAATCCTGGCGGACGTCCGCCAGGAATTCAATGTGCCCGTACTGACCGATGTACATACCGAGCAACAGGTTCCAGACGTCGCTGCAGTGGTCGATGTATTGCAGACCCCCGCGTTTCTGTGTCGTCAAACAGACTTCATCCGGGCCTGCGCCGCCTCGGGAAAACCGGTAAACATCAAGAAAGGCCAGTTTCTCGCGCCGCACGATATGCAGCAAGTGGTGGTCAAGGCTCGCGAAGCGGCTCGCGAGGCGGGCGGCGATGGCGACTCCATCATGGTGTGCGAGCGCGGTGCCTCGTTCGGTTACAACAACCTGGTTTCCGATATGCGGTCCCTG
Source organism: Alcaligenaceae bacterium (assembly GCA_029268595.1). Classification (GTDB taxonomy): domain Bacteria; phylum Pseudomonadota; class Gammaproteobacteria; order Burkholderiales; family Burkholderiaceae_B; genus JAJUGB01. The sequence continues at coordinate 27,055 of JAJUGB010000009.1, read as the reverse complement.
GCCATCATGCGTGAAACCGGATGTCCAGTGGTGTTCGACGCGACCCATTCCGTTCAGTTGCCAGGCGGTCAGGGCACGAGTTCCGGCGGCCAGCGAGAATTCGTCCCTGTACTGGCTCGAGCAGCCGTGGCAGTCGGCATCGCCGGACTGTTCATGGAGACACATCCAAATCCGGCCAAAGCGCTTTCAGACGGACCCAACGCCGTACCTTTGTCCCACCTTCAGGAGCTGCTGCAATCTTTGCTGCACCTTGATAGGGTAGTGAAGCAAGCCGGCTTTCTCGAAGATCGCATCTCGGGAACCTGACGAGTGCATTTTGTTGCCGACCTTTCGGCAGCATCCGCGCCAGCCTTAGATTTGCACAGTACAATCGGGTTTTTCGTCTTCTCCCCTCTTTTTGGCAGGACAGTCAACTACCATGAGTGCAATCGTAGATATCATTGGCCGCGAGATTCTGGACTCGCGTGGCAACCCGACCGTTGAGTGCGACGTATTACTCGAGTCGGGGGCCATGGGGCGCGCCTCAGTGCCTTCGGGCGCCTCCACCGGATCTCGCGAGGCCATTGAACTGCGCGATGGCGATGATGGCCGCTACCTTGGCAAAGGTGTGCTGCGAGCCGTAGAAAATCTCAACACCGAGATTTCCGAGGCGCTCATGGGGTTGGATGCTCAGGAGCAAACGTTTGTCGACCGCACGCTCATCGAGCTCGACGGCACCGAAAGCAAAAGCCGTCTAGGCGCCAACGCCATATTGGCAGCCAGCATGGCCGTGGCTCGTGCAGCGGCCGACGACTCCGGTTTATCGCTGTATCGCTACTTTGGTGGCAGCGGGCCTTTGCAAATGCCCGTCCCCATGATGAACGTCATCAACGGCGGGGCCCACGCCAACAACACCCTCGACTTGCAAGAGTTCATGATTCTGCCGGTGGGCGCCACCAGCTTCCGCGAATCACTGCGCATGGGCGCCGAGGTATTTCATCAGCTCAAGAAGCTGATCGATAAACAGGGTATGTCTACTGCTGTGGGCGATGAGGGTGGTTTTGCACCCAACGTTTCCAGCCATGAAGCCGCCATCCAGCTTATCCTGCAGGCCATAGACCAGGCCGGGTACGAAGCCGGCAGTCAAATCGCCCTGGGCCTCGATTGCGCCAGCTCCGAGTTCTATCGCGATGGTCGCTATTATCTGGAAGGTGAGGGCGGTGTAGCACTCACTTCCCAAGACTTTGCCAATTTGCTGGCGGCATGGTGCGACAAATACCCCATCATCACCATTGAAGACGGCAGGGCCGAAAACGACTGGGATGGATGGAAGGTGCTGACCGACCAACTGGGCAAAAGTGTCCAGCTCGTGGGGGACGATTTATTCGTCACCAACACGAAAATCCTGCGTCAGGGAATCGAGCAAGGCGTCGCCAACTCCATCCTGATCAAGATCAACCAGATCGGTACACTTACCGAAACATTTGCCGCCATCGAAATGGCCAAGCGCGCCGGCTATACCGCCGTCATTTCCCATCGCTCGGGCGAAACGGAAGACTCCACTATTGCCGATATTGCAGTAGCCACAAACGCAATGCAGATCAAAACCGGGTCTCTTTCCCGTTCCGACCGCACAGCGAAGTACAACCAATTGCTGCGCATCGAGGAAGAGCTCGCTGAAGTGGCATCGTACCCAGGTCGCGACGCGTTCTATAACCTGCGCTAATCCTGGCGTAACCCTGCGGTCCCGCTTATGCGCCTGCTGCTTCTAGCGTTGATTCTGCTTACCGCAGCCATCCAGTATCCGCTTTGGTGGGGCAAAGGTGGTTGGTTGCGGGTTCATGAGCTTCAGCAGCAAACCGCAGCGCAACGCGAGAACATAGAGGCCCTTACTGCCCGCAATAATGCCTTGGCCGCCGAAGTGCAGGATTTAAAATCCGGCACGCAGGCCATTGAAGAACGCGCGCGCACCGAATTGGGTATGGTCAAAGAGGGCGAAATATTTGTTCAGCTTCTGGCCCCCCACGAGTCCGAGCCCATCATTCGCCCCCCCGAACCGCCTAAGGGCGCCAAACGCCCCTGATCGTCGCTCGCGCAGGCCGCTAGGGCGGCGTATGGCCGCCTCAGTCTGGGGCGACAATGCGCGACTGCGTAGCGTCAGCCTGCCAGTCGCATCACAGTATGACCGTGCAGAGCCCAGCCGGCGAGCAATCCAAATACGCCATGCGCCCCTAGCCCCCCAGGCAGCACATTGCAATGCCGCATAATTCGTCGGGTGGGCCGGGTAGGCCGGTGTCCACTGGATCTGGGCCAGGTATGCCCCCTTCGAGCGGCGATTGGCCGTTTGACCCCTGGCTTGCCTTGCTGTCTTCAGACAAGTCGTGCTCGCTTGCCGTCTCGCCCTCAGAAGGGCCATGCGGCGCGCCGGGGTCCGCCGACGTATCTGGACCGTTGCGCGGGCCGGAATAGTTGGGTTTTTTCTGATCCGCAAAGTCCGATAAATGACGGTAGGCCGGCTTGACGCACCACATGCCTTGTACGCAGCGCCGCCAATCATCGAGGCTGGAGAAGTCACTGCTTTGCGGGCCCAGCTCCTCGGCAAGCACGACGTGGCCGCGGTTGGTAAGCGGCCAGGCCATGGGGTGGGACTGCATATTGAGTCTGAGCTCTTGCCTTAATGGCAGCCGGCCGCTTCGTAGAGTTCGCCCCGCGTAACCGTCGCTTGCGGGCAGCATGCGAAGCAGGGCTGCCACGCCGGGCAGCAAAGGGGGATGGCCATAAGTCAAGCGTAAGGCCAGGGTGTTGGCTTCGAATATCGTCTGGCCCGAATAAAGGCCGCGGCCCTCGATCCTGCCTTGCTGGATATTTCGTTCGTGATGCTCGGATTGGTAGTCGTTGTTAATAACGAGCAAGCCGTTTGTGCTCGTGGCACTTAGCGTTTTATCGGCGAAATCCTGGAACGCCAGCGGACTCGGACTTATTACCTCGATACGCCAGTCGTCGCTTCGGGCAAGCGGAGCCACAGGACGCAGGGCGCGTTTGAAGGCGTCTTGGATGGCTTCGGGGCTATTGTGCTGGGTGATTCCGGCTCGGCCTGCCTCCAGAAGTGCCAGGCTGACGGCTTGTTTAAGAAAGAACCACTGGGCCAATTCCACAATGCCCAAGCCCACCAGCAAAACTGGAAGGGCTGCCAGAGAAAATTCGATGGCGGCCGCGCCGGATTGACGCCGTAGAGCGTAGAGCCTGCCAGAGGACGCTTTCATAGCGCCAGTATGCGGCCTGTCTGGGGCGGCCGTCGATTGTGGCTAGTGCGAACATCCGCACATTACATCAATATCAATGTACAGAGTCCTCGGAAGACGGTGGAGCGTTGCGTTTCTCTATGAAGAGCCCCGCAGCGTCCACTGCGTCGAAGCGATACGGCTTTCCGCAAAAATTGCATGACACATCGATGTGGTCGCGTTCGGTGAGGATTTCGTTCACCTCGTCTTCACCCAGCATGCGCAGCATATTGGCGACGCGTTCGCGCGTGCAGGGGCACCACCAGCGTACCTCTTGCGGGTCGAAGGCCACCAAGGATTCTTCCCAAAACAGGCGCCGCATCAGCGTGTCACTGTCGAGTTCGAGTAGTTCAGAGTCCTGGATGGTGGCCGTCATGGCCAAAGCACGGTCCCAAGCCGATTCCCGATCCTCCGAAGGCTCCTGCACGCCACCCTTGCGAGGAAGTCGTTGCAAGAGTACTCCGGCACACTGGTGCGCGTCCGCGGCAAGCCATAAACGCGTTTCCAATTGCTCGGAGTTACGCATGTAGACTTCCAGCACTTCGGCGACGGTTTCTCCCTCCATGGGAACGATGCCTTGATAAGGCTGCATGTCGGTGACTTCGCGGTTCGGATCCAGAACCACCATAAACCGACCGAGTCCATTGCTGTTAAGCAGGCTCTGAAGGGTGCCGTCTTCGGGCACCTCGGCGCCTTCACGCAATTTGGCGGTGGCCCGGATGGTTAGCTCGGCGGTGCACTCCACCACCACCAGCGCCACGGGACCGTCGCCTTGCAGCTGCAGCACCAGGGAACCATCGAATTTGATGTTGGAAGAGAGCAGGACGGCGGCAGCCGTGAGCTCGCCCAGCAGTCGCTGAATACAAGCCGGGTAATGTTGGTGGGCCAGTCCTGTCTGCCAAGTGGAAGCCAGCTTTACTGCCTGGACTCGCGCACTCTGATCTTGAAAAAGGTACTTCTTTAGTTGGTCGGTCATAACTTCAGATTTTAATCCGCTTGAGGCTTTGTCGGTATTCGCGCGCCTTTTCCACATAAAGCTGTGTGTTCTCGTGCATCGAGCGGATTTCTTCGGCACTTAGCTCTCGGACGACTTTACCGACTCCGACGACCAAAGAGTTGTCGGGAATCTCGCGCCCTTCGGGCACGATGGCGCCGGCTCCGATGAGGCAGTTCCTGCCTATGCGGGCATTGTTCAAAATAATCGCTTGCATGCCTATGAGTGCACCGTCTTCTATGGTGCAGCCGTGCAACATGGCTTGATGACCTACCGTGACGTTCTCACCTACCCGAAGCGGTATGCCAGTATCGACGTGCAGGACGCTACCTTCCTGAATGTTGCTATTGCGGCCAACGATAATGGGTGCGTTATCGGCGCGTATGCTGACCTGAGCCCAGATGCTGACACCGGATTCAAGGCGCACATCCCCGATAAGATCGGCGCTTTCAAAAATGAATGTGTCCTCGTGGATTTGCGGGCTCAGCCCTTGAAACTCGTAAATCGCCATGTGGCTCCTTGAAGAAATCGAGGACGACGCCTCGTTACCCGACATTATCGCCCGGCGGGCCGCAATACCAGTAATTACCCTGTGCATCCTCCCGAGCCCCGACGCCCGTGAGAAACCAGGCGCCCGAATATTGCGAGCGCGTGGCCATGTCGTCATTGAAATATCCCAGGAAGAGAGCCGGATCCGGAAACCCGTGGAGATCCTCGCGATGTATGGCCAATTGACCGGGGTTGCCAATTGCGCAAGGCTCGCCCTCATGGTCGAGGACGGCGACGCGATGGCCGGGGTAGGGGCGGCCGAGACTGCCTGCGGGGCTCGGCCACTTCTGCCTGCTATGGCCGAGGATGAGGTGGGCTTCAGGCACACCCACAATGCGATTGGGCCATACACCCAACGCTTTCTGGCACTCTTGGAAGACTTGCTCCCAATCGTCGGCATCGTAAGGTGATGGAATGGCGAGGGCTCGGAGCCCGCCTCGATAGTGCTCCGTACTGGGATCTTCAAGCAGTTGCATCAATTCCTTGCGCGACAACACAGTGTTGGTCACCCGGTAATCAGTAAGAATCTCCAGCGCGCGCCGGGGAGCGAAACTGCCCAGTGCGGCGACAATCGGGCGGCCGAAGTACATGACGGGAAACAAGCAATTGACCAAGGCTTGCGGCTCTGTCCAGGGCGTGGGGCTCCAGAATACGTCGCTAGCTTGGGGAAACCAGTTTTGAGAGGCGACAAAGCCAGGCAAGCTGCCGATGAGTGCATGGTGAGCCAGCAGAGCCCCGCGGGGCGGGTCGGCGCCGGGGTGGTATAGCAGTAACGCAGGGCTGGAAGCCGTCGTATTCAGCGCAGTGAACTGGGTCGGTTGTCGAGCCAGCAGGGTGCGCCACGATATTACGTTTTCGTGCTGAAAGCCAAGGCCGACAATTTGGCTGAGCGCCCGGTATTGCATTTGCGCCTGCAGGACATCGGGACCGGCCAGCGTGTCCACTAAAGCTACTCGCGTTTCGCTGTGATGAAGCCGCGCCGCCAACTGCTGCGGATTAAGGGCAGTGGAAAGCGGAACAACCACCCCGCCCACGGCCAATATGGCGGTAAGGGCAACTACCATCTCGGGCCGCTGGCCCATGATGACCCCCACGCGATCTCCCCGCTGCACCCCCATTTTTGTTAGCCCATGGGCCAAGCGATTGGCCGTTTCGGCTACGCGATAGTAGGACCAGACTTCTGTGTGGCCGAGGTCGTCTTCGGTGTAGAAAGCCGGTCGGCGACCTTCATGCGTGTTTTCAGCCCAACGATATACACACGCCTGTGCAATATTGAATTGAGACGGAACAAACCAGCGGTAAGAAGAGTACAACTGCGCGTATTGGTCGTTCATTGTTGTGAGGTCCAACGTGCAGATTCATGGGGCCGGCTACCTTCCTTAGCATGAAGGACAAGACGCTTCTGTGCAATCCCCTAGTATGTGTAAGTGTTTCAGCGGGCTGACTTTGCTTGCCTAGCTGGTGAACTGACAGTGACCAGGCGCGTGCCAAGTATCCGGTCGTGCAGGAACTGGCGATCTTTATCGAAGAAAGTGCCTAGAAAAACGGCGAACGGAGCAAAAACGATGAGCAGGTCGGTCGAGGTGTAGCCCGTAAGCATCGACCCTCCTTTTACGAGCAGGGCTGCCGCCAAGGGAAGGGGCCAGAGTAAGATATAGCGGGCTATCAAGCGCCCTAGGCTGGGTACCTGGCCGTCTCGATCGATCAGGCGCACGTTCCAGGTTTTCATGGGCAAGGTCTGGCCGCTGTATCGCCAAGACCAGACAAAGTAGACGCCAATGGCTATAAAAAGAACCAGTTGCCGCGTGTGTCGCAGCATAAGCGCGTTGCGGCTTTGTGTGAGAGTGTCGAAAAGATATCCGGCCAGGAACACCACGGCAAACAGCAGCACTCCTTCGTACATCATGCACGAAAAGCGACGCCAACGACTGGGGGTGGGGAAAGTGCTTGACGATGCGGGGTTCATTATTTATGGGCGATTACAGCAAACCAGCAATTATCCCGCATTTGACTGCTTACGGTGGCGCAAATGATAAAAGCCGCTATCGCGGCTTTTTTGGTTGGGATGAGGGCTTACCTCAACCTCGCCCGGGCTTCCCGGTTCACGGCCTCAGGCGGCCGATTCAACGTTTCGGCGGCTGGCGGCAACTACCGGGGCGGATTTCTTGGCGCCGGTAAGTTTGACGAAGAGCTTCTTGAGCGCTACACCGGGCTTGAGGCGGGCCTGTTCCTCGATCGCTTCTTGCATCAGTTGACGTTCGAGTTCATCGGTAAGACGGATGTCGCTATTCAGGTGAATCATGGTTGGCCTCTCGCAGTAGATTGAACGTTTCGTTCAGGGTTAACCCTATTATAGGGAAAACCCTAGGTCATTGCAAGAGTTTTGTTGCGGCGCAAAATAAAGCCTGTTGCGTTTCTGCGATTACCTTCTGTAGCCGGCCTTTACCATCTCGAAGCCGAATAAACGGCACTCCAGAGCCCCGTTATGCAAGGGATGGCGTCTGCGTGGTTTGAGCCGCATATGTTGCGGCAGGTCCAGGTCGCTGGTGATGATGTGTACGTGCCAGTCACTGAAGTTCTGCTTCAAGTTGGTGGCTACCTCGCTCCACATTTCCTTATCGTTGTCGCCGAGGCGTTCGCCATAGGGCGGGTTGGTCACAAGCCACCCTGTTGGAGCTGGCGGCTTCACATGGCGCGCATCACCCACTTCAAAGTGGATCGTCTCGGGGGCCAGATGGGCACGCTCCAGGTTGCTACGGGCCGACTCAATGGCGGCGTCATCGAGATCCACGCCAATCAGCGGCGTTTCCAAGCGCGGACGGATATGTTCGCGAGCCTCAGTTTTAAGGTCACGCCAGTGGCGCGGGTCGTGATTGCGTAGACGTTCGAAGGCAAATGGGCGCCAGATGCCTGGAGGCACTCCAAGTGCAATCCACGCCGCCTCGATCAGTATCGTGCCGCTACCACAAAAGGGATCCAACAGCGCTTGCTCGGGGTCCCATTCTGCAAGGGCCAGGATACCGGCTGCGAGGTTCTCGCGTATGGGGGCCTCGCCCTTGTCCAGCCTCCATCCGCGCTTGAATAGCGATTCGCCCGAAGTGTCCAGGTATAGCGTAGCTGACTTGTCGTCCAGAAAGAGATGCACGCGGGCGTCAGGACGAATCGTATCAATGTCCGGCCGCTCGCCTTCTCGCTCGCGCAGTCGGTCGCAAATGCCATCCTTCGCCCTGAGATTGCAGTACTGAAGGCTTTTCATGGGGCTGCGGATGGCGGACGTGTCGACGCGCAAAGTCTGTTCCGCCCCAAACCAACGCTCCCAAGGTGTGTTGCGCGCCAGTTCCAGAATATCTTCCTCGGTGTGGACCAGGGCGTGGGCAACTTGAACCAGTACGCGGGTGGCCAGGCGTGAGTACAGGTTGATGCGTTGGATGCCGCTCCAGTTGGTGGTCAGGCGACATCCGGCGCGGTCCGTCCGTGCATCCTCGAAGCCGAGGGCTTCCAGTTCGGCACACAAGGCGGCTTCCAGCCCATGAGGGCAGGGCGCAAAAACGGTAAATATCTCGGCCGCACGCCTGGGCTGCCGTTCCGCGCGGCGTTGCTGGGCAGGGACGCGCAAGACAAGGGGCTCGTCACTGCGGTCCAATGCCTGGCTGCCTGGATGCGGCTTCCTTCGTGCGGTGGCCTCCGACGCTTGCCGTTGAAGTGCGTCGTATTTGCCGCGTTCGCGCTCGGCCTGCGCGACTTTGCGGGCGCGGCCGCCGGAGCGCTTGCGTGCCGTGTCGTCCCGGCCTGCGTCTGTAGCCGGCTTTTTCTTGAGCGTGAGTGTGTTGCGGGGCCGGTTGGAATCAGTCATGAAAGGGTGGGTTTAAAAAGGACGTACGATGACCAGAATCAGGATAGCTAACAGCACCAGCACCGGGGCCTCGTTGTACCAACGATAGTAGCGGTGGCTTCGTATGTTGCGGCCCTGCTTGAAGGCGGTCAGTACCCGTCCGCACTGATAATGATAGCCAACCAGCACAAGGACCAGGGCCAGCTTGGCGTGCATCCAACCTTGATTCAATCCTAAACGAAATCCCAACAAGAGCCACAGTCCTAGCGCAATAGCGGGAACGGCGAGTATGGTCATGAATCGGTACAGGCGATGAGCCATGCCTATTAAAGCATCGTAGACAGGGCCTTGGTCAGTCTGGGCCAGGTTGACAAAGATTCGGGGCAGATAGAAAAGGCCGGCGAACCACGAGATCACAAAGAGCAGATGAAAGGCTTTGATCCAGAGCATGTCGAAGGAAGGTGAAGAAAACAAACCCCGCGCGGAAATTGCCGAGCGGGGCCATGGTGTGAGTCGAGCGACTAGTTAGCCGCGCAATTGGCCATCACCGGTAAGCACCCATTTGTAGGTGGTGAGCCCTTCGAGGCCAACGGGGCCCCGGGCATGCAGGCGATTGGTTGATATGCCTATCTCGGCGCCCAAGCCATACTCAAAGCCGTCAGCAAAGCAGGTGGGTAGGTTGACATATACGGAGCTGGAATCGACTTCCCGCTGAAAACGTGTGGCCGCTTCCAGGCTTTCCGTAATGATGGATTCCGTGTGCCCGGAACTCCAGCGCGCGATATGGTCCATGGCTTGTTCGATATCGTCCACGATACGAACCGCCAAAACGGGACCCAGGTATTCAGTTGCCCAGTCTTCATCGGTCGCACGACGGGCCTGCGGCAGCAAAGCGCAGGTTCGCTCGCATCCGCGCAGTTCTACGCCTCTGGCATCAAAACTTGCGGCCAGGCGGGGCAGTATGGTTGGGGCAACGTCGGCGTGGACGAGCAGAGTTTCCATGGTCCCGCATATGCCGTACCGGTATGTCTTCGCGTTTAGCGTTATGTCGTGGGCTTTATCAAGATTGGCGCTGGAGTCAATGTACACATGGCAATTGCCGTCCAGATGCTTGAGCAGGGGTACCTTGGCTTCGGCGGCCAGACGCTGGATGAGGCCCTTGCCGCCGCGTGGAATGATGACGTCTATGTAATCGGTCAAAGTAACCAGGTGGCCCACTACGGCGCGGTCGGTCGTGGATACAACCTGTACCGCATCCTGAGGCAAATTGGCGGCTTGCAACCCGGCCCGTATGATGCGGCCCAGGGCTTGGTTGGAGTGGAATGCTTCGCTTCCGCCGCGCAGGATGGTGGCGTTGCCTGATTTCAGGCATAGCGCTGCCGCGTCGATGGTGACGTTGGGCCGCGATTCGTAGATGATTCCGATGACCCCCAAAGGAACGCGCATTTGCCCAACCCGCATGCCATTGGGCCGGACGATGGACGAAGACTGACTTCCGACGGGATCCGGCATGTCGGCAATTTGGCGCAGGCCCGTCGCCATGGTGGCAAGGGCTTTATCGGATAGTGTGAGGCGATCGACCAGGGAGGGCTCAAGGTTGTTACGGCGCGCGGCTTCCAGATCTTTTGCATTTTCCGCTTGCAAAGCTTCCTTGCTTTGCTCCAGCTCTTGGGCCATGAAGCGCAAGGCGGCCGACTTGGCCGAGTCGGGCGCCTTCATCAGAAGTCGCGACGCCGCCCGTGCTCGGCGGCCCAGTTCAAGGACGAGATCGGCTTGCGCGCCGACGGCGACGGAATCAATTACGGTGGTATTCATGGTGGGGCGACAAAAATACGGGCACCCTGCCCAGGTTTCAGCTAAAGCTACATATTACGCTACTGCTCGCGGCGAAGGAGCGGGCGTTACAGCGATGCGGGTCACGAGGCGGGCTAGTTCTTCCCATGGGTCGTGCAGCCGGCCGGGCACTTTCAATCCTTTGATAAGGCAATCGATATCGTGCGCATGTTGGACGGCGGCAGGCCAGACGGTACCCGGAATACGTGCCAGTGTCTTGCGCATCAATTGTTCACGCACGCCGAAAATCCGTTGCTGCCTCATTGCGGCCGCGACATCGCCGCCTTGGCGACCTAATAGGTGTAGCCGGGCCATAAGCCGCACTTCTTCGCCTATGGCCCAGAGTACGAGTGGCAGGGCTTCGCCCTCTGCCTGCAGCCCTGCCAGTATATTAAGGGCTCGGGCAGCTTGGCCAGCCAACATCGATTCGCGCAGTCCGAAAACGTCGTAACGGGCCACATTGAGCACTGCGGTTTCAACATCCCGAGGCGCAAGCATGCCTTCCGGATAGAGTAAACCCAGTTTTTGGATTTCCTGATGGGCTGCCAGAAGATTCCCTTCAACCTTGTCGGCCATCCACTCCAGTGTGTTGCGGTCCACTTGCTGGTTTTGCTGCGCCAACCGCCTACCGATCCACTGCGGTAGGTCGCTTCGTTGAATAGTAGGGATGTCCATCCACGTGGAAGCGGACTCTAGTGCCCGAGCCCACTTGCTGGCCCGTGTCGTCTTGTCCAGGCGAGGCAGGCTGATAAGCACCACAGTATCTTCAGCCGGTCGACTCGTGGAGGCGGCCAACTGCCCCAGCACTTCGCCCCCAGTGCGTCCCGGCTTGCCGGTGGGAATCTTTAGCTCGAGCAAACGCTTATCGCCAAATAAAGAGACGTTTTGCGAAGCTGCCGTGACGATGGTCCAGTCTGACCTGGAGTCAAGCACGGAGCTTGTCCTGTCGGTAAAGCCGGCCCTTTGTGCGGCTCGTCTCAGGCCGTCCATGGCTTCAGTGACCAAGAGCGGCTCGTCTCCGGCCACGACATAGATGGCGTCTAATGGCTGGCCGCCCTCGAGCCGAGCCAAAATACCGGCCAGGTCTGTGCGCGTTGACATACTCTAGAAGACGCCGCGTCTGGGTATGAAAATAGGCGCTTCGTCCGGCGAGCCGGACGGTTGTGCCTGAGCGGGTTCCAAGGGGTCGATTTGATCGGGGGTAGGTGCCGGCCGCTGAGCAGGGTCCTGGAAGGCGTTGGCCACTTCGGGGGCGGTCAGGCGCCGGACAATCCGATCGACCAGGCTGCGCTGCATTTCAAGGAACAAGCTGCTGATTTCGCCCTGTTTGGCCTGCAACACGTTAGGGTCGTAAGGAATTTCGCGTGTGGCTCGTAGACGCGTGGGTGGAAGCACAACGCGTCCGTTGGCATCGGTCAGCTGGAATACGAACTCCAGGTTCAGCTCGTATTCCTCGACCTGCCCCTCTGGACTGATCGACACTTCGCGCAGCGACTGAGTCATGGAGACCTGAGTTAAACGCGCTTGTGCCCCCACCGGGTCTTGCACAATGACCGTGTTCGGCGAACTGGCTATGATCGCCCGCCTCAGGTAAGCCCCGAAGGCCGAATTTTCTTCTATGTTGGTGTAGAGGGTGGTGAAAGGCAGCGGGCTGGTGCCCTTGAGCCGGAACCCACATCCAGCCACGATGGCCAAGAGCAGCACGACAATCAGGCCGCGCAGGGCGCAGGCGGGCAAGTGGGGGGTCCGGGTCAGGGGCATATGCATGCTCATCCTACGACGTTGACTAGTTTTCCAGGTACAACAATAACCCGCTTGACCGGGCGGCCATCAAGGAAGCGGTCGACCGCCTCGTGCTGGGCAGCCGTTTGCTCAATGTCGGCTTTGGCAGCGCCGTTGGGCACTTTGATCGAGCCGCGCAGCTTGCCGTTGATCTGCAGCATGAGTTCGATTTCGTCAGCAACAAGCGCTTCTTCATCGACCTCTGGCCAGGGTGCGTCCAGGATGTCACCCAATTTGTCAAAGTAACCGAGATCTCTCCAAAGCTGCCAGGTAATGTGAGGCACTACTGGATATAGCACTCGCAGCAGAATGCTTGTGGCTTCGGCCCAAGCCTGTGCGGCGACAGCCGTATCCGGCAAGGGCGCCGACTCCAGTGCATTCAACATTTTCATGCAGGTGGATACGACAGTGTTGTACTGAATGCGCTGGTAGTCGTAGTCGGCCAGTTTGAGCAGGCCGTGGATCTCGCGGCGTAGTGTCTTGCTGGCCTCGTCGATGTCCGACCAATCTGCGGCAGCTGTCTGTGCACTCCGTATGACGCTGGCGCGGTTCTGACAGAAGGCCCAGACGCGCCGCAAGAAACGGTTGGCCCCTTCAACGCCCGAATCGGACCACTCCAGCGTCTGCTCTGGCGGACTGGCAAACATGACAAACAACCGCGCCGTATCAGCCCCCATGGAGTCGATAAGCGACTGGGGATCAACCCCGTTGTTCTTCGACTTGGACATGGTGCCGATGCCGCCGTAGTCGACGGCGGACCCATCGGCCAGCAGACGCGCGCCGGTAATGGAACCTTTGGCGTCATAGATGTTCTGCACTTCTTCGGGCCAGAAGTACTCTACGCCGCCTTGTTCGGTCTTGCGTGAGTAAATATGGTTAAGGACCATGCCCTGGCAGAGCAAACGGGTGAAAGGTTCGTCGAAATTCACCAAGCCCAGATCGCGCATTACCCGTGTCCAGAAGCGGGCGTAGAGTAAATGCATGACCGCGTGCTCGATACCGCCGATGTACTGGTCCATAGGCATCCAGTAATCGTTGCGCTTGTCGACCATCGCCTCGTTGTTATCCGGAGAGGTGTAGCGCATGAAATACCAGGACGAATCCACGAAGGTGTCCATGGTGTCCGTTTCGCGCTGCGCCGGTCTGCCGCATTGCGGGCAGGTGCAGTCCAGGAAGGCGTGATGCTTCTTCAAGGGGTTGCCGCTGCCATCGGGGATAAGATCGTCTGGCAATACCACCGGCAGGTCCTTTTCAGGCACAGGGACTGGTCCGCAACCATCGCAGTGGATACTGGGAATCGGCGAGCCCCAGTACCGCTGCCGCGAAATTCCCCAGTCGCGCAGACGCCATGTTGTCTGCTTTTCGCCCAGTCCCTTCGCTTGAAGGTCGTTGGCCACAGCCTCGACGGCCGCCTCGTGATTCAGCCCGTCGTACTTGCCCGAATTTGTGGTGACACCTTGCTGTTTGTCGCCGTACCAATCCTGCCATTGCGTGTTCGAATACGCTTTGCCTTCGACCGCGATGACCTGTTTAATGGGCAGCTCATATTTCAGTGCAAAGGCAAAATCGCGCTCGTCGTGGGCCGGTACGCCCATGACCGCGCCATCCCCGTAACTCATCAGCACGTAATTGCCGACCCATACGGGCACTTGTTCACCGGTAAGAGGGTGGGTTACCGACAGGCCCGTTGGGCGACCTTCCTTTTCGCGTGTCGCGAGTTCGGCTTCTGTGGTACCGCCGAGCTTGCACGCTTCTATGAAGGCCGCCAGCTCGGGGTCGGACTGAGCAGCGTGAGCCGCCAGGGGGTGTTCCGGGGCCACGGCGCAGAATGTGACCCCCATGATGGTGTCGGCCCGCGTCGTGAAGACGTACATCCTGCCGTCCTGGATCAGATCGCCTCGGTCATCGGTAATGCTGTGCGTGAACGCAAAACGGACACCCTGGCTCTTCCCGATCCAGTTTTCCTGCATGAGTCGCACGCGCTCGGGCCAACCCGAGAGGCCATTTTGCACCTGGTCGAGTAGTTCTTCGGCGTAATCGGTTATGCGCAGGTAGTAGCCGGGAATTTCGCGCTTTTCGACGGGAGCTCCGGATCGCCAGCCGCGTCCGTCTATGACCTGCTCATTGGCCAGGACGGTCTGGTCAACCGGATCCCAATTTACGACTTGAGTCTTGCGATAGGCGATGCCTTTTTCGAGCATCTTCAGGAATAGCCACTGATTCCACTTGTAATAGGCGGGATCGCAGGCGGTGATCTCGCGCGACCAGTCTATAGCCAACCCCATCGCCTTCATCTGCTTCTTCATGTAGGCGATGTTGTCGTAAGTCCATTTAGCGGGGGGCACCTTGGACTTGATGGCGGCATTTTCGGCCGGCATACCAAAAGCGTCCCACCCCATGGGCATGAGCACGTTATAGCCGCGCATGCGCAATTGGCGAGCCATCATGTCATTGATGGTGTAGTTGCGCACGTGTCCCATGTGCAGCTTGCCGCTCGGGTAGGGCAGCATGGAGCAAGCGTAAAACTTGGGCTTGGGTGTGCCGTCGGCAAGCGTTGCGTGCTCGGTCACGCGATAGACGTCACGTTGTTGCCAGTCTTGTTGTGCGGCGGCTTCGACGTCGGCCGGGTTGTAGCGTTCCTGCATGGATGGTGTCGGTGGATAAGTGCAAACCTAGCATTATAAGAGCAGCCAGCAAGATCGTTGAATCCGGAGCTTTGCAAGCAGCGGGCGAAAAAAAACCCCGCCTAGGCGAGGTTTTCAAGGTCGAGCCAAAGCAGCTGTAGCGCAGCTTACTTAAGCTTGGTTTCCTTGTAGTCCACGTGCTTGCGCGCCACGGGATCAAATTTCTTGATCAGCATTTTCTCGGGCATGTTGCGCTTGTTTTTGGTGGTGGTGTAGAAGTGGCCTGTGCCGGCGGTCGATTCGAGCTTGATCTTCTCGCGAATACCTTTTGCCATGATAGCTCCTGGAAATTAAATTGCCGCGATCAGGCGAGTTCGCCGCGCGAGCGAAGGTCGGCCAGCACTGCGTCGATGCCTTGCTTGTCGATGGTGCGGATGGCCTTGGCCGAAACCCGCAGGCGGACCCAGCGGTTTTCGCTTTCTACCCAGAATCGGCGCGATTGCAGATTGGGAAGGAAGCGACGCTTGGTTTTGTTGTTTGCGTGCGAGACGTTGTTGCCCGTAATTGGGCCTTTGCCGGTAACTTGGCATACGCGTGCCATGGTTCTACCCCTTAAATATGTGCGTGTAACGGTTTGCGCCAAACTCGGCCCCGCATGCGGGGCCTGCGCTTGAACAACCAGCACGCCGCTAAGCAGCCCTTCGTCTCAAGGACGTAAAGTTGCCCATTCGCATAACTTTGGCTTTATGGACTGGCGGTGCCCAAGGCTTGCGCTTTTTTCGTGGCTTACGCTGCGCTTTAGGCTTTACTTGCGTTGTGGTTGCTAACTTTGTTAAGCCCACTATTCTAATATAAAAGCAAGGCCAGGATCAAGATGATCGCAGCGCGGCGTGCCCGAACAGCCACGATAACAAGGCGCATAGCGCCAAGATTGCGGTTAATGGCAAAGCCGTATCGGCTTGCCAATGACTGATTCCCCATCCCGCTGCAGCGCCGCACAGCATGTGCACCGTCCCCATGAGCGCCGAGGCGACGCCCAGGCGCTTCCCCTGACTGGACAACGCCAACGCAGCGGCATTGGGGTTTACGAAGCCCTGGCTACCCATGAATCCCATGAGGCACACCATTAATGAGGTCAGGCTCAGCCAGCCCGTAAAGCTCAATATGAGGCCCACTGCCGAAGCCAGCACAATCGCCAATTGAGCGATTCGCAGGAGCTTCTCCGGCGAGTGCCGGTTAAGCAGCCGCGCGCTGACCTGAGACGTGAAGATCAGGGACGCGGCGTTCAGGCCGAATAGAAAGCCGAAATATTTGGGATCGACGTCGTAGACATGGAGGAAAATGCGCGAGGACCCGGCAATGTACGTGAAGAGGCCGGCTGAACCAAACCCGCCTGCCAATGAATAGCACATGAAGCGTCTGTCGCGCAGCAGGCCCCAGTAATTGCGGGCAATCGTCGACACTCGCAGGGAAATCTGGTTTTCGGGCGGTAAAGTTTCCTGCATGCCTTTCAGGCAGGCAAACATTAATAGCGCACCCACCACGGCCATGATGGCGAAAATACCCCGCCATCCGACAATGAACATGACCTGGGCACCGAGAATGGGGCCAAGAATCGGCGTCACACCCATGATGAGCAGAAGCATGGAGAGCGCCTGCGCAGCTTCACGAGTGGTCAACTTGTCTCTTATGACTGCCCTGGGTATGACCATGCTGGCGGCGCCCCCGAAGGCCTGCGCAATCCGCCAAAGTGTCAGGTGCTCGATATCCGTTGTGAAAGCACAACAGACAGAGGCAATAGTGAACAACAACAGCCCGCCCAGCAAGGGCCGTTTTCTTCCGTAGCGGTCGGCCAAGGGGCCATACGCCATCTGGGCCAGGGCCAGGCCCAAAAGGTAGCTCGCCAGGGTTCGCTCTACCTCACCCTGTGTGGCCTGTAGGCCTTCGCCAATCATGGGGAAGGCCGGCAAGTACATGTCAATAGCAAGAGGCCCGAGGGCCGTCAGCGCACCCATTAGGAACAGCCAGCCGGGTACGCGGGAATTGGTTCTCTTTGACGACATCAAACGAGGGCGAGCAGAGCACGCAGGTTGAACAAGTCGGTAGTCTATAGGAATTGAGGCGGGCGCGGAGAGTGCAATTCCGCAGCCATCTTTAATGTCAAGTGCAGGGCCGCTCTGGTTTGTGGCGATGCCCGAGGGGAAGTTTGGTGCTAAATTGACGGCGAATTAACAGCCGTCACGACGGTTGGCGCATCATCTTTGACTTATTTGCGAATTTGCCACGATTTATAGAACATCAATATAGGGAGTGGAATGTGAGCGCAGTCTCAGCTGTTGTAGAAAAAAAACTGGCCTCCTTGCCAATAGCGGTCCAGGTGCAGATGCCCGATGGAAAGACTATCGGACCAAATGAGCCGCGTGTCCGGTTGGTCATCAAGGACAAAAGCTCCTTACTGCATCTGGCCGCCGGCGAGTCGGGCAAGTTGGGCCAGGATTACGTCGAAGGCAAGCTCGACATTGAAGGGTCCATGCGCGACCTCATGGTTTTGGCCGCTGCCATATTGCCCGCTTCCCCGATAGATGTCGCCCAAGGCAACTGGCTCACTCAGATGAAGCGGCATATTAAGTCGGTGCGCCGCCACTCCCTGGCCCGCGACGCGCAGCAAATTCAATTTCACTACGATATTTCTGACGATTTCTACGCTCTGTGGCTGGATCCGCGGCGTGTGTATTCCTGCGGATACTATCGTGAGCCGGACATGAGCTTGGCTCAGGCTCAGGAAGCCAAGCTTGATCACATCTGCCGCAAACTTCGTCTGCACGAAGGTGAGCGCTTTCTTGATATAGGTGCGGGATGGGGCGGCCTGCTTCTGTGGGCGGCTGAAAATTATGGGGTCGACGCGACGGGCATCACTCTGTCGAAGAATCAGCACGCCTACGTGAATCGCCTGATTGAACAGAAAGGCCTGCAAGGCAGGGTGCGCATGACCTTGCTCGACTATCGAGAGCTGGACGAATCACGCCCCTACGACAAGATCGCGTCGGTAGGAATGTTCGAGCACGTGGGCAGGGCGCAACTACCTGCCTATTTTTCGAAGCTGCGCCGCCTCTTGCGTCCCGGCGGCCTTATCATGAACCACGGCATCACGGCCGGCGGCGTCTATAACGCTGAAGTCGGAGCGGGTATGGGAGAATTCATCGAGAAGTATATTTTTCCTGGCGGCGAGCTCACCCACATCAGCAACGAACTGGCTCAAATCGCCAATGCCGGCCTTGAGGATGTAGACGTTGAAAATTTGCGTCCTCATTATGCTCGCACCCTATGGGCCTGGAGCGACGGGCTGGAAGCGCGTCTCGATGAGGCCCGACAGATACTTAAGGGTGAGGCAGGAGAGCGGTCGCTGCGGGCTTACCGCATCTATCTGGCGGGGTGCGCCATGGGATTCGAGCAAGGCTGGATTGCCTTGCACCAGGTATTGCTGCAGCACAAGGCAACAGGACGTCGCGACGAACTGGATCACCCGGCCGATCTCAGCTACCCGTGGCGACGCGATTATATTTATAGTGCCTGATCACATAGATATACCAGGCGCCCAGCAGTAGGCTTGCCAAGGCCAGGCCCAACATGGCCATCAACCACATGGTGGCCGCTCCCATGGGCGCTCCTGGAACCAGCCAGTCGATCAGCGGTTGTAAGGAGCCGGCTGCCGGCCCGAAGCCCAGCAGCCACCCTCCAATCAGTCCCAGGCCTGTCAGACCCACGATCTGCATAATGAGTGGTACCACCGCGACCTTGTAGGCTCTCAGTAAATACGACACGATGCAGTGCATTGCGTCCCAGAAGTGAAAGAAGGGCACAATCTGCAGCAGGGTCGCCGCTACGGCGGCCACCTGAAGATCATCGGTATATACCGCCAGAATCAGGGGGCGACCGAATACGATAAGTAAAGCCGTACTCAGAGCGCCGACAAAAACCACCAGTAACCCTGCCTGGGCCGTGCGCTGCGCACGTTGTTTATCACCCGCGCCAATGGCTTGGGAAGTCAGCGATGCGGACGCAATGCCGACCGCCATGGGCATCATGTAGCACAGCGCTGTCAAATTAGCGATGATTTGGTGCCCGCCCGTGACATACATGCCTTCGCGCGCTACCAATAGCGCCATGAAGCTGAACGCGGCGACTTCAACGAGATAAGAGCCTCCCATGGGTAGGCCCAGGCGTAGTAGCTCTTTCTGATCGGCCCAGCATGGCCGGCGCATGGTCAGATTAAACCGCAAGAAATAGGGGTCATGACGGAGCACCCAGAGCCCCGCCGCCAGGGTTAGCCAACCCGTCAGGGCCGTCGATAGCCCGGCGCCTGCGGCGCCGAGCGCCGGCATGCCGAATTTGCCAAAAATGAACACCCAGTTGAACAGCCCTTTGAAGGCAATGCTCGCCAGGTTGATGTTCATGACAACGCGTGGCCGGGAGGTTGCCGTGGCCAAGGCGTAGATGGTACGAAACAATAAAGTGGCAGGAAGCGCCAGCATCAACGCGCGCAAGTACCAGGTGACCCCATGGCGAACTGCAGGATCCACATCGCCCGACAACGACAGCCAGGCATCGGGAAACAGCAGGAAGACGGCCCCTACCAAAGACAAGCCCAGGGCCAACCACACGCCTTGCGTCCAGGCGCGACCCACATCACTCAGCCGACCCGCCCCGAAATGCTGTCCGATAATGGGTATGAGCGCGTGCACCACACCCATCAGCCCTATGAATACGGTGATATAGATGGAGACGGATAAGGACATCGCCTGTAAGTCGGCTGCGCTGGCGTGGCCGGCCATTGCGGTGTCCATCACGCCAAAAGCTATGCCGGCCCAGGCGCTAATCAATACCGGCCATGCTTGCTTCAGTGTTTCTTTACTGTAATGGCCCAGGCTTCTCAGCACTGGAGCAAGTCGTCTACTCATGGACGCACGCGAAGCAAGCGGAACATCTCACGCCGGTCGGCCTCGCGCTTGCCTTCCCATAAGACTTGGGCGTCATAGAAGCCGGCAGTCCCGCGCGCGACGTGCTCGGGGGTGGTCTGCTGCAGTACTAAGGTGCAATCTCGGTCGAACCCGAAATCCAGCCTATCGAAGACATAGAATGAGGCGCGCTGCCCGGTGCCCAAGGTCGAGCCTCGGACGCACTCGCCAGGGCGACGATGTTCCTCGAGGGCCAGAGCCAGCTCGCTCGACACCTGTCGATAGCTGCGGGCGTAATCCAGCGCGGGCATCCAGAGCGTAACCAGAAGAAGCCAAGTCAATATGATGCCGCTGGCCGACAATACCGTCCCCCTCCAAAGCGCGGACGGTTTGAAATGGGTACGCCAATAGACCATGCCCACCCATGCGGCAGTGCCAAGTAGCGCTATCAGTACCGGAGGCCAGGACACATACGCTTCATAGCCGACGGTCTGACGCGCGATGTTGTGGGCGATTTGCCGAGGCCAACCCACTTGTAAGGCTATCCATCCCAGCCAAACGGTCGCGCAGGTGAGTGAAAAGCACATGACAGCGAACCAGTCCAGGGAGTTCACCACGCCGCGCCGCAAGGTGGGGAGGGAAAAGGCCGCAAGAATCGCCACCGGAACGGCCATCAATGCGTATTCTGGCTCAAAGGCGTCTTGCAGGAACACCATAATGACGAGGGGCCACAACGCGAACATCATGGGAAGCCATATGTGCGGAGCGTAGAGCCATTCTCGCCAGCGCCAGAGCGCGAGCAGGGCAAATGGCCAGGTTGGCCATAGAAACCAGGGCAGGTCCCGAAGGGTGCCCAACAGCTCGGCTCCTTGAGGCCATCCGAACGATTCGGCGTTCCAGAGCCACCAGTGATGGGTCCAATAAGGGCTGATCCGGTGGGCCGGGATCCACCACAGCAAAATCAGGAAAGCTGCCAGAACTGCCGAGACAATAAGCCAGCGTTTGGCTTGCCATAAAGCACTGCCGGGCACAAAAGCAAATGCCGCGGCCAGCATGATGGGCAGCGAACCGATCCATCCACGCGCCAGAAACGCCGCGGCGAGGGCAATGCCCAAGGTAATGGCGCCTGAAAACGGGCGGTCGAGCATGCGTGCAACCGCATAGAACGACAGTGCTTGAAAGGCGATAAGGGCCGGCACTTCAGATGTCTCGTGCAGGCGCCACATAATACCGGCGGTCGCCAAAATAAGAAGCAGGGCGGCGTCAGCGATCATGCGCCCGTAGTCGCGCACCGTAGGCTCGCCACCAAAGGGAAGTGCCAGAGGTTGGGGTTCCGGCCGGCGGCCTAAAAGATACGTGCCATACCAGACGGACCAGGTGATCAGGCCAAACCACAGGATATTTGGCAGTCGGGAAGCAATGATTGCGGCGTCCAGCGGCGAGGTAAACATTTCGAACAAAGGGCTGAACAGCCAGATGCTGAATCCACCGACCCATGCAAGCAAAGGGCCGTCCTGCGCGTACGCCATGCTGCCTATCTGGGGCAGCAACCAGGCATTGTCTGGCCCGTGAAGCGCCGTAAGCATGACCGCCAACCCGGCAACGTCGTCCGTTTTCCAAGGATCCCGGAAGAATAGGCCCGCAAAAATATAGACTACGCCAAGAGCTAAGAGAAATAGCCGGGGCAGCTTCGTCGTGGCCTGCGCGGTGAGTCGTGCGGGCGTCAGCCGGGATTCGTTAAGCGCCACAGAGAATGTCGGTCAAATTGAAAACAGGGCCATCTTAAATTAAAAAGGCAGCCCGAAGGCTGCCTTTTGCGGACCGGCTTGGGAAAGCGCCGGTGAAGGTCGATTTACGACGCTTTGCGGACGGTACCCGCGGTGCGTGCAAAACGAGCGCGGAACTTCTCGACGCGACCGGTTTCCACGATACGCGTTTGTGCGCCCGTGTAGAAGGGGTGGGATTCGGACGTCACTTCGCACTTGAAAAGCGGGTAGGTTTTGCCGTCGACTTCAATGGTCTCGCGGCTGGTGAGCGTAGAGCGCGAAATGAACTTGTTGCCGGTCTGCTGATCCAGAAACACCACTTCCTGGTATTGTGGGTGGATACCTTCTTTCATGATTTCCTCGAAATTTCCAATATGACGGGTCGCCGGCGGTGGCCTGCGGTAATCTTACGCTTGCAGCCCGCTTTGCTTATCTACGCTTGCAGCGTACCTTCGCAGCTCTGTCAAACAGGAGCTCTGTTCAACAGCTTGTCCGCGCAGGTTTGCCCGCAGTCTAGCCCTGTAGATCTGTCCTGCAGTTTTGCTCTGCAGTTCTGCCCGCAGTTCTGCTCCAACAACTGGCCTGCCAACACTACGTGCCCAAAGTAACTGTGTATGCTAGCACGCGCAAGGCGCTGGATGCAAGAAATAAAGAGCTGATAACGCCTGGCTTAAGGGCGCTTACAACAAGCCTCTTTCGGCCAGAGACACGGCGCCGCCGGCCGTGACAATCAAGTGGTCGAGAAGGCGAATGTCGACAAGAGCCAACGCTTGCCTGAGATGGCGGGTCAGCGCCAAGTCGGCTTCGCTTGGCTCGGCCAGACCGGAAGGATGGTTGTGCGCCAGTATCAGTGCCGCAGCATGATGGCGTAGACCGGCTTTGACGACTTCTCGCGGATAGACCGACGCTTGCGTGAGGGTGCCGCGGGACAACTCCTCGGTGGTGATGAGACGGTATTGGCTGTCTAAATACAGCGCGACGCAGTGCTCTATATTCAGGTGCCCAAGTAAGGCGACACAGTACTGTTTTACTGATTTGGGCTGGTCCAGAGGCGCGCCGGCCTTGAGATCTTCAGCCAAAGCTCGGCGGTTTAACTCGTTTATGGCAAGAAGCTCGCATGTTTTGGCAGGCCCGAGCCCGGGGATGGATAGCAGCGTCTGGGCATCGGCGGCCAGCAACCCGCGTAATCCGTCAAAGCGGGCGATCAAGGTTCGGCCTAGACTGACGGCACAGCTGCCTCGCGGCCCCGTGCGCAGAATGATGGCGAGCAGCTCCGGAGAAGTCAGTACATGAGCGCCATGGGCCAGCAGACGTTCGCGCGGTCTTTCGGTCTGAGTGTCGGATTGAGTGTGCATGGTTTGCAGAAGCTCTAAAATGGAAGATGTACAAGCTCCTTTACGGTGACAGATTTTGCATTCCCGTTCCGACTCAGTGAAGAATATTGTCCGTTCGGACTCTTACCTCACCTTACATTACCGCATTGAACTCACCAGCGGGCCGGCGGCAGGTTCGGTATTTGCCGACACGTTCTCAGGTAAGCCGGCCACCTTGCAAATGGGGGTCGGACAATGGGCACCCGGCCTCGAAGAGGCTTTGCTGGGCCGCCAAGAAGGCTCCAGTTTTACCGTAGAGTTGCCGGCCGCTCAGGCCTATGGCGATCGCAACCCGGATCTGGTGCAAAAAATTACTCGTGAGGCCTTTGAGGCTAACCGCGACCCCGCGGCGGTGTATCAACCGGGAGACATCATCGAGTTCTCCGCTCCTAACGGAGGCCGATACTCCGGTATTTTCAAAGAGCTGGGCGACACATGGGCCCTATTTGATTTCAACCATCCGCTGGCGGGCAGTGATTTGCGTGTTGATGTTTCCCTGATAGGGGTGCTCTAAATGGCTACAGAACATATCCCCGGCGCTGAGGTCGTGCTGGCTCAACCTCGAGGTTTTTGCGCCGGTGTGGACCGCGCCATCGATATTGTGGAGCGCGCGCTCGAGCTGCACGGGGCGCCTATCTACGTGCGGCACGAAATCGTCCACAATCGCTATGTAGTGCAGGATCTGCGCGACAAGGGGGCCATCTTTATCGACGAGCTCGATGAAGCGCCAGAAGGCGCGATCGTCGTTTTCTCTGCGCACGGGGTGTCGCGCAGGGTGCGGGACGAAGCGGCCCGCATGGGTTTGCGCATATTCGACGCCACGTGTCCGCTAGTCACCAAGGTTCACGTCGAGGTTTCCCGGATGCGGTCCGCTGGGCGTGAAATCATCATGATTGGTCACAAGGGGCATCCGGAAGTGGAAGGCACGCTGGGTCAAGCCTCCGAAGGGATGTACCTGGTCGAGAACGAGGAAGACGTTGCGGCACTCGAAGTATCCGACCCCAACAACCTGGCTTTCGTTACGCAAACCACCTTGTCCGTCGACGACGCTGCTCGTGTTGCGGACGCCTTGCGCTTGCGATTTCCCAGCATTATCGAGCCGAAGAAGAGCGATATCTGCTATGCCACTCAGAACAGGCAAGACGCCGTCAAGATCATGGCTCCCCAGTGCGATGTGGTTTTCGTGGTCGGTAGCACAAATAGCTCCAACTCAAATCGTCTCCGGGAAGTGGCCGAACGCAAGGGCGCCAAGGCGTATCTTATCGACGACCCCGACATGATCGATCCAGATTGGTTGCAGGGTGCCCGTCGGGTTGGGCTGACAGCGGGAGCTTCCGCTCCGGAGGTGCTGGTGCAGCAGGTCGTGCAGCGACTTAAAGAGCTTGGCGCAGTATCGGTACGTACTTTGCCGGGCGCCGAAGAGAACGTAGCGTTTCCTTTACCGCGCGAGCTCTCACGCAAGGTGACGGCCAACCCTTAAGGGGGCGAGCAATGAGAAGAACCGTAGGCGCCGCGATTGTCGTGGCAGTGGTGGCCCTGGGTTACGCCGGCGCCTCGTGGTACGTGGGCAAGCAGGCCCAAGAGACCATAGAGCGCGGTATACGTGACCTGAACGACAGACTGAATAAAACCTTGGGTCCCGATCTTGACGGTCGTCGCGCCAGCCTGGCCATCAGCCAGTACAAACGACATGTATTCAGTTCCAATGTAGTCTACAGCTTGCAGCTGAAGGCGCCCGATACAAAGCCGGTGGAGTATCTGCTCAGCGACAGCCTGCAGCATGGTCCTTTTCCTGCCCGCGCTTTGCGAGAAGGGCACTTGAGTCCTCTACTGGTGCATAGCCGCGCTCAGCTGATTCCATCAGTGGCCACACAGCATTGGTTCGACAGTCTTAACGGTCAAACTCCTGTTTCTGGTGTCAGCCATGTCAGTTTTTCGGGCGCAGGCGAATCCTCCTGGCGCTTTCGACCTCTCAGCATCGCACAGCAAGGCGAAAGCCTGAAGTTCAGTGGTGGAACAGTCAACGTCCAGTTTGCCGACCATTTTCGTGAATCGTCCGCCACTGGACGTTTCGATTCCCTGGACTATTCCTCAGCTCAGGGAAATGAACGAGTCCAGATCAAAGGCATTGAACTCCAAAGCGCCTCCAGCGCCGACGCTGAAGGGGCTTCCGTGACCCGCAGCAAAGCAGCGGCAGACACGGTGAATCTGTTTTCACCGGATGCCGAAGCACTCGACCTTGAGCGTGTTTCCATTCAGTTGGACAGCAGCCGGACGGGTGACTTGCTGGACGCTTCATTGCGCTACGATTTTGGCGGAATCAGCGTGGGCGCTTCTAAACTGGGCAGCCTTTCTATTGGCGCCAAGGGCAGTAGCTTGGGTATGGACGCGCTTTCGGCGCTTGCTCTTGAATACGACGCTATTGCGTCAAGGCACGACGCCGAGGACGATTTTGAACTAAGTGGGGCAGAGGCGGCGGTCTTGAAGGAACGGCTGTTGGCCGTGCTATCAAGCAACCCCACTGTATCCATCGATCCGTTCATCTGGAAGAACGAACGAGGCGAAAGCAGCGCGCGTCTGTCCGTAAGTCTGGGTGCACCGGGCACTGCTGAAGCCGCCGACACGCTGGACGCCTTCCTGCTACAGATCATCAAGTCGATGTCCTTGGACATGTCGGTTGAAAAGCCGATGTTTGTGCACGCCTTCTCGCAAATGCAGGGTGGGGCAGCTGCCGATCCTCAGATGGCTGCTATGGCATCCATCGTCTTCGATCAATATGCCGAGCGGCTCAACGCGACTGGCCTGGTTCGAGCACAAGACAATAAGGCGCTGTCAGTGGTGCGCTACGAAAACAAGCGAGTGGATGTCAATGGCCGCAGTATGTCTGTGGCCGAGTTTATTCAGCGCGCGTTAGTCGCTGTGATGATGTAGCCATTTCCCTCTCGTGCGGGTCGGCTGCCGGCCAGGATCCGGACCCGCTGCAGCAAGGCCTGGTCGTTTTGTATAGCTTGGTTTATGCCGTTGTACTCTTCCAGGCTCAACCCATGTTGGCGAACAGCAGCTATCATGGCCGAATCCGCCTGCTGCTGCCGTTGACGGCGATCAGTCTCGTTCTTTGCTTTGGATATGCGGCCGGAGTATTGCGCTGCTATGGCTGCCACCGATCGCGCCGCGTCTACATATCTTTCCAGTTGTGCATCGGAATACATCACAGGAGTAGGGCCGTGTCCTACAAGTATGGAGGGCGCCGCCTCTACTCCACTAGCCATCCCGTAGGCCAGAACGCCGATCACGCACAAGGTCGAGATCCTTATATTCATGCCCACTCCAAGCTGAGTACTTGAACGAAAGTCTTATGGCCCGAGAACCCCAGACGCGTTTCAAGCTCTGGCTTGTGTGTGAGAATGTCCGTCGAAACGGCGGGTTACTGGAGGCGCGCCGCGTACATCGGGCGCGCAGCAACAGGTAGGCACTGTTACTTTCGGGTAACGAGGGTTTAGGCTTTCTGTTTCGCTTCCAAGGCTTCTCGGGCCTCTTTCATCTGCTCAGCCACCTCGCTTAAGTCCAGCTTGTCTTTAATGATTTGCTTGAACATTTCCTCTTCTTCTTCTTGGACGTGGTGGTTCACATACTCGCCCAACACAGTGAACTTGGCCTCCCAAAGCGCATCTTCGGGCGTCATTCCACTGATTTGAGCGATGAGGTCCTTTGCGCTGCCGTGCTCCACGAGGGCCTCGTTAAGCATGCTGCCGTACTTTTCCGGATCGCACTCCCTAAGAAAGGGATAAAACGTCTTTTCTTCCAACTGAGTGTGGACCGTCAAGTTAAAACAGGCTTCTTCGACAATCTCCTGCTTTTTCTGTTCGTCCTTCTCTTTTTCGAAAGCCTTGAACAGCTTGCGGACTTTATTATGGTCGTCGAGCAACATGGCGATGGCTTCTTTTTGTTTGCTCGGTATATCAGATTTATTCATGTCGGCTCCTGAGTTGACACGGCGCAGCGCAAGTGTGCGTGCGTCCTTATCGAGGAGCAAAGCAATTGCAATGCCTACCCGGTGACTTGATTAGCATCCGGGTCTGGCTCGAGT
>JAJUGB010000008.1 GCA_029268595.1 Alcaligenaceae bacterium | reverse complement strand
TCGCTAGAGGCGCTCGCTAGAGGCGCTCGCTTAGAGGCGTTCGCTAGAGGCGCTCGCTTAGAGGCGTTCACTACAGACATTCACTAGAGGTATTCACTAGAGGCATTCGCCCGGCATAGGTAGGACAATCAGGGGACGCAGGGCCGGCAGCTGAGTCGGAAGGTCGTTTTTTTCTTGCGTCGGCCGCATGTATACTGCTTCGGTTCCCGGCCCTTTTTACTTCGTATGCGACGACTCATTGTCATCGTTCTACTAATCAGCCTGCTGCCAGCGCAGGCTCTTGCTTCCACTACCTTCTTCTTTTCCCCTTTAGCGCCCTGCGGCTCTCCGGTTTTCGACGCGCAGGATCGGGCGGCGCTTGATACGGTTCGCACGTCTGTATCAAGCGAATCGAGCTTCGCGGCGCTGATTCTCACCCATGCTGAAATCAGCGACGGTGCCATCGCTATTACGACGCCTGCGCTGCAAAGGACTCAGCACAAGGACATCACCGACGTCGACGGCCCTGTCCTTCTTCCCAAGCTCTTCTATCCGTTTTATCGCCCCCCGCGCGCTTAGCTTCGTACCCGGTATTGATGTTCATGCCGCCCACTACAGGCAGGCAATGAAGATGCACTAATTCTGCAACACCAACTTTTGTAAGGCTATATCGTGGAATGGCTGATGGACCCCCATGCGTGGGTGGGACTCTTGACCCTGGTTGTCCTTGAGATCGTACTAGGGATAGACAATCTTATTTTTATCGCCATCTTGGCGGACAAACTGCCGCCACATCAGCGGGATAGGGCGCGCATCATAGGCTTGTCCTTGGCCTTGCTGATGCGTCTCGGTCTGCTCAGCATAGTGTCATGGCTCATTACTTTGACCGCGCCACTGTTCTATATCGGCGCGTTCAGTTTTTCCGGCCGAGATCTTATTTTGCTTCTTGGCGGCCTGTTTCTGCTGTTCAAGGCCACAACCGAGCTGCACGAAAGGCTGGAAGGCCGCGAGCACGACCGGCAACAGTCAGGCGCTTATGCCACCTTCTCCGTTGTGGTGGCGCAGATAGTGGTGCTGGACGCCGTATTTTCGCTCGATGCGGTCATTACCGCCGTGGGGATGGTGGACGAACTGCCCGTGATGATGATTGCGGTCATCATTTCCATCGGATTGATGATGTGGGCTTCCAAGCCTCTGACTCGGTTCGTCAACGCCCATCCGACTGTGGTGGTCTTGTGCCTGAGCTTCCTGCTCATGATCGGGCTGAGTCTCACTGCCGAGGGGCTGGGCTTCAAGATTCCGAAAGGCTACTTGTACGCCGCCATCGGATTCTCGATTTTGATCGAGTTCTTTAATCAGGTCGCCCGGCGCAGTCTGCTGCGCAACCAGGCTCGGGTGCCGCTGCGTGATCGGACGGCTGAAGCTGTACTTCGTATGCTCAGCGGCAGACAATCGGACGACGGTGCAGAGTCATCGCCCTCCGACGAAACATCTACGTTGCCCGCGTTTGGCGACGAGGAACGCAGCATGGTCAGCGGAGTTCTTGGCTTGGGTGACAGGTCCATACGATCGATCATGACGCCCCGCACAGATATCTCCTGGATCAATCTTGAGGAGGACAGGGAATCGATCCTCAAGCAGTTGCGCGAAATACCTCACAGCTTCTTCCCGGTGTGCCGAGGTGAGCTCGATAACGTCGTGGGTGTGGTGAAGGCGAAGGATCTCATGGCGGATATCCTTGATGGGCGCTCGTTGAGCAACCCTCCGTCCTTGCGGCAGCCCATCATCGTGCACGATCAGACCGGGGTGCTTAAAGTCATGGACGTGCTTAAGAAAGCGCATGGCCAACTTGTGCTGGTGGCGGACGAATACGGTTCCATAGAAGGTCTGCTGACGGCTCTGGACATACTCGAAGCCATCGCGGGCGAGTTTCCGGACGAAGACGAACAGCCGCCGGTCTTGGCGGTGGGCCCCAACCACTGGCGCGTGGACGGAGGCATCGATTTGCACGAGCTTGCTCATTCCATCAAAAGCGATAGCCTGCCGCAAGCCAGCGAAAACATCAGTTCACTGGCGGGGCTTTTGCTGGATCGATTTGGTGCCTTGCCCGAAGAGGGAAAAGAGCTGGTTATTGGCGAGCTGCACTTTACGGTGCTGGAAGTCACAAATCGGAGAATCGCCATGGTGGAAGTCCGGCGCCGGGATTCGGAAGCCGACGAGCAGTCTCCACAAGACAGCTAGCCTGGCGTCCAGCGCCAGGTTACCGGAAATACTTCCTTATCCAAATGCACCGGTCCTGGCGCCCGGGCTTAGCTTGGGGTTGAATCGCTCGTACAGGCGGGGCGGCAATGCGGCAGGGCCTGCAAGAGCTTTTCCAAAGCTTCTGCGCCGCTCGTCCCCTCTGTAACCCGGTTCCACCAATCGCGGTGAATATGGGTGACGCGCACAGGAATGACGGGCAAGCCTATCTTTTGCGCCATGGCGAGGCGATGAAGGCCTCGCTCCAGTTTCAAAACTTCGCCTTCGCGTGAAATGGCCACGGGCAGTGGGTCCTTGCCCCTCGACGGATCGAAGCCATTCGCCGCCATCCCATCAAGGTAGCCAAGGTACACCTTGAGGTAGGCCAGGATGCGATCAGGCGAATTCAAATACAAACCTTCCTGCCATGACTTCCAAGGCCTACCTTGCTGCATCTCTGCCATCAGGGCCTGATAACGGCTTGAAGCAGTAAGGTTGTGGCGATGTTTATCAAGGTCTTCAATAAAACGGTATTGGTCCGTGCTCCGGGTGTCCTGGCGGATTTGATCCCAGTCTCCGTCCCAAATGAAAGCCAGCGATGAAGGACGGTTTTTGGCGTGCCGCGGTCCGGCCGACACCAGATAGCCGAGCTCACGAGGATTGACTTCAAGGGTCAGGTTCTTGGGTCCGAGCCAGTCCTGAACCGCGCGGCGAGGCAACCCAAGCTGTTCGATCTTTTGCCATCCCGGCTTTCGTTCCAGCCACAAGCTGAAGAATCGATGCTCGGATGGGACACCGATGTGCTTCTGGAACCCGGCCCTGACGGCATGTTGCATGTAAGCAATGCGGGTGCGAGTGCGGATCTCGGGCGCGGCCAGCGGCGCCAGGTCTTCGTCGGCTTCCGGTCCTGGCAAGCCCAGATTCTGGCGAAGACCGAGCTCGCCACCTAAGCCGTGGTGTGAGGACATTCGCAAGCCAAGTGCGGTCCGACCCCGTGCGGCACCACGCAGGCGCGACGCAAGAGTACCCGGCTTCGGCGCGGACGGGCTTTGCGGGTTTTTGTCACTGTTTGCAGCCATTGCTTTAGTCTAGGTGACCAATTTATTACGCACCATGGGCCGTATTTCCAAAAGTGACAAACACCGGCAGTTTGGCGGAGAAGGTAACAATTGGAGACTTCGGCTTGTAGAAAAACGACACCGTGCTAAACTCGGTCCCTTCTTCTTTTGGCCTATTAAAAGAAATTGCCAGAGGATGACAGAAGTTGTGAGCAAGAATCGATAGCTCGCGATCGTCTTGGTTACAGCTTTACTCAGTTCAACTGATCGTCGAGCGACGATCCGGCATGTGATGCCGACCATACGCCCGTCAGGGCGCGGGTCCCCGGACCCCATTTTGTCTGGCAGCCTGGCTGCCCGCACGCAATCTGTAAAGCCCATGCCTTTGAGCATGTGTCGCCCAAGGCGGCGATAGTGGTTTTGTTGGAATCTTGGACATGCTACGCATTTAGTCGTAGTGCTCTTGACGTGCGGTTAAGCCTTGCTGCCACTGCACACTCAGGAGGAACGCTTTCCATGCAAGAGCCGCAGCTATTCCAGCTCTCTGCCACCACAGCAATATTGCTGTTGGCGGGTTTTTACGTCGCCACCTTCTTGCTGTCCCTGTTAATCGTCCGCAAGGACGAGAACGTGGACGGCTATATGGTCTCCAACAGCGCAATTGGGTTCGGCCTGTCCGCTGCCAGCATGATAGCCACATGGATTTGGGCCGCGTCGTTCTATGCCAGCGCCACTGCGGGGTATCGCTACGGGATCTCCGGTCCAATCCACTACGGGCTGTGGGGCGCTCTGATGATACTGTTCATCTACCCGTTTGGTCGCCGATTTCGGCAATTGGCGCCGCGTGCTCATACCTTGGCCGAGGTCATGCATGCGCGACATGGCAAGTCAAGCCAGCTCATCATGGCCGCCTCAAACGTGGTGGGCAGCTGCATCAGCCTGATGGTGAACTTTACGGCTGCCGGAGCTCTCGTCTCGGTGTTGTCGCCCTTGACCTTTGTGCAGGGCGTCCTGATTGCCGGGGTGGGCGTGTTGTCATACACGATATGGTCCGGTTTTCGCGCTTCGGTCATGACCGATTTTGCTCAACTTGTCGCCATGATAGGTTCGGCGGTCGTCATCATTCCCATTATTTTCTTCCAGGTGGGCGGCACAGACATGATTGCGACCGGCCTCGGAAATCTCACGGCTGAACAGGCCGACTTTTTCTCCGCAGATGCGTTTTTCAATCAGGGCGCCCCGTATCTGGTGGCGGTGCTGGCCTATGCCATCGGTAACCAGACCATCGCCCAGCGACTGTTCGCTGTACGCGAGGACCTGATTAAACCTACCTTCATTACTGCCACCGTCGGTTATGGCGCCATTGTGATCGGCTTGGGCATGTTGGGCTTGCTCGCCCTGATGGTCGGGCTGGTGCCCGCCGGCGGGGACATGAACAATATCATTCCCCAGATGGCATCCACTTATTTGCCGCCCTTTGCCATCGGTTTGTTTTTCATTTTGGTCATCGGATCCCTGTCGTCCACTGCGGACTCCGATCTGTCGGCCCTGTCCGCGATTGTGATGACCGACATCTACGGGAAGAATTTGGCCCGGGGCACACCGGATCCCAAGCGCATGTTGTGGTGGGGCCGTTTCACCATGGTGATGGCCACGATGATAGGCGTCATCTTCGCCAGTTTGAAGCTCGATATCCTGGTGATGCTGGTGTTCGTCGGCGCACTATGGGGAGCCATTGTGTTTCCCGTCATCATGAGCTTTTACTGGGACCGTATTTCGAATAAGGCATTTACCTGGGCCGTGATTTGCGCGGTAGTGGTATTTACCTTGGTGCGTTTCGAGATTCTCCCCTTGGACGGCTTCATGGCTGTCTTGCTGGAGTTGCTGGGAGGCATAGGTGCGGGCGTAGTCCTGGGCTTGATGGCTTTCGGTTTCTTTGGTCGTACGGTCGGCACAGCAGTGGGGCTCATTGCCGCCGCCATACTGGCTCCGGCCTCGGTCGGATTCTTGCGCGACCACGTGGTGCTGTTGAGTTCGCTCATCTCCTATAGCGTCAGTACCCTGGTATGCATTGCTGTGACACTTACCAATAAAGAGCGCTTTGATTTCGATTTGCTGGACGAGCGAGTGGTGTCTTTTCAAGATGGTGCTGTTGCGGCGCCCTCAAGCTCCAGACCATCCCAGCCACGCAACGCAACCGCGAACGAAACTTCCACATCTTTGGCATAAGGAGTCAACATGAATGCAATTATTCTTACTGCATATATTCTGGCTTGGCCGGTGCTGTCGCTGGGTATCCTGGCCTTGTTAATCGTCAGTCTGGTCCGCGACATTCGACACTCTCGTAAAACCGGTGAAGAGATGCTGTAGGCTTGCGCGCTGGGTTGGGCCGGCCAACCTGTCTGCACGGGGGCGCCTCATGCACTTGGCGCCCCCGAATCTTGCTAACATAAAGGGTTACGTTCGCATCCCTTTTTTTCGAGAATACAAATGCCGCAATATCGTTCCCGTACGTCCACTCATGGCCGCAATATGGCCGGTGCGCGTGCGCTTTGGCGTGCCACGGGCATGCAGGACGCCGACTTCGAGAAGCCCATCATTGCCGTGGTCAACTCGTTTACCCAATTTGTGCCGGGGCATGTGCACCTGAAAGACATGGGCCAATTGGTGGCGCGCCAGATTGAAGCGGCCGGCGGCGTCGCCAAAGAGTTCAACACGATTGCTGTGGACGACGGCATTGCCATGGGTCACGGCGGCATGTTGTATTCCCTGCCTTCGCGCGAACTTATTGCGGATTCAGTCGAGTACATGGTGAATGCGCATTGCGCGGACGCGATGGTGTGCATCTCCAATTGCGACAAAATCACCCCAGGCATGCTGATGGCCGCCATGCGGTTGAATATTCCGGTGGTGTTTGTCTCCGGTGGCCCCATGGAAGCGGGCAAGGTGCTGGAAACTGGCAGCCAGAAAGTGCTGATGAAACTCGACCTTGTCGACGCCATGGTGAAGGCCGCCGATGTTGCAGTTAGCGACGAAGAAGTGGCAACGGTCGAGCGTAGTGCCTGTCCTACCTGTGGCTCGTGTTCGGGAATGTTCACGGCCAACTCCATGAATTGCCTTACCGAGGCGCTGGGTCTGGCCCTGCCGGGCAACGGTTCCCTCGTCGCCACCCACGCCCGGCGCCGTTCCCTTTTTGAAAACGCCGGTCGACTGATTGTCGAGTTATGCAAGCGCTATTACGAGCAGGACGATGCCTCGGTGTTGCCGCGCAGCATTGCTTCGTTTGAAGCCTTCGAAAACGCGATGACCCTCGATGTCGCAATGGGCGGCTCGACCAATACGGTGCTGCACTTGCTGGCCGCTGCCCAAGAGGCAGGGGTGGAGTTCACCATGGCAGACATCGACCGCATCTCGCGTCGGGTTCCATGCTTGAGTAAAGTGGCGCCCGCCACTAATAAGTACCACATGGAAGACGTGCATCGGGCGGGCGGCATCATGGGCATTCTCGGCGAACTGGGTCGGGCCGGCTTACTGAATCTTGATGTGGGCAACGTCCATAGCGGCACTTTGGCGCAAGCCATTGAAAAGTGGGACGTCAATGGCGGCAACGCCAGCTCCGAAGTCCTGGACTTTTACCGTGCTTCGCCCGGAGGCGTTCCCACCCAGGTCGCATTCAGTCAGGATCGCTACTATCCCGACCTGGACGTGGATCGGCGCAACGGCTGTATTCGTTCGAAGGAGCATGCCTATTCTCAAGACGGCGGCTTGGCGGTGCTCTACGGAAACGTGGCGCCCAAGGGCTGCATAGTGAAGACCGCGGGCGTTGACGAAAGTATCCTTACATTCACCGGTACCGCCAAGGTGTATGAAAGCCAGGAAGATGCGGTGCAAGGCATATTGGGCGGCGATGTCCAGGCGGGCCACGTCGTCATCATCCGTTATGAAGGCCCCAAAGGCGGCCCGGGCATGCAGGAAATGCTTTACCCCACCTCCTACCTGAAATCCATGGGTCTGGGGGCCAGCGCGGCGCTCCTTACCGATGGCCGCTTCTCAGGCGGGTCATCGGGATTGGTCATAGGGCACGTTTCGCCCGAAGCGGCCGAGGGAGGGCCTATTGGCCTGGTGCAAGACGGCGACACTATCGAAATCGATATTCCGAATCGACGGATCCACCTCGCAATAAGCGAGCAAGAGTTATCCGCTCGTCGTGAGGCAATGGAAGCGCGCGGAGGCGATGCCTGGCAACCGGTCGACCGCGAGCGCTATGTGTCGCAAGCTCTGCAAGCGTATGCGGCCCTGGCCACATCTGCCGATCGGGGCGCTGTACGCGACGTCAGTCAGCTGCGTCGTAAGTAAGCAAGGCAAGTCGGCGTGGGCCCGCCGCTCTCTGAGCTTCGGTGCCCCCACCGCCAAACCCGGCACTCCGCCTGCAGAAACTGGCAGTGCAGCACCTCAGACATGAGTTGTGAGGTCGGCCTTGTGGTAGTGATACAACTGGCCGCTGAAGTCTTCCAACATTTGCAGCGCGTCGTCCACGGTGGTGGCGCTGCCATACACGTAGTGATCTGGTCGCACCAGTACGAAGCGGGCATTCAGGTCTTGCATCCACGGTTCCAGTAGCGATGCGCATTCGCGCACGTGCAGCACTCCGGGCTGCTCTATACCGGATCCCAGGTGTATCAGCCATGCCCCCAGCGGTTGCAGCAAAGGCGCCAGCCTCTGTAGGTCGTTGTCCGTCAAAGGGCCGCTGACGGCCAGGCGGAAGCAACTGCCTGTCAGGTCGTCCAGCAGGACTTCCTTGTTCTGGCTGAATACGCGTGGCTGCGGGAAAAGACAGCCGTGGCCTGGCCGCTTCAGGTCGATCAAGCCTGCGCTCAGGGGTGGGATCAGGTTTTGACGCACCGACGTCTTCACGACACCTCCCTGCCGAGCGAGCAGCTCTTGATCACGAGTGCGTGCTTTATCCGGATCCCGCTCGCAGATGATGCGACCCAATTCAATTGTGGCCTGTGTTGTGCGGATAGTGTGCGGTCTACGCTCGTGCATATAGCTGGTGAGCAGGCGAGGGTGAGACTGCCCGCGCAATACGCGCAACAACTTCCAGGCCAAGTTTTGTGCGTCGCGCAAGCCCTGCACCATGCCTTGAGCCATGAACGGAGGCGTCATATGGGCAGCGTCGCCCGCGAGCAGAATGCGCCCCTCTTGCCATTGTTGGGCGACCAACCCATGAAAGCGGTACGCAGCCGAACGCCAAAGCTGGATCTCTCCGGGCTTGACCCAGCGGTCGAGCATGGCCCATAGCTTGTCGTCAGGCCAGGAGGTTTCGCCGGCTTCGCTTTCGTGCAGCATGATCTCCCAGCGTCGATGGTTGCCCGGGCCGACGACAAAGGTTGCGGGGCGCTCGGGGTTGCAATACTGCACTTGGGTTTGGGGCAGGTCGGCGAGCTTGGCATCGGGAACGATGGCGTCAATGACAAGCCATGACTCTTCAAACCCCAAGTCTTCGAATGGAATCTGCAAGCGCTTTCGGATGGGACTCGAGCCGCCATCGCAGGCGACCAGGTAAGAGGCGTGATAGCGCTTGAGCCCCCCATCTTTGAACTTGACGTCAGCCCAGACACCCGCTTCGTCTTGTCCTGTGTCCAGCACTTCGGCTTCGGTGAATACTTGGGCGGTGGGCAGAGAGGCCAGATAGCCACGCACGCATTTTTCGAGGGCGGGCTGATTGAACACATATCCGGGAACCCAACCCAGAGGGTGAGGTTCGGGAGCCGCATCAAGTCGCAATATGGGCTGGCCGTCGGCCCCTCGGTACTCGCTAGCCCGGTAAGGGGCTATATACGGGCTTATCTGGTCGATAAGTTGAAGTTGTTGCAGGAGGCGCATGGCCTCGTGATCCAGGCCGATTGCACGAGGCAAGGGATACAAGTCGGGCAGCTTATCGAAGGCTGCCACATGCATGCCTTGCCTGGCCAATAGGGAGGCCAGGATTGCACCCACAGGCCCCAAGCCCACTACCAGCACGTCACAGCGCAGGGGACTGTGGTCTTCGGCCGAATCAGGGGCCGCAGACCGGCCGACCGGTTTCTTCACTCCTTGTGCAGGAGCTTCCTCGTCCGTGTTTGGCATCACATTGAAGATAGTCAAGGGCGAATCCTCGGGTTTATCGTTGCCCGTCGTGTACGGATACTTGTTCCTTGCTTAATCCGCCCAGCCTGGCATGGATGCGGCCGCCAGTGCCGGCCAATAGCGCAAAAAGGATTTCGTTGGGCCGGGGCGCGTCCTGTATGCCGACTTCCCCAATAGTGAAGTGGCTGCGCACATACGCTGCATGAATGTAGTGCAGCGGTACTACCAGGCGATATCCGGCGTGCCCCACTGCCTTGGCGGACGGCACGATGGCTTTCGGCTCGCCCAATGCGGCCCGCAAAGCCCATCCGCCGGCCTCGTGCCATACTGCCCCGTGCTCGAGCTCGCCATTTACGCCCACTATGGCTGCTTTGGAGTACACCTCTATATTGTCCGCACCCAGAGTGTCGACCAGTTCTTCTGCCAGGGCGGCTCCAAGCTGCCGCAATTCAGCCATGAAGGGCATGAGGTCCGGCTCGTAACGTCCTGCGTACGGGTTGCGGATGACCGCCATGGAGGCCGCGATTTTAACGGGAGTGTCGGCCGGCGGCCCACCCTCGTGATAGATGGTTTCGATGTTGAGACTGCGCTTTCGAATATCGATGAGTGACATATTGAACTGGGAAGTGGGCGCGGCGAAATTAGCCAAAACGCGAATCAGTTTAGTGCATAAAATTGGCCCTAATGCATAGGGAAATCCACGAGTGCACGGGCTTACAGGCCGCCCATTCGCTTCCGCAGTGAAGAAGCTCACCTTCTTGTGAGTAAGCTTTTCGGCATCAACCTTCGAGAAATTCTCCCAAGTCTCCCAAGTTCCGCGGGCCAGTGAATCGGCAGCCCCGGCTTGAAGGGTTTTCATGGATGGCATGTCGGGTGAAGATTAAACATAATCTGCCAGATTACGCATAAAAATGCGCGACACATGGTCGCGTGTGCCACCAAAAGGAGACCCATTCATGACGTTGACCGCTGCTGCAAACGCTCCCGCCGATCTAGCCAGTGGCCCCAAACCCGTACGGCGTGTGGTTATCGGCAACAAAAACGGGGTTCCGGCCGTGCTCAGTGACGAGCGTCGACTGGGCCAATTCGAAAGCTGGCCCGAGTTCTCCAACACCTTGTTGTGGACGACCCCCCCTCAACCGCAAGTGGGCTCGCCCGAGCTGGCTCAGGATCCGGTGCCGGCAACGGCTAGTTTCCTGCCTCCCGTGGGCGGCACCAGTTTTATGATTGTCACTTTTCCCCCGGACAGCCAGATGGCCGACCCTAGCTTTAATGGCCCCGGCTTTGGGGAAGAAGTCGGGCGTAAAGTGCCTGGCCTTGCGCAAACCTTCGAGTCGGACGATCCGGCCATGCATACTACCGACACCGTGGACTATGGCATCGTGCTCGAGGGTGAAATATGGCTGGACCTTGGGCAGGATGAGGTCCATCTGCATAAGCACGACGTGGTAATTCAAAACGGAGCCCGCCACGGCTGGCGCAACAAGAGCAATACCACAACGACCATGCTCTTTGTGCTTATCGGCGCTCAAAGAACTCTTTGAGCTTTGGGCGGCTTATCCGCCCAAGTATGCCTTTTGCACCGAGGGGTCGTGCAGCAGGTCGACAGCGACACCAGAACCCGCAATGCGTCCCTGTTCAACCAGGTAAGCCCGGTCCGAGAGCTTCAGGCTGCGCCTTGCATTTTGCTCGACCATCAATATGGTGACCCCAGCCTGGCGTACTCGCTGCAAGGCCTTGAATAGCTCCGACACCATCAACGGCGATAATCCCAACGACGGCTCATCCAGCAGAAGAATGTCCGGATGGGACATCAGTGCCCGGCCGATGGCCACCATTTGTTGTTCGCCACCGCTCATGGTCTTAACTGCTTGACGGAGCCGTTCGTGCAGGCGAGGAAATAATTCGAGTACCCGTTTCAAGTTGTCGTGCTCGGAGGCCCTGGCTCGTGCGGGATAGGCGCCCAAGTATAGGTTTTCTCGAACGGTCAGTTCTCCAAAAACCCCGCGCCCCTCTGGAACTAATGCGATGCCGGCCTCCACCCGTTCAAAGTCAGATAGATCGTTTAATCGCAAGCCATTAAGTTCAATCCGCGAGTCGACTGATACTGGCATGAGGCCTGCGACAGATTTAAGCAGGGTGGATTTACCTGCGCCATTGGCGCCCAACACACTGACGACTTCCCCGCGTCCCACATTCAACGTCACGTCATCCAGCGCCTTGTGTTGCCCATACCACGCGCTAAGGCGTTTAATTTCAAGCATCGTCTTCTCCGATATAAGCGCGTATGACCAGTGGGTCTGACAGCACATCTTCGGGTGTACCGTGGCTGATTGGTGCCCCCGCCGTCATGACAACACAGCGGTCGCACAGCGCACGCACTGCCTCAAGCACATGTTCGACCATAAGTATGGAAAGATCCTGGCGTAATGAGGCCACCAGCTGCATGGCATCGGAGAGCTCTGTGGGATTAAGACCTGCCAACCACTCGTCCAGCAGCAATAGGCGGGGCTCTCCCGCAAGGGCACGGGCAAGTTCCACTTTTTTCTGGTCCATGTAAGTAAGATCGCCAGCCATACGCCATCCTTGGCCTGGAAGCCCGACTCGTTGCAACAGCTCATCGGCGCGGCGATTTGCGTCGGAACCGAACTGTACCGGCCCTTTGAAAGCCATGCCGGCGACGATGTTCTCGCGCACCGTCATATCTTTGAATAGTCGGACCAATTGGAAAGTGCGTCCGATACCGCGCCGTGCCACCTCGTGGGCCGGTTTACCGGCAAGTTCGACCCCTTCCAGGCGGATTGATCCGTGGTCCGGTGCAATGACGCCACTTATGAGATTGATGGCGGTCGTTTTGCCCGATCCGTTCGGCCCTAGGAGGCCAACGATTTCCCCTGGGTGAATATCGAGCGACAGGCCATCTACGGCGCGGAGGCCTCCAAACCGGCGTTGCAATCCACTAACGTGTAATAGCGGTTCAGTCATGAGAGTGCTCCAGGCGTCTGGCAAGGCGCATCAGGTGCGACATATTGGTGCGCTTCCAAAGGCCCAGTATTCCGCCGGGCAACAGATAGACAATGAGCAGGAAGATTGCGCCTAGCACCATGCTGAAGTGGTCAGGAAAATATTTGGTCAGTAGCTCGAAAGCGAAGATGAGCGGGACGACTCCTATGACAGGGCCGAAGTACATGGCTATTCCGCCCAGTAAGGCCATGACCAGGACCTGAAACGAGATAAGTGAGTTGAACGCAATGGATGGCTCGATATAGGCCCAACGAGGCGCCACGATGGCACCTACCAGGGACATCACCATCGAGGTGCCGACAAAAACCGCCAGTCGCACTCGTACTGTGTCGATGCCGCAGCTGCCGGCAGCGACATGGTCGGAGCCTATGAGCCTCAATGCAAAGCCCAGTCTTGAGCGAGAAAGCCACGCTCCGGACAGCCACACCAATACGAAGAGCACTAGCAATTGCCAATAGATGCCGTCGGAAGTGACATCAAGGAAAATGTAGCGCCCCACCGATCCCTGGACACTCGACTCGTACCACGTCACGAGTTGGCGGATCATCTCGGCTACGCCGAAAGTAAATATGACGAAATACATTCCTGAAAGCCGCAATGTGCACAGCCCGATTACCAGTGCCAAAATCCCGCCGGCTCCGGCGGCCGCCAGTAAAACTACTGGCCAAGGCATTGCTTCACCTAACAGGGCAACGGTGTAACAGCCGACTCCCACAAATGCGGCGGTTGCTAAGGAAATGCGCCGGGTCGTGCCGCAGAACA
Source organism: Alcaligenaceae bacterium (assembly GCA_029268595.1). Taxonomy (GTDB): domain Bacteria; phylum Pseudomonadota; class Gammaproteobacteria; order Burkholderiales; family Burkholderiaceae_B; genus JAJUGB01. The sequence continues at coordinate 25,396 of JAJUGB010000008.1, read as the reverse complement.
CCCCCCATGCTGTGGCCAGATTCGCATACATCAGCAAGCCGATGAATAGCGAGGTTATGTAGTCGTTGCCCCAGGCGGGCACCAAGGCCAGCAAGGCAATGATCGCCGTGAATGCGATGCCCTTGAGCGCATCTGACTTGACCCCGGGCCGATTCACTATCGTCGGGGCGGATTGAGTGTGATTCACGCAGTCGCCCTCCCAAACAAACCAGCGGGCCGGAAGATAAGAATCAACAGGAAAATACCGTAGTTCGCTGCCAAGGTGAGACTAGGGTCGCCATACAAAGAAACGAAGCTTTCAACAAGGCCAAGGATGAGAGCTGCAACGAGGCAACCAGCAAAGTTGCCTATACCACCCATAATCACCACTATGAGGGCTTTCATGGTGAACACCACTCCCATCGTGGCGTTGAATGTAGAGAACATACTAAGAAGCACCCCCGCCAAAGCCACCATGCCAGCCCCGAGAGCGAAGCCGAGCATGGCCACTTTGACCACGTTGATGCCCACCAATGGTGCTGCACCAGGATTCACTGCTACGGCTCGTAGGGCCGTGCCGATCCGCGTGCGCGTAAGGAGGATGTAGAGGCCGGCGCTGGCTACGCAGGCCACAACCAACCCCAACAAGCGATTTGCAGCGATGGTAGTTCCGGCAATCTCGACGGGTACAGCAAGGAAGGAATAGCTTAGATAATTGCCGCCAAAGACGGCCAGCATCACGCCTTGCAAGAAGAAGAGCAGCCCAAATGTGGCCAGGATGGTGTCGGCTTCCAACTCGTCCTGACTACGACTGCGTCTTACGAGCGGCAGGAGCGCGAACCGATACAGTAATGCACCCAATAATGCGACCACGAAGGAAATTAGAACCGCCGAAACTAGAGGCGAGAGCTGCCAGGTCGTGAACAGAGCCATGGCAGCCAGCGCAGCCACAATCAGCATTTCACCGTAGGCCAGGTTAAGAATACGGGCAACGCCGTACTGCAAGTTAAGGCCGAGCGCCACTAAGGCGTAGGCCCCGCCCAGGGTTAGTCCGAACAGCAGGGCATCCACTATAGGCATAGGGCCTCCGGTATTATGCCCAGTCGGGCTTGCTGATGATGGAGGCCACTCCTGGGCGGTTGGGTGCGATGGCGCGGAAGGTATTCCCTTGCCACTGCCCGACCAACCAAGTGTCCTTCGCAATATTGTTTTCGAAGCGCAGCGGCCCGGAAATGGTTTCGAACGTCTCCGTAGACAAGGCCTGTATGATTTTTTGCCGGTCCAGACTGCCGACCTTTTCGATGGACTGTTGCAAGGCCTGGAGCCCCGAATAGCAAAGATAACTTACCCAGTGGTCGGGCAAGCTGCCGTTGATGGCTTGGTGGCGTTCAATATAGCTCTGGATAGCGGGTGAGTCTGGATTCCAGCCGCCCGGTCCCATCACTCCTTCCGTGGCATCGCCAAACTTCTTTTTATAGATGGGCAGGGCAGTGCCGACCCCGAGATAAAAGACCTTCGGGTTGAACTTGCGCACTATGGCCGCGTCAGTCAGGGCCAGTGTGTCCGGCGGATAACTGAATGCCAAGAAAGCGTCCGTCTGGCTTTGCTGGGCCGCTGCAACGATGGGACTTAAGTCTTGCGTCCCTATGGGATAGCCGGCGTCGTAGACAATATCAAATTTGGCTTCAGTCAGAGCCTTGCGCGCCGCTTTTGCTAATTCAATGCCTCCTTGGTCGGTCACATTGACTATGGCTATCTTGCCTTCAATATCGCCCGCCTCGCGCATGTTTTGGAGTACCTCAACGATGCTGCTGCCATATGGTGGAGATGGATGGAGCAGGGCGAATATATTGTCCCAGCGCTTGACCAGCTCGGGCATGCGCTCGGTAATAAAGCTTGGCGCAATTTGAGGAAAGTGGTTCCGCGCCAACACGGGTGCAACGGCCATGTTTTGACCCGTACCCCATGGGGGTAGAACGAAGTCAACCTTGTCTTGATTAATGAGCCGCTCAATGGCTCTTACAGCCTCTTCCGGCTGACTGCGATCATCATATTCGACGACTTCGATGAGTCGTCTTTTCCCGCCAACGTTGATGCCGCCCGCCTTGTTGACATCGTCCACCCAGAGTTTGTAGTTAGGGATTTGAGTGGCACTTGCCCCTGCGGTAAATGGACCGGTCTTGGATATGGCCCATCCAATCTTGATGGGGTCTGAGTCGCTCTTGGCTATGACTATGGATGGAAATGCGAGCGTCGTCGCCGCAGCACTTGCTGCTTTGACAAAGTCGCGCCTGCTGAAGCGAGTTCCCATGATTTGTCTCCTCCGTTTTACGGCTACTTATTGGGATACTTCTACTGCTGCAATGGCGTTGGCCCCGGGGTAAAGAAGCCGGGCGGTGCCCGGCTTCTTTTCACCCGTCGGTCTTAGGGATGAATCACAAAATTGCTAAAGCCCCCGTTGCGGTTTTCAATGCCTGATATGGCTTCGTTGATTTTGTCGAGGGGGTAGCTGACGTGCTCAAAGGCTGCCATGTTGAGCGTGCCGGCGCCGGCCATGTCGGCCATGTCCTGGCCTTCGGCAGCGGTGAACCAGCACGACCCGATGATGACGTTCTGCATGTCCATGGCAGTGTGCAGGTCGATGGGGACTTCACCCGCGATGGCGCCGATATCTACCGCTTTGCCGCCGCGCTTGAGCAAGCGCATGCCGGAAAGGAACAGATCGTGACCGCCGCCGGGGCCGATGCAATCGACATAGAGGTCGACGCCTTCGTTGTTGGTGACTCGTTTGACCCAGTCCTCGACGCTTTCACTGTCGTGAGTGGAGTGGACCTCTATGCGCTCGGGTGCAAGCGCTTTGACGCGGTCAAGCAGGTCTTTATTGCGGGCGATGCCGAGGATGCGGGTGGCGCCCATAGCCAGCGCCAAGAGGACGGCGCCTAGACCCAGCGTGCCCGAAGCTCCGCTAATCATAATGGTTTTGCCCGCGCGTACCTCTGCCTTACGCAAGCCGGCATAGGCGGTACCCAAGTAGCCGAGGCGGGCACCCTCGTCGTAGCTGACGTTGTCGGGCAATTTGACCAGGGAATACTGCGGCGCCGTCATATATTCGCCTAAACCGCCCAGGGGGTAGTCTTCGAATATCTTCAGCGACTTTTCGGTAAAGCCGAAGTAACCGTTGAAGGTGAAGTATTCGCAGTGGTTGTGCATCCCGTCGCGGCAGGCTCGGCAACCCCCGCAATGGCGCGCCGGATTGACATAGACCCTGTCTCCTGGCTGCCAAGCGTGCACCTGGGAGCCCACCGCCACCACTTCGCCAGCTGGATCAAGGCCGAATACTGCCGGAAGTGGTGGCAGGGGGCGCTCGGGGAACCAGCTCGTCCAGTGCTTCAGCACATTACCCAAGTTGGGCACAATGCCGCACGAGTGCACACGCACCAGCACATCGTTAGAGCGCAGTTCGGGCATGGGAATATGTTCGAGCTGCATGGGGCTGCCCACGTCGTGCATCCGCGCCACGCGTATGGAATCCGGCAGAGCGAATGAGTCAGTCAGCTTGTGGGCGGCGGGGCCACCGTTGGCCGGGGCGCGTGCGGTGAGAGTTGCGGAAGTCATTATTTTGTCTCCTTATTGAATAGGGCCTGCCTGTCTGTTTCAAGCATGAAACCGGGATCCGCTCGAGCGGCTTTTTCTGTCTGTGCCCAGATTTCCTCGTCGGGAAGGTCGAGGTCCAGGGGCTCGCCGTGTGGTTGCGGTGCGTACCAAGGGGTGTCCAGGTAGACCTCAACCGTGTTGCCCTCGGGGTCCTTAAAATAGATGGACAGGGCATTAAGATGATTCAGACCGCGCATGGCGGTGGCGCCGTTGTCCAGGGCGGCTTTGCGCACCTGCCGCAGCTCGTCCAGGGTCTTGACCTTGAACGAGAGCTGCATGACGGTGCTGAACGTGCAATCGGCCGGACGGTTCTCGGCTAGCACCAATTGGTGATGCATATCCGGTCGGCCACTGAGGAAGACCAGGCGAAAATTGAACGTGACGCCTGGCCCCTCGTCGTTGACCTTCAAATTGAAGACTTTCGTGTAGAAGCTCTTCATCAGATCAATATCGGTGACCGAAATCCCGAAGTGGGAAAGCTCGGGCGCAAAACTTGAAGTCATGGCCGATCCTTTTGCCGTTATTTCTGGTCTTCGATGGGATTGCGTAGAACGCCCAACGCTTCCACCTCTATTTCGCAGACGTCGCCTGGTTTCATGTAGTGCGAGGGCTTACGGCTGAAGCCGACTCCTCCAGGTGTGCCCGTCACAATCACGTCGCCCGGAACCAGGGTGAAGATGGTCGACGCATAGTTGATCAGCTTGGCAATGGGGAAAATCATCATGCCGCTGTGGCTTGACTGCATTACCTGGCCGTTAAGACGGGTCTCGAGCTTTAGTTCACGCTTGGGATCAATCTCATCTGCAGTGACCATCCAGGGACCGAAGGCGCCTGTTGCTTCGAAGTTTTTACCCGAAGCGATTTGCTTGGCATGGAACTGCCACTCGCGTACGCTAGCGTCGTTGTAGATGGAATAGCCGGCGACATGGTCGAAGGCCTGCTCTTCGGGAATGTCTCGACCCGGTTTGCCTATGATTACGGCAATTTCGCCTTCCCAGTCCAAAGTCTCGGAAACGCGCGGCCGCAAAATCGGCTGGTTATGGCCGATTTGAGAACGCCACACACGAAGAAAAATAGGCGGAAAATCGGACAATTCACGATTGAGGCCGGCAGCGACTGCTTCCTGGTGGTGGTCCATGTAGTTGCGCACCGCGCAAATGATTTTCTCTGCGCGCGGTATTACCGGCAGGAAATGCAAGCCTTCAAGCGGCAGGTCGGCTTGCTTGCCGGCGACGATTTCCTCGCGGCGAGCATAGTCATCGCTGGCGATAAAGTCTGCCAGACTGGCATAGGACGTGTACTTGCCCAGATCGACCACACCGTCCCCGACTACCGCACCCCAAGTTTCGTTACCATCACGCAGGAAAGACAACAGTTTCACTATGAACCTCTTTACTTATGGATTGAGACACCGCCGCGGGGCGGGCTAAAACTATTTTTTGAGTAAGTTTATGCACAAAACTAGGTTTAGGGCACAAGGGTTTGTACTGAGCAGGAAAACGCTGCTGCTGCAGACTTGAGCGCCGGGTTCTAATAAAATAGTTACGAATCTGAACTCGTCCTCGTCCGACGGCGTAGTCAACGTCTTTTCGGCTTTTGCGATGGACTTGATAGCTACGAGCCTGACCGGACTTTTTCTATGGCACCTGCGAATCCCACCAATTTCCCCCTTACCGAGCAGGCCTATCGGGCTTTGCGTAAAGCCATCGTGCAGTGCGAGTTCGCCCCCGATGAACGTCTACGCGTCGAGGAGATCAGCACTCGTTACGGCTTTAGCAGCAGTCCCGTGCGTGAAGCGTTGGCTCGCCTCGCGGAACAGGGTTTCGTGCGTTCCATCGAAAATCGGGGCTTTCGTGTCGCTCCCATTACCATCGAAGGCATAGCCGACCTGACCCAGGTGCGTTTGCTTATCGAAACCGAGGCGCTACGGCAAGCCATCGATAAGGGCGACGACCAATGGGAGGAACGCATCGTCGCGGCGGCGCACAGCCTGCGCCTGGCCGAGCAGCGGCTTGAAGAGGGTCCGGTCGCTTTGGACGAAACCTGGTCCGCCCGCCATCGCGCCTTTCATCTAGCTATCTACTCGGCGTGCAATTCCCCTCTGATGCTCATTCTCATTGTGCAGGTTTCCGTCAACTCCGAGCGTTTTCGGCGATATTCGGCACGCTACCGAAAGGTCACCCGCCACAAAAATGAAGAGCATAAATTGCTGACAGATGCGGTGTTATCGCGAGACAAGCGAACGGCCGTTGCCCTGTTGCGCAAGCACATCATGGGTACAGAGCGCAGCGTCACGGAAAGTGTCAACGTGATGCGAGCGAATGCCGATAAGAAGACCGCGTAGGCAGCGCAAAAGGGCCGTCTTTGCAGGTCGCGCCTGCGACGAGGTATAAGCGCCCTGGGTCCGACCTGCTTCTGCACGCAGTCCTGCGCGGCCGGGGCTCGCACGGAAGCACCAGTGGCCAAGCCCGGCTGGCTCGGGCGTTTCTGCCAGTCCTCCTTCAACCGAAGATTTGACCGTGCACGGCAGGGTTGAAAATCCGGCAATCGCTGTCTCTCGTGCACGGCGCAATGCGTCGGGCCGCTACTACGCTTCCGGCGCCAGAACGGCCCGTGGCTTACTGAAGTCGTGATTTGTGGCTACCTGCGGTGGCGGATGGCGGCCGTCGAAAGTGTCCGGCCAGAGTTAATTAAAAAGCATGGTGTTAACCCTGGTACATATTCCTTAGTTTTATGCATAAACTTTTCCAAACGCAGGCGACGAAGAATCGCTCGACCAGGTAAGGATCTGCATGGATCTTTCCATCAACTTGGAGGAGTACAAGATGGCTTTCTTGAGGAACGCATGGTATGTGGCCGCGTTGGCCAGTGAAGTGGGGCCGGTGGAGTTATTCCACCGCAAAATTCTTAACACATCAGTCCTTATCTACCGCAAACAAAATGGCGAGGCCGTTGCCATGCGCGACCGTTGCCCCCACCGATTTGCTCCGCTAAGCATGGGTAAGCGCGATGGCGACGATGTAATTTGCCACTACCATGCATTGCGCTTCGACTGTACGGGCAAATGTACTCATAATCCCCACGGAAATGGCCACATCCCAAAGGCGGCTCAGGTAGAAACCTACCCCTTGGTGGAAAAGTACGGCTTTCTCTGGATCTGGATGGGTGAACAAGCTGCAGACCTCGACCTGCTGCCCGATTACAGCCCGCTCGACGACGGCCCGCCCAGCGGCATTGGCTACACGCACATGCACATGAAGGCCAATTACCAGCTCATTATCGACAATGTCATGGATCTGAGTCACATCGATCACGTGCACGGCGAGGCCATTTCCACTCGGGGCCAGTTATCGCCCATCGTGCCAGAGGTCAAGGAAACGGAGCGTTCAGTGTTTGCGCGTTGGGATTGGAAGCAGACACCACCCATTTTTGTTCTTTCGCACTTCTTGCCCAAACCCACCGAAGAGGCGCGGCATTTTTTCACTGTCGAATGGATGCCTCCGGCCAATATCCAGCTGTCCGTTGGCGGCGCCCAAGGAGACACCCCTTTCGAAGAAGGCGTGGGTGCTTACGACCTGCATACCACCACGCCGGAAACAGAGACCACCACTCATTATTTCTTTGCCACCCGTCGCAATCACATGGTTGACGACGAAGACTTCAATCAAATGAAGCTCAAAGCCATGCGCGATGCCTTCGAGCTGGAAGATGGCCCCATTATTCGCGCGGACGAAGAAGAAATGGAAGGACAGGAGTTCTTCGATCTGAATCCGGTCCTGATGTCCAACGACATCGCCTCCGTGAAAGTGCGCCGAGTACTCGCGCGCCTCATGGAGGCCGAGCGGCAACAAGCGCAAAAGCAGCAGACGCCCGCCCAGGCCCAGCCACTGGCCGCCGCTGGTTGACAGGAAACTTCGTTAGCCGCCATTGTCTGGGCGCGGACGAAGAGGGCGACAAGCGACTGCCAACCTCTGGCGCTTCGCTTGAAAACCCCAGGCCATGGTGCGACACTTTGCTCTTCCTTATATAGAAAGGGCGCACCATGGCCAGCAAGCGTTTACGATCCGCCAACATCACCGAAGGGGCAGAGCGCGCACCCAACCGCTCCATGTATTACGCCTTGGGATACACAGAGGCGGATTTTGCCAAGCCCATGGTGGGCATCGCCAACGGGCATAGCACCATCACCCCGTGCAACAGCGGCTTGCAAAAACTGGCTGACGCGGCCATTGAGGCAGTCCGTCAGGCAGGGGGTAATCCTCAAGTATTTGGAACCCCCACTATTTCGGATGGCATGGCCATGGGTACCGAGGGCATGAAGTACTCGCTCGTCTCTCGGGAAGTCATCGCCGACTGTGTAGAGACCTGCGTGCAGGGTCAGTGGATGGACGGCGTGCTGGTCATCGGCGGCTGCGACAAAAACATGCCGGGCGGGCTGATGGGCATGTTGCGCGCCAATGTGCCGGGCATCTATGTTTACGGTGGCACCATATTGCCTGGTCGCCTAAATGGCAAAGACCTCAATATAGTGAGTGTGTTCGAGGCTGTGGGTGAAAACGCCGCCGGCCGTTTGACGGACCAGGAACTCAAGCAAATCGAGCTTCACGCCATACCGGGTACGGGCTCTTGTGGCGGTATGTATACCGCCAACACCATGAGCTCTGCCTTTGAAGCCCTCGGCATGAGCCTGCCTTACTCCTCCACCATGGCCAACGTGTACGAAGAAAAAGTGGCCTCCGCGGCAGAATCGGCTCGTGTGCTGCTCAAGGCCATCGAGCTCGATTTAAAGCCGCGCGACATTGTCACTCGTGAGTCGATCGAGAATGCGGTCAGTGTCATCATGGCAATCGGAGGCTCCACCAATGCCGTGTTGCACCTATTGGCCATCGCCCACGCTGCCCAGGTGGAATGGACCATTGATGATTTCGAGCGAGTGCGTCAAAAAGTGCCGGTGTTGTGCGATTTAAAGCCTAGCGGCCGCTATCTGACTGTGGATTTTCATAAGGCAGGCGGCATTCCTCAAGTGATGAAGATGTTGCTGAATGCGGGCCTGCTTCATGGGCACTGCACCACAATCACCGGTAAAACCATTACCGAGACACTGGCCGACGTGCCGGACCTTCCTTCGGACCAGACAGTTATTCGGCACGTAGACGATCCTCTGTATCGCGAGGGACACTTGGCCATCCTGAAAGGCAACCTGTCGCCCGAAGGTAGCGTGGCCAAGATCACCGGACTCAAGAACCCGGTCATGACTGGCCCTGCCCGTGTTTTTGACGACGAGCAGTCTGCTCTTTCTGCCATACTGCAGGGGCGCATCAAGGCGGGCGATGTCATGGTGTTGCGTTATCTGGGACCAAAAGGCGGCCCCGGCATGCCCGAGATGTTGGCTCCCACAAGTGCGCTTATTGGCGAAGGTCTGGGCGACTCTGTGGGCCTGATTACCGATGGAAGGTTCTCGGGCGGCACTTGGGGAATGGTGGTGGGCCATGTTGCGCCTGAGGCGGCAGTGGGCGGCTGCATTGCTTTGGTGCATGAGGGCGACTCCATCACCATCGACGCCCATCAGCAACTGCTGCAACTCAATGTGCCGGAGGAAGAGATCCAGCGCCGCCGGGAGGCCTGGAGCGCACCGGCTCCCCGGTATACACGGGGGGTGCAGGCCAAGTTTGCCTTCAATTGTTCTTCGGCAAGTACCGGTGCCGTATTAGACCAGTTTCCCGTGGCCAAGACCTCGTGAATTCGGGGTGGCCGTTCATGCGAAAAGGTCTCGGCGGTGTCGAGCCGTCGACTCACGGCCCCGCTTCAGTACCAGGTAGATGGCAATTAACTACTGGCGCGGGAAAGCTTCAGGCGGCGAACCGGCGCGCCGCCCTGGCTGCGCCACAGCAGGAACAGCACCAAGCCCAGGTTCAACGCGTTCCACGCTACACCGACCAAGAACGCCCATTTATACGAGCCGGTCACGTCGTAGATCTTGCCGGGAAGCCAGGCGCCCAACGCCATGCCCATCAAGGTGGCCATCATGACAGTGCCGACCCGGGCCCCGGCCTCGGAGGGCGGGAAATGCTCCCGCACGATGATGGCATAGGCGGGCACGATGCCGCCTTGGAAGAGGCCAAACAAACCGGCGACTACATAAAGGGAAACCAGCCCGTTAAAGGGCAGGAAAAGCGCGAGCGCCACCATCTGAAGTACGGAGCCCAGCGCCAGTGTTCGAAGGCCCCCGATGCGGTCACAAATAAGGCCTGATACCAGCCGACTGACGACGCCCAGAGCCAGCATGAGCGATAACATTTCTGCCCCTCGTGCCGGGCCAAAGCCCAAATCCATGCAATAAGCAACGATATGGACTTGAGGCATCGCCATGGCCACGCAGCAGGCGATGCCGGCCAGACTTAATACCCATTGAGCACGAGCTGGCGACATGCCAAAAGGGCGCACGTAGCCGGAATTGTGTTTATCGGTGTGTGGCGCAAGAGCTGCCTTTGGGCGGCCCTCGGAGGCCGCCGCCGGAGGGATGCTTTGATCGAGGGGTGGTTGTTCCGGCGGGGGACGGCGCATTAGCAGAGCCAGCAATGCCATGCAGACAAAGCTGAATATGCCCAGAAACATATAGGTGGGCCGCCACCCGTCGGTATAGACGTAATGCTGAACAATGGGTGGCCAAATGGCCCCAGCCAGGTAATTTCCACTGGCGCATACAGCCACTGCAATACCGCGCCGTTTGATGAACCAGCGCGAAGTGTCCGCCACTAGCGGGGCAAAGGTGGCCGAGCCGCCCAGCAGGCCCAATAACAGGCCGTGAGCTGCGATAAAACCGCCCACGCCGGCAGCCGCAGCGGCCGCGCAAAACCCGCCGCCCACTCCGACGGCGCCTATTAGCGTTGACCACACGACGCCATACTTGTCGGCCAGCCATCCCATGGCGATGCCGCCTATGCCATAGCCAATAACCATGGCGGTGTAGGCCATCGAAGTATCGGCGCGAGAGACCCCGAACTCGGCCTCTACCGAAGGCAGCACCACGGCAATAAGGTACATGCCGCTGGTGCCGATGGTCATGATGGCCAGTGTGACCAGCAGCCGTACGACGGCGTAGGGCGAATCTGCTACGGAATCGTGGATAGGCGCCATGTGCCGCGCGGCGAGTTAGAACGGGTAGTGGCGAGGTGTGGTTTGAATGGATATCCAGCGTAAATCGGTGAAGGCCTCTATGCCGGCTTTACCCCCGAAGCGACCTATGCCGCTGTCTTTGACCCCGCCAAACGGCATTTGCGCTTCATCGTGCACCGTGGGCCCATTGACGTGGCAAATGCCGGATTGAATGCGCGAGGCAACATACATGGCCCGGCCCACATCCTTGCCAAAGACCGCGGCCGCCAAGCCGTAGTCGTTGTCGTTTGCAGCTGCGATGGCTTCTTCCACACCATTGACCCGCACAATGCCTTTGACAGGACCAAACGATTCATCGGTGTAGATGCGCATGTCTGAGGTGACATTGTCGATGAGCGTGGCCGGAATGAGCGTGTTTTCTGCTTTGCCCCCACACAACAGCTTGCCCCCCTTGGCCACCGCATCGTCGATCATGCCATTGCAGCGCTCAACCGTGGCCATGTCGACGACCGAGCCGAGGACCACCGGGCCTTCGCGGGGATCGCCCAAGGGCAGGTTGCGGGCTTTTTCGGAAAGCCGCGCCACGAACTCATCGGCAATTTTCTCGTCCACGATGATGCGTTCGGTAGACATGCAGATCTGACCGGAGTTGGCGAATGCGCCAAACGCGGCGGCATTCACAGCAGCGTCCAGGTCGGCATCGTCCAGGATGACAAGCGGCGCCTTGCCACCCAATTCGAGCACCGCCGGCTTCAGGTAGCGTGCGCAGGATTCTGCGATGATCTTGCCCACGCGAGTGGAGCCGGTGAAATTGACTCGGCGCACGGCAGGGTGCGCAATCATGGCTTCGACAATCTGCCCGGCGTCTTCTGGCGCGTTAGTGATGAAATTGACTACGCCTTCTGGTAGTCCTGCGTCCTGGAATGCCTGAATAATGAGCCCATGGGTGGCAGGGCACATTTCAGAACCCTTGAGGATGACTGTATTGCCGCAGGCTAGCGGCGTCGCGATGGCGCGTACGCCCAGAATGATGGGGGCGTTCCAGGGAGCCATGCCAAGCACCACGCCTGCGGGCTGACGTACAGCCATGGCCACGTTGCCAGGCACGTCTGAAGGGATGGTTTCTCCGCTGACCTGCGTGCATAGCGAGGCGGCCTCAATAAGCGTGTTGGCGCCCAGTTGCACGTTGAACCCCGCCCACATGGCGCTGGAGCCGGTTTCGCCCGCCATGGCTTGAATAAATTGGTCGGATTTGTCTTGCAAGGACTGCGCTGCCTTAAGCAGCAAGGCGCGGCGTTCGCTTGGACCCATTGCGGACCAGACTGTAAAGGCCTTGGAGGCCGCCTCAACGGCTTCGAGCGCGTCCTGCACGGTGGCGGCGGGGGCAGTAGTGGCGACCTTGCCGTCCAGTGGGTTGCAACGCTGGAACGTTGCCTGGTTGCTGGCTTGTTTCTGTTGCCCGTTGATCAGCAGCGAGATTGTGGTCATAGGTGCGCTCCGCAAAGTATGTGTGGGAAAGGTTACTGAGGCAATCCTTCAGCATAACGCATGAGTCCCGCAGTGGGTGTCCACCCACTGTCGCCGGCTAGGGAAAACCCGAGAATGGAAATTGGCCCAGTCTATAATAGCGGCTTTGCCTGGATGACAAATGTCGGCGGAGCGCGGTTTTCTAGCTCGTTGGGGTGGATTCACGGCCGTGGGGCTGGCCATGGCCTTTTGCTTTTCCACCAGCTCTGTGCCGACACCGCTATATCCGCTTTATCAGGCAGAGTGGGGCCTTCAGCCCAGCGCGGTCAGTTATATCTTCGCGGCGTACATGATGGCAGTGCTGGTGGCGCTCATGTGCTTCGGCCGAATCTCAGATACGTTCGGTCGCTTGCCTGTCATCACCGGAGCACTTAGCCTCGTGATGCTGGGCCTCGGGTTGTCCGCCGCCGCACAAGGCGTGATGCCGCTTATCATTGCGCGCGCCATCATCGGTTTTGGTAACGGCCTGCTTACCACCGCAAGCGCCTTGGCGCTGACCGAGTCGCACCCGGATCGTGACAAACGGGCGGCGTCCACTGTCTCCTCGACCGCCATCACTGTGGGGTTCGGCTTTGGACCTGTCATTGCGGGCGGCATAGCACAGTTCGGGGTGGCGCCCCTGGCCTTACCCTATGTGTTTTTTCTGATAGCTGTCGGGGTATGCCTGGGTTTGGCGCTGTACTCCCGCAAGCAATTGCAGGGTCCTTCCGGCCCCAGGCCGCCGCTGTCCATTCGTCCCCAAATGGCATTGCCAGTTGCCGGACGACGGCCTGTGTTTCTGTTGGCATGCATAGGCGCTTTTGCGAACTTCACCTGCGGGTCGCTCTTTTTCTCGCAGGTGCCTGCCATGCTGCGTCAAGTACTGCCTTGGAACGGGCCGGCGGCGCTTGGCGCAGTGTTTTCGCTCATGGCCATTGCGTGTGTGCTCGTGCAGATGTTCTGGAGGCAGATCGAGCCGTTCAAAGGGCTGGCAGTCGGCATGTCTACCTTGCTGGCCTCTTTGGTAACCCTTGTCATCGGCCTTGTTTCCGGCAGCGTCATAGCCATATTGATGGCGCTGGCCTTTCTGGGCTTCGGCCAGGGCTTCACGTTCATGACGTCGGCTGTCATTGCCGGCATGAACGCGGATGACCACCGGCGGGCCGCCAATATGTCCACGTATTTCTTGTCAGCGTATATTGGCGCCACAATTCCCGTTATCGTATTAGGCGTCCTTGCCGATTATCTGGGCCTTTTCCTTGCGCTGTATGTTTTCGTGGCCATAGTAGCGGCCTTGCTGGGTGTAGTAGGGTGGCGATCGTTACGGCATAGAAACTGCTGACCACTTCTCGTTTGCCACAATTCTAAGTCTGCGCAACGCGTTCTGAAGTCGCTGTAATTGAAATTGCGTAACCGCGCACGTCGTTTCTATTTACAAGAAGCTTACAGGGGAAGAATGTGAACGCAAGAACGAGTCCAACTACAGAGACTTCACACAAAAAGGAGAAAGTTGACGCCTATGGTTGGCGTGCCCTGATGGGCTCGGCCGTCGGCTATGCAATGGACGGCTTCGACCTGCTCATATTGGGCTTCATGTTGGCAGCCATTTCTTCCGAGTTGGCGCTCAGTCAAAGCCAAGCCGGTTCACTGGTCACATGGACGCTATTGGGGGCTGTAGCCGGGGGCATTATCTTCGGCGCTCTGAGTGACTACTACGGCCGCATTCGGGTACTGACCTGGACCATTGTGCTATTTGCGGTGTTCACGGGTTTATGCGCCTTCGCCCAGGGCTATTGGGATTTGCTGATCTACCGAACCATTGCCGGCCTGGGCTTGGGCGGCGAGTTTGGTATTGGCATGGCTTTGGCGGCCGAAGCCTGGCCCGCCAAAATGCGGGGGCGAGCGTCCTCCTATGTGGCTCTGGGATGGCAAGTGGGGGTGCTTTTGGCGGCCTTGTTGACGCCCTTGTTGCTACCGCTTATTGGATGGCGCGGCATGTTCCTGGTCGGTGTCATCCCTGCTTTTGTCGCTTGGTACATCCGAAACAAATTGCACGAACCCGAGCTGTTCGTGCGTAAAGCCATGGAAAAGGGCAAGCGGTGGGAATCGTTCCGCTTGCTGGTCAAAGACAGAGCCACCACCAAAATCAGTATCGGCATTGTGATCCTCACCAGCGTGCAGAATTTCGGCTATTACGGAATCATGATCTGGATGCCCAGTTATTTGTCGCAGCAGTTGGGTTTCAGCCTGACCAAGTCATCCATGTGGACGGTTGTCACCATTCTGGGGATGATGGCCGGTATTTGGGTGTTTGGGCAATTGGCCGACCGCATTGGTCGCAAGCCTTCCTTCCTGATCTTTCAGGCCGGAGCGGTCATCATGGTGCTGGTGTACTCCCGCCTGACCGATCCCATCACCATGCTATGGGCTGGCGCTGTCATGGGCGTGTTCGTTAACGGCATGCTGGGCGGCTATGGGGCATTGACTTCCGAGGCCTATCCCACAGAGGCCCGCGCGACCGCCCAGAACGTGCTGTTCAACCTGGGTCGGGCCGTGGGCGGCTTGGGCCCTCTGGTGGTGGGCGCATTGGCCATGGCCTATTCTTTCCATACCGCGATTGCTCTGCTCGCCGCCATATATGTCATCGACATGCTGGCAACCATCTTTTTGATCCCTGAGCTGAAGGGGACGGAGCTGACATGACGAAGCTGTTTATCGTGCACCATCGACGGCTCTTCAAAGCCAGGAAGTCGGCAATATGAATCAGGCGCCGGGCTTCCAACGTAACGCCGAGCAGGTGGCCTCGCACGAATGCGAGGTCATGGAACATCGCTGGGTCAACAAGCGGTATAAGTATATTCGCCTGTCGGCCCAGGCCGATCTGCACCAGACGACGGGCGTCGGACAATTCTATCAATTGAAATGCCCCATTGACGACAAGCTTCAACCGTTTTTATTGCGTCCTATGAGTGTCTATGGCACGGGACCGGAGCCGGGAACAATCGAGTTTCTCTATAACGTGACCGGTCTGGGCACTCGTGCCATGGCGAATCTCAATGTGGGCGACACCATGAGCATTGTCGGGCCCCTGGGTAATACCTTTGGTTTCAGCCCCGATTTTCACCGCATCATGCTCATTGCACGAGGAGTCGGACTGGCCACCATGGCGCCCTTGGTGCAGCAGGCGGCGCGCGCCAATGTGGCCATCACGGCCATCATGTCGGCCAGGACGCCGGACGATCTTATGCGTGAGGAATTCCTGCGCGGCGCGGCGGCCGATGTGCACTGCCTGTACGATAGCGACGGCACATCTGCAGTAGAGAACGTGGAGAAACTGGTACGAGAGCAGCTGTCGTCGCAGCCCTTTGATGCTGTCTATACCTGCGGCTCGCATCGGCTGCTGATGCTGTTGCAGCGCGTGCTGGTCGACTTTCCGCAGGTTCGAGGGGAAGTGGCCATGGAACAGCGTATGGCCTGCGGCATGGGAGTCTGTTTGTCATGCGTGCGTCTTTTCGATATGGACGGCGACAAGCAGTTTTTACGAGTGTGCCGGGAAGGCCCTGTATTCTCCATACGCCACGTAGTAGGGGAGGTGGAGTTTGGCTGATCTGACTGTACGAGTAGGTGAATTACGTCTGCGCAACCCGGTCATGCCTGCGTCAGGCTGTTTCGCTATTGAATACAGCGAGGCTCTCGACTTTAATAATTTGGGAGCGTTGGTGATCAAGAGCGTGTCGCCCAAGACGCGTGCTGGCAACGCCACACCGCGGGTAAGCGAGACGCCAAGCGGCATGCTGAACTCCATAGGCATACCCAGCAAAGGCCTGGATCACTATCGCGCCCACATACTGCCGCCCTATACGCGGTTCGATACCCCCGTGGTGGTGTCCATTTCCGCCGATACGGTGGACGAGTTCGCGCACGCGGTCAGCGAGATGTCCTTGCCCGAGGTCGCGGTCATAGAAGCTAATATTTCGTGCCCTAACCTGGAGGCCGACGGCATGGCTTTCGCCATGGATCCCGACACCACATATAAGGCGGTGGCTGCGATACGCCGCAATACACAACATCCTTTTTGGGCCAAGCTCACCCCTAACGCCGCCAATGTCGCCGTAGTGGCCAAAGCCGCCGAAGAGGCCGGCGCCGACGGCATCGTCATGGGCAACACCTTGTTGGGAATGTCCATCGACGTGCGTTCACGCAAGCCCACCCTGGGCAATGTGATGGGAGGCTTGTCGGGCCCGGCCATAAAGCCCATTGCCGTTCGTATGGTGCATCAGTGTTGGCGCACCGTCCGAATACCTGTCATCGGCTGCGGCGGCATACGTTGTGCCGAAGATGTTGTCGAGTTTATGTTGGCCGGAGCCACTGCCGTGCAAGTCGGTACCGCCTCTTTCATCGATCCCGCAATCATGCAGAAGATTATCGATGGCCTGCATGTCTACTGTGAAGAAATGGGCGTGGCTCACATCAGCGAACTGACGGGCCACGTCAAGCTGGATCGTCAGCTCACCGACCGGTGGTTGCGGTTTGCGCAGCAGTCCGGGTAAACCAGCCGTTTGTCGGCTCGGCTTATGTCTTCCCTCCTTGATGCCAAAGACACCATGGACCTCTTTTCGTACCAAAGCTTGGCGCAGAGAATATTCGATGATGTGCGAGAACTGTCGTTTGACGGAGTGGGGGTCACCCGAGAAAGCTATGGCGAGGGCGAATCGGCAACCGCCGATTACTTGACTGAGCTGGCCAAGTCAGAAGGGTTGGAAGTCCAGACCGACCGAGCCGCCAATCTCATATTCAGCCCGCCAGGCTTAAGCGATAAACCGGCGGTATGGGTGGGGTCTCATATCGATTCCGTGCCTCAGGGCGGCAATTTTGACGGCCTGGCCGGAGTGGTTGCAGGCCTGTTGTGCCAAATTGCGCGGCGTCGGGAAGGGGTGGACGTCCCCATCCGGACGGTGGCGTTCCGAGGCGAGGAAAGCGCTTGGTTTGGCAAAGCGTACATGGGTTCAAGTGCTTTGCTGGGCAAGCTCAGTCAGGCAGATCTAGAGCTGACCCATCGAAATACGGGCCAGACGCTGGCGCACTATATGGAGCAGGTGGGGGCCGACATAGCGGCTATTCAGCGAGGCGATATGCTGGTCGATATGTCCAAGGTCAAGGCGTACCTGGAATTGCATATCGAACAGGGGCCGGTCATGGTTGCACGAGGCCTGCCCGTGGCGGTCGTGTCCGGCATACGCGGTAATATTCGTCATAACCGCATAGAGTGCGTCGGCGATGCTCAGCACTCGGGGGTGGTTCCCCGGTGGCTCCGGCACGACGCGATGTTTTCCGTTGCAGACCTTATCATGCGTCTGGACGAACATTGGCGAGTTCTGCTCGAGCGCGGCACCGATTTGGTGGTGACAACAGGCATCGTGCAGACCGACCCGGCCGAGCATTCCATTTCGCGCATACCTGGTCGAGTGCGATTCAGCTTCGAGGCGCGTAGTAAAAGTATGGACACGCTCGAAGCGTTTTATCAGCTAATGAAGGCCGAGTGCGCCGCCATTTCGCGCGAGCGCGGTGTACGATTCGATTTCGACAGACGCGTCGTCAGCGCACCGGCTACCATGGATGCCCAAATTTGTGATGTCCTTGCACAAGCTTGCAAGGGACGCGATACGGCCTTCGAGGTGATCCCCAGCGGTGCGGGCCACGACGCGTCTCTTTTTGCTAATGCCGGCATTCCCAGCGGCATGCTTTTTGTGCGCAATCAACACGGTTCACACAATCCGAACGAAGCCATGGAAATCCACGACTTCATGCTGGGAGTCCAGGTATTGAGCGACGCACTGGATCATTTGCATTAAGTACTAAGGAGAAGTTTTAAATGAGCGGATTTCGTCTGGAACACGACCTGTTGGGCGAACGGGAAGTGCCTGCTGAAGCCTATTACGGCGTCCACACTCTGCGCGCACAGGAAAATTTCCAGATCAGCGGCACCACGGTGTCCTCTTATCCCGAGCTGGTAGTGGCTCTAGCCTGTGTGAAGCAGGCGGCGGCTCGCGCCAACACCGACCTGGGCCTGCTGCCCAAACATAAATGTGAAGCCATTGAAGCGGCTTGCGAGGAAGTCCGGCGCGGTGCGCTGCACGACCAGTTTGTGGTGGATGTGATTCAAGGTGGGGCCGGTACGTCCACCAATATGAACGCCAACGAGGTCATTTGCAATCGGGCGCTGGAAATCATGGGGCGCAGCAAAGGCGAGTATCGGCATCTGCATCCCAACGAAGACGTCAATATGGCGCAAAGTACCAACGATGTGTATCCGACTGCGCTGCGCATCGCCACGCTATACGCTGTGGATAAGCTGGTCGACGCCATGGAGTACCTGCGTCACGAGTTTGAAGTCAAGGCTATCGAGTTTGAACCTCTGCTGAAAATTGGCCGTACACAGTTGCAAGATGCCGTGCCCATGACCTTGGGCCAAGAGTTTTCCACCTACGCCAAGATGCTGGAGGAAGATATCTTGCGTCTGCGTGAAGCCATTCCACTTATTGGTGAAATCAATTTAGGCGCGACGGCAATCGGTACCGGCATTACGGCCCACCCCGAGTACGCGTCCAAAGCCTTGCATGCCTTGGTGGAAATTACCGGGTACCCGTTAACCACGGCGCCCAACCTGGTTGAAGCCACTCAGGATTGTGGGGCGTTTGTCCAGCTCTCGGGCATCTTGAAGAGGGTGGCTGTGAAGCTGTCCAAGACCTGCAACGACTTGCGCTTGCTGTCCAGCGGCCCTCGTTCCGGCTTTGGCGAGATCAATCTTCCGCCCATGCAGGCCGGTTCGTCGATCATGCCGGGGAAAGTCAATCCAGTCATCCCCGAGGTGGTCAATCAGATTGCGTTCGAGGTGTTCGGCAACGATCTCACCGTCACTTTTGCAGCCGAGGGCGGCCAGTTGCAGCTGAATGCTTTCGAACCCATTATCGGACTGGCCTTGTTCCGTAGTTTCAAGCACCTGACCAATGGCTGCTATACCCTGGCAGACCGCTGCGTAAAGGGCATTACAGCCAACCCCGATCGGCTCAAGAAGAGCATCGAAAGCTCCATCTCGCTGGTTACGGCGTTGAATCCTGTCATTGGCTATGAGGCGGCCACCTCAGTGGCAGCCGAGGCTTACGCCAACGGTACTAATGTGCGCGAGGTGGTTCTACGTCGTGGGTTGATGTCGCAGGCCGAGCTCGATGACGCCTTGCGTCACGAGGTGCTCACACAGCCTCGCGTTTACGAGCAGGCCCGGCGCGCCGAAGCAGAAGCCGAGACAAGCCATGCGGGGGGAAAGAGCAAGGCGCACTGACCACTGGAGGATTCGTGACTACACCCTATCCCAAGGACAGTAAGGCCGGCGCCGAGCAGGTGGCTCAAGCGCTACTGGATGCAGGCTGCGTCACCGCGCGCACGGACGAGCCGTTCCGTTTGCCCTCGGGGTGGGCCAGTCCTGTCTATATGGACTGCCGGCGGCTCATCTCATTTCCTTCCTTGCGTCACGAGCTCGTAGAAAGGGGACTCGAGGTGTTGCGAGCGCGCGGGGCGCTTGAAGGCGTCACCGCGGTCGCGGGCGGCGAAGCCAGTGGCATCGCCATGGCTGCCTGGGTGGCACAGGCTTTGAACCTGCCCATGCAATACGTCCGAAAGAAGCAAGCAGGGCAAAGTCAGATAGAGGGCGTCCTTGCGCCGGGCGATAAAGTCCTTCTGGTGGATGACATGATGGCCAGCGGGCAGTCCAAGCTTCGCTTTTACCGCGCCCTTGCCTCAGCTGGCGCGACGGTCAGTGATTTATTCATTATTTTCGATTACGGTACATTTTTTACCGAGCAGCTGTTGCAGCCTGTGGGCGTCAAGGTGCATGCCTTGGCGACCTGGCGCAATATCTTGGCGGTCGCGCAGCAGCGCGGCGACTTCGACCAGCGGACCCTTTCCGAACTTCAACAGTTTCTTGAGGATCCGGCGGGGTGGTCACAGCGGCATGGGGGCATTGCAGAATACCGCCCGTCCCCCAAGCGGTAAGCGTCGAAAAACTCTAATGTGATCTTTTCAGGTAAGGGAGCCCATCTACCATGACGTTCAAAGAAATCACCGAGCGCTTTGCGCGGTCGGAATCGGGTAGTGATTCTTTCAAGTCCTTTTATAAGGACGCTTTTGAGCTCATGAAGACGGACCCCGACAACGCCGGCCTATATTTTGTGGTCGGCATTGCTGCCCAGACCTACGTCATCAAGTACGAAGACCAGGCGGTAGATCCCGATTTTGCCGACCGAGCCAAGGCAACGCTGGAAGGCTTCAATAAGCGATTGCTCGAGGCTCTTGACGCCGACCCCGCCGAAAGACTGCGAGTGCTAGGCAATGTAGCGGTCGAATACCAGTGGCACGTCGACGCTTTTTAAGAATAAGTAAACACGCCAGAGGCGATCATGAGGAGAAGCAAATGGAAGACAAAGACATCACCCAGCTGGGCCGACGCCGCTTCGTCAGTGCGGGAGTGGCAGGGGCGGCCATGGCATTAAGCGGCGCATCCCTGGCTAAGACCCAGGCGCCTGCCGAATCGTCAGCCAGCGGCCCAAAGGTGTTTCTCGATTACACGCAGGAAGAACTCGACAAAGCGTACGATCAAGCCAATTACGCGCCGAATCGGGTGCTGGTCATCAAGCGCTGGGGCACCAATAGCGAGGTCGCGCGTAGCCGCCTTGGCGAGCCCGAGCGTCATGCTTATGGCGAATCGGAGGTCGAGGCTCTGGACCTGTTCAAGACTTCAAACAGCAGTAACGGCAAGGCGCCCATCCACATATTTTTGCATGGGGGAGCTTGGCGGTCGGGTGACGCCAAGACCTATGCTTTCATTGCTGAGCCTTTTGTGGCTCGCGGAGCCCACTGCGTCATCCCGGATTTCACGAATGTGGTGGAGAGCAAGGGCGATCTGCGGCCCATGGCCGATCAGGTTCGCAGGGCCATCGCCTGGGTGTATAAAAACGCCGAGTCCTTTGGCGGCGACCCCGACAAAATCTACCTGTCGGGTCATTCCTCGGGCGGGCACCTGGCCGGTGTGGCAGTCGCAACCGACTGGGAGAAAGACTGGGGTGTGCCGGCCGATATTATTAAAGGTGCGGTGCTGGTAAGCGGCATGTTCGATCTCCAGCCGGTCCGTCTCTCGTCGCGCAGCAGTTACGTCAATATTGATGACGAGGTTGAAGAAAGCCTCAGCTCGCAAAGGCATATGCAGCATATCAATGCCAAGCTGCTAATCGTGTATGGCGATCAGGAAACTCCCGAGTTCATGAGGCAGTCCCGCGATTTTGCCGAGGCGGCTAAAAAGGCGGGTAAGGATGTCGAGGTGGTTGTTGGGCGAAACTATAACCATTTCGAGATCATCGAAACGCTGGCTAATCCGTTCGGTATAGCCGGGTATCCGGCGCTGCAACAGATGGGAATATAAATGGCCCTGCGTTGCCCGCGCCGTATTACGCGTTACCGGGCCTGTGTTATGGGATCCGCAATAGTGTCTCCCAAGCGCCCCAAGGGATCTTGCCGGTAGTAGCGCGCCAGTAGCGCGTACCAGTCTGGAAGCCCCCGCTGTAGCCGGTGGGGGCTTACAAAGAAGGTTTCAGAGCTAACCGCAAAAAACTCGGCTTCATCAGTGGCGGCGTAGGGGTCCAGGGGCAACCGCCCGTACCAAGGGTCGGCTTCGTGCGATTCCGGATCAATATCTGACGGAATAGCCGCCTCCAGACTATCCAAGGCGGTACAGAAACGCTCGTACGACTCTTTTAGTACGCGACGCCAGTCCCGTGGGGTGAGTTCCGGGTGTGCATGCAAACTGGGTATGCCATCAGCGTCTCCACTGTACAAGTCCAGCTTGTGGGCGAATTCGTGAATCACCACATTGGTGTCGTCCACCCCTGCCATCATTGGCTCCCACGAAAGAATCACTGGTCCGCCATCCCAAGCTTCGCCTGAGGCTTCCATTATGTATTCATGAACCACCCCGCTGTCGTCAGTGTCTGCCCTTGGAATCAGGAAGCCGCCCGGATACACAATAATTTCGGTCCAGCCCTCGTAAAGAGCTGGGTCCAGGTTAAGAATGGGGAGGGCGGCCTGGCTTGCTATGGACAGCATGATGCGGTCGGTCAGTTCCAGGCCGCCCGCGCCGCTAAACGATTTGCTTGCCAGTAGCCAGGCAGCGCGGAGCCGAAGTGCTTCATTGTCTTCGGCAGTCAGACCGCGCAAAAAATGCAGGTCGTTCCAAGCTGTGCGCCAATCGTCATCGGCGATCTCCGCCAACTGGCGCTCGACCTGCCGTTTACTGGCTCCCCGGCCAGCCAACCATCGAAACATTACTCAACCTCATAGGACGTTGGTTCTCCAGGGTCACCATATCCTGGTATAGGGTCGCCACAGGGTGTTCATCCGCTCGCCGTGGGGTGGTCTCAGGGACGCGCTCTACTGGCTCTCGCCAGCCGCCAACTTATGTTAACCCGCAGTCCGCCTCTACAATAACGGCCAACAATAGGAGAGTCTATGGAACCGGAATTCTGGCTGGAGCGGTGGCGCGAAGGGCGCACCAACTTTCATCAGGAACAGGTCATGCCACTGCTGCAAAAGCATTGGCCTTCTTTGGGCTTGCCAGAGGGCAGTCGTATATTGGTGCCGCTGTGTGGCAAATCGCTTGATATGGTGTGGCTGGCGGGGCAGGGCTACGAAATTTTAGGGGTGGAGCTTTCCCAGTACGCTGTCGAGCAATTTTTTGAAGAACACAAGCTGGCGCCGCAGTTATCGCCTTGGGCAGGCGGTACGGCCTACACGTCGGGAAACATGCAAATTCTATGTGGCGATATTTTTGACATGAGCGCCGACACCTTGTCCACTTGCCTAGGTGTGTACGACCGCGCCGCGCTGATCGCCTTGCCGCCCGCGATGCGCCAGCGGTATGTGCAGCATGTGTATTCCAACCTGCCCGACAACTATCTGGGCCTATTGATTACCCTCGATTATCCTCAAGAACAGATGCAAGGCCCGCCCTTTTCAGTACCCGATGACGAAGTTCAAGCTCTGTATTGGCCCCATACCACCGCTACGATTCTGGAGTCGAGAGACATACTGATGGAAGAAGCGAAGTTCCGGGATAACGGAGTTGAGCGGCTGCACACCATGGTGTATCGACTGCAGGGGCAGAGCAGTATGCCGCAGGCGGCTTAAGCCGCTCGTCGGCGCCAGTACAGGCTGCGAGCAAAGCGTTGTTCCCGGCTGTAAAGCGCGGCCCGTTCACTTAGAAAATTGTCGACACCGCGATGGACTGCTGCTGCGTAGTCGCCTAAGCCGCTCAGGTTACCGGCAAGCAGGTCGGGGGCCAGTCGCGCAACCCGTAAAGCACACCACAAGGCGCTCGTCATGCCATGAGAAGACAAGGGGTCAAAGGCTGCGGCGGCGTCTCCTACGGCCGCCCACGGAGCGCCGCCTGAAGTTGCCCCGCAAGGAGGCTCGGCCCATGTGGTGCCGGCAGTCACCAGACGAGGAGGGGTATCAACGGCGAAGCCGGCATCATCCAGCCATCGTGCGATGTATGTCGACTTTGCAATCAACTCCTCCCAAGCACTGACCGTTCTGGACAAGCCGGCAGGTAGTAAATCCGGATCCGAGAAATAGATAAGCGTCAGATTGCAGTCAGACCGCAAGGCAGCGTACCACCAGCCGTCTTCGACCGCCTCTATCACCGTCGCAGGGGTAGGCGTTACGGTCTCGTCTTGTTGAGTCAGCGTTGCCACTGCAGCCACTTGGTTGTCCAGCCGGCGGTAGTTGCCCAGGCGCCGGGCCAGCTTCGCCTGTCGTCCCGTGGCATCAATGATCAAGCGGGCGTCGACCTGGCTTTCGTCCTCAAGTTGAATGCGCCAGCCCTGCTTATACGCGTGGACGAAACTCAGGGAGCCGGTGCGTAGGCATGCGAAGTTTTGGGCCGCTTCATCCAGCGCCCTTTGCAGTGTTTGACGATCCACAACATGGCCGTGGCCCTCGAGGTGAACCATGGCATGCCGCTCAACTAGCGCGGGCGTGCCCCACGACGAAAAAGTGGTGTTTGATGGGCGGTGTGCCGGGTTCTCCAGCAGGTGTTCCATGCCCAGTTCTCTTAGCAAGGGTCGAGCGGCGGGAGCCAAGGAGTCTCCCACGTGGGCATGTTGCTGCGCGGGACGAATCCATAAGGGGCGCAAGCCGATCCGACCCAGTGCAATGCAGGAGGCGGCTGCGGCAATGCCGCCTCCTGCAACCACGACTTCAGTCGTGTTTGTCACAGCGGCATTTGACCATGCGACGGTTGCCAGTCATAGCGCAGTTCCGTATGACTGCGCTCCACCTCAACAAACAGCTCCGCCGGAATCTGGTCGGGCTTGCCCGGATCGGTCGGGCCCGGCCGCCGGTCGACAAAGCCCATGTGCTGCCAGAGTCTGATCATGTTCGTGATGCCATCCCAATAGCTGGCGTTGGCGTGGTAGCCGATGCCCGCCACCCCGCGTGACCAAGGAACCCGGGATTCGTAGAACTTCAATCGCTGCTCGGAAGGCAGGTCGCTGCGCATAAGCTGCTGGTAATGGTGCTCGGGCAACACATCGATGGGTAGCAGAGCCGGCCACCAGACGGCCGTCGGGAAATCCTCCTGCATCAGCACTTGCTGGCAGCTGAAGGCATCGCATTGCCAAGGCAGGCCCATCCATCGGGTGAGATCGCCCGGCATTTGGGGGCCAATAGGCGGCGGTGCTCCATTACCGCCCTTCAAGGCCGTCTCGGGAGTAAGCAAGCGCCCAATATCGTGAAGGAGCGAAGGCCGATTGCCGAGCGCAATCCGGAACGGCTCGGCTGAGTCGTCATGCGCCCGGGCATACAGGGGCGGCAGGCGCATGTAATAACTGAGTTCGACACCGGGGTGAAATGCCCCGCCTGAGCACGGTTCGAGGGCCGCCTCGGTGAGCGCAGCCGGCTGCAAGGCGATGTCTATGTCTTCCAAAGACCGGATAGCGTCCGCCTGCTCGTCGTCCAGGTCGTTAATGAACTCGCCCTTAGCCCAATGTTTAAGGCAATCGTATTGATGTTTGGGGAACTGGAACCATTGCAAGGG
>JAJUGB010000007.1 GCA_029268595.1 Alcaligenaceae bacterium | reverse complement strand
TGTCCGAGACCCGCGGGGCCAGCGAAGCGACAGCTCTCAAGGGAAGCTCGATGATGTAGGTCATGCCCGTGCCTGTCTGCGGGGGCACGACAATCAGACGTCCTCCCATCTGCTCGATCAGTGCGTTCATGCGGACCGGATCCGGAGGCACATGCAGGGCATTCACCTGCCAGGTCTCTTCTTCTATGGATGCCGCTTGCCTGGGCGGCGGCCTCTCATCGGTAATGCTCAGGCGAGCCGCCCCGCCCTCCTTCTCGAGGCGCAACGCGATTCGGCCCCCGACCGAGGTGGCAACAATGGCGTTGATGCATAGCTCCCATACCAACTGCTGCAGAACACTCGGGTCGGCAGTCACCCGGACGGTTTCGGGGCCCGTCATGGTGTAAAGGTGTATGCCCTTTTCTTCTGCCAGCGGCCGGATGTGGTCCAGCATGCCGGCAACGACCGCCAGCAGGTTAACGGGTTGTGCCGTCAACCGGCTGCCTTCTTGCTCCAACTTGTCTTGCTGCAGCTGCAGACGCCACATATGCGCGTAGAGCTTGTTGTCGCGTAACAGGTCGGCGTGCCTCCCGCGCTCTACGACGCGTCCCTGCTCCATAACGAGTATGAGGTCGGCATCGACGATGGTGGACAGCCGGTGCGCGATGACCAAGGTGGTTCGTCCCTGGGAAATGGCATCAAGCTGGGTCTGTATGGCTTGTTCCGTACGGGAGTCCAATGCCGAGGTGGCTTCGTCGAAGATGAGAATGGACGGGTTCTTGAGTAGCGTTCGCGCGATCGCGATACGTTGCCTTTCTCCCCCGGAAAGCCGGACGCCCCGCTCGCCCACCCGCGTTTCATACTGCGCCGGCAAGCTCATGATGAAGTCATGCACGCAAGCCGCTTTTGCCGCCTCAATCACCTCTTCACGTGTAGATCCCCGACGACCATAGGCAATGTTGTAGCCGATGGTGTTATTGAACAAGGTCGTGTCCTGGGGCACGATGCCTACTGCTTCGCGCAGGCTGGCCTGGCTGACGCTCTTGATGTCCTGCCCGTCTATCAAGATGCTGCCCGACTGCGCGTCATAAAATCTCAACAGCAGGCGCGCCAATGTGGATTTCCCCGACCCACTCCCACCCACTACCGCGACGGTCTGCCCGGGAGCTATTGTGAAGTCCACCTTGTGCAATATGGGGCGGCCCGGCTCGTAACCGAAACTGACGTCAATGAATCGCACTTCACCTTCGCTCAGTTGCAATGGTGGCATGGGCTTTTCCGGATCCATTTCCACCGGAAGACGCAGCAGGTTCGCCATACGTTCGGCACTGATCAGTGCCTCTCGTACCTGGCGGAACATTACGCCCAACGTATTTAGCGGCAGACAGATCTGAATCATGTAGGCGTTGACCAGCACAAGATCGCCTACCGTCATCTCGCCCTGCACGACTTTGCTGCCAGCCAGCAGCATGACACCCGCCACACCGAAGCCAATAATCGCGCTCTGCCCGACGTGGAGGCGGGACAGCGCCTTCTGGTTCTCTATGGCGACGGCGATCCAGCGTCTGAGCGTCCCCCCGAGCCGGCGCGTTTCCACATCCGTACTGGCGTAATACTTCACACTTTCGAAGTTCAGCAGGCTATCGACTAGCTGACCGCTGGCTCGGGAGTCCAGCTCGTTGAGCCGCCGCTGATAGAAAATGCGCTTCTCGGTGAAATAAGCAGTAAAGACCGCGTAAAGGATGAAGGTGGCGGTCACTATCCAAGCGAAGCCAAGGCTGTAGCCCAAGATCAAGATAGTGACTACGGCGACGATTTCCACCAGAGTCGGAAGCACTGTAAAGAGGAAAGCGGTGAGCAGGAAGCCCACCCCTGCAGTGCCCCGTTCCAGATCACGCGCCAGTACGCCAGTTTGCCTGCCGGTATGGAACCGGACACTCAGACTTTGCAGGTGGTTGAACATCCGCAGAGTAAAGTCGGCGATCGTCGTATGCGTCACCAACGCAAACACCATATCGCGCAGTTCGGTGAACAGCCCGCCGGCGAAACGCAAAACTGCGTAACCCACGAGTAGGAAGACCGGGACGACGGCGACGCGGGGATCGCCGAGCGCGTCCACGATGTGCTTGAGCGCAACCGGCACCGCCACCATCAACAGTTTGGCCGAAACCAGTAAGGCCAGAGCCGCCAAGGTGCGCCATCGGAAGCGCCACAAGGCTTTACCCAACGTGCGCATGACTTCACGCCGGGCCAGCTTCGCCGTTATCTTCTCGGGCAATATGGAGCTATCTACTTCACCATCCATGCCGCGCGTCTGGGCCTTCAGAGATCAGCCAGCCGGGGTGTTTCTGGCTGCTTTATTGCGCGTGCTTTCGCGATGGCTCGAAAGCAATAGGCAATACTGCCGGCCAACGCTTCGTCATACCAGGGATTGCAGCCGCTCACGCCCACGACGATGCCGTCCAGGCAGATGGCGCCCCAAATACCGCAATCGCTGGAAGTCAACAGATGGGGCGAGACCGCTCGTATGGAATGCCCATCCCTTCCGGTCCGCCACACTACCCGCGCCTTGTCGCGAGCAAAGCGAGCATAATCGGCGTCCCATTTGCTGCGGTCACCCACCGCATGCTCGTAGAGAATGGAAGCCTCGAATTCGTCCACACCCGGCTGCGAGGCCGGATCCATGATGACAATGTAAAGAAAACCGCTTTCTCCGACTTCTTTTTCTTGCATGGCCCGTTCTATCAGAGGCAGGGCCATCTGCACTGCCTTGCGTGCGGCGCTCTCGTCCGCAAACCAGGCGCGGCCCTTGGGCATTCCGGTCGCTGTCGCTGTCATTTTCGTCCTTGGCGTTGTTTGTGTGGTGGTTGAAAGAGTGAGGGTTAAAAATGCAGGTTCACTTGCCATCTTTCAGCAGCTGCTCTTGCAAGGTCTGCGCCATCTGCAAGTGGCCACGCAAGGCAGGCAGCGTTTGCGCGGCAAAGGCCTTTATGTCCACGTCCACGGAACTGCGTGATGCGTATTCGAACAAGCCCACGGCTTCCTCATGAGCCGCTACCCCGAACTGCTGGATGTACGTCCGGTCGAAGGCTTCACCTTGGAGATCACGCAACTGATCAATGCGGGCGGTGACATCTGGGCTGAGCGTTTTGGGCAGCACAATGTCCTTCTGCAGCGCAAGCTCGTTTTGCAGCTTGGCGACGGCTGTATGGTCGCGGATCATCTGCTCGGCATAGGCCTTGACGTTGGGTGACTGAGCTGCGGATTTCGCCAGCTGGCTGGCTTCTATTTCCATCATCCCGGAAAGAGCGGCCTTCTGCATGAACTCGGCGTCGCTCTTATCGAGATCAGCGGCCGCCCCGGCAGTCGAGGCGAGCACGTAGGCGCAACCAAGGACCACAGCACTAAACAGATGAGCAATAGACATAGACCGGACTCCTGACGGATGACACGATCTCAGGGTGCAGCAATCCCTATGCCAGTGAAAACCGGAGCAGAGGCGTTGCGGTTTCCACTGGCATAGCGGTGTAGCGATTAACTGTTGGAAGTGTTGCTTTCGCTACAAAAGCCACTCAATAGGAAGACGAGACAAGAAGGACACCCCCAGCCGCCGCCATAGGCTGACTCCCGGCTCGGAGTCGTGCACGATCTGCTGGCCGTCGCGGTACTCGACCCATTCCAGATCGCCCTCGTCGTTCAGGCGCACGCGATAAGCGGTTTCGCGAATGTTGCGGGCAATGGTACGTGGCAGCTGTTGGGCCATCCATACGCTGTCAATGGCCAAGCCCATCTCCGTATTCAATTCAGCAGACCTTGGGTCGAAATTGAACGAGCCCACAAAGCTACGGGCGCCATCAACAGAGATGGTTTTGGCGTGCAGACTGGATGCTGAACTGCCCGTGAGGCCTCGATCTCGGAACGAGACCCCGGAGGCCATGCGCTTGGTCTCGTACAGAACAATGCCTGCCTCCAGCAGCGGCTTGCGCCGTTTCTCGTACCCGGCGTGCACGGCGGCTACGTCGGTGGCTTCGAGAGAGTTCGTGAGAATGGTGATTTTTACGCCTTGTCGAGCAAGACCCGTCAGATACTCCACTCCGGCGCGAGTCGGCACGAAGTAAGAAGACACCATATACAGTTCACGCTGTGGCCGACCTAGTATCCGGCCCAACTTCTGAGGCAGCATCTCGTGGTCTTCGGCAAGTCCCAACCCCTTGGCCGGATCGTCACTGACCATATGTGTCTTGGCCCATTCGAAACGCAATGAACCGCCCAGAAGGTCGCGTACGAAGGGCAGGCGCTCGAGGGCGTCCCGGTACTCCTTGGACCGCGGCTCTTTTCGCAGGCGTTCGGCAGCCTGTGCTACTTGTTCCAACTCGTAGCCCTCGACAGGGCTGATGATGCGGCTTGCGGGGTAAGAAGAACCACTGGCCCAATAGCGGTCGAAATCAGCAGAAACGTCGCGAACCACCGGCCCGATGGCGAGGACATCCAGGTCGATGAACAAAAACTCCTGACCCGCGCCAAAATACTCGTCTCCGATGTTGCGGCCGCCCACTATGGTGGCCTGGTTATCGGCTGTGAAGGATTTATTGTGCATGCGCCGATTGAGGCGGGGAAAATCAGTCAGATAATCCAGAATGCGCCAATCACGGCGCATAAAAGGATTGAAAAGGCGCACTTCGATATTGGGATGAGTGTCCAGAGCCGCGAGTACCGCGTCCAAATCCTGCGTATTGTTATCGTCGAGCAGCAAACGCACTCGCACGCCGCGGTCTGCCGCACGGCGTACGGCATCGAACATGAGCGTTCCGGCCATGTCGTTGTGCCAGATGTAATACTGGATATCTAAAGAGCGCTCGGCGGCGTCCGCCAACAGGATGCGGCTGGAAAACGCGTCTCCCCCGCTGGTTAGTGGCACTATCCCGGATTCGCCCGGATGATTACGTGCCAGCGCCTCTACAGCCCTGCCCAAACTGGTATCGCTGGTGTCCGTATAAGCATAGGAAACCGAACGACCTTGTAACGGTGGAAGCGGCGCACAGGCTGCCAGGCCCACGACCAGTCCCAGGCAGGTAAACCAGCGTAGCAGGCCGCACCAAACAGCTTTTCCCATTTTTTTCCTGACATCCTATTGGCGGGAGACAAGCGAGCATTATTCGCCAAGTATGCGTTTGTTTATAGATAGGGGCTGGCCAGCCAAATGACCTTGTTGCGCAAACGCTTCAAAAAGTGTTGTCCAGCGAGATAATCCAGAGTCACAGCGTCGGCGTTGGCAATTTCTCTGTCGATGAGTTTCTCCAGCTGGCCCGCAAGCTCGGTGCTGTAAATTTCCACATCCAGTTCGAAATTCAATCGCAAGCTTCTAGGGTCGAGGTTTGAAGACCCGATATACGACCAACTTCCATCGATGGTGATTAGCTTCGAGTGGTTGAAATTGCCCCTCGTGCGCCAAACGCGGCAGCCGCTGCGTATCACCTGGTCGAGTTGGGCTGTCATCGCGTAATTAACCAGGCGCAAGTTATTTTTGCCCGGTACGACGATATCCACGGTCACACCCCGCCGGGCGGCGGTGTTCAGCGCACCTAATAGCACAGTGTCGGGCAAAAAATACGGCGACTGAATGCGAATATGCGACTGAGCAACAGCGAATGCGCCAAGAAGCATGTTGTGGGTGCTTAGCATCGAGCGGTCAGGGCCGGAACGGATGCACCGCGCGGGCACTAATGGCTGCGGAGGCTTCCACACATCGCAACACCAGGTATCGAAGGTCAAAATCTCGTGCGTGGTGAATTCCCAATCCTGGGCGAACACGGACATTAATTGCAGAACGACCGGTCCCTCCAGCCGAAAATGCGTGTCGCCCGCCATTTTGTCTCCTGCCACGGACGAAACAAACCCCTCCCGGATATTCATCCCTCCCGTGAATCCGACGCATCCATCGACGACGAGTATCTTGCGGTGACTGCGAAGGTTGGCGTAGGGCATGCGAAGCCCCAATGGGTTGGTCATGAACAGGGCAGTACGTATGCCGCTTCTGCGCAGGAGCGGAACAATCCGGGGACGCGAATACTTTGCCCCAATTGCGTCAATCAGCACCCGCACCTGCACGCCCCGGTCGTGCGCGCGTTTGAGCGCGGCGGCGAACTGACGTCCCACCGTGTCATTGTCAAAAATGTAGCTTTGCAAAGCAATGGACCGGCTCGCTGTCTCTATGGCCTCCAACATGGCCGGGTAGGCCTCATCGCCTCCGGAAAATACCCGAATATGATTGCCTCCTCGAAGAGGAAAGCGGCTTACGGCGTCCCCCAACGTCTTTAACGAACGGAAATGAGGGGCGCTGTGGAGCGCGACATCTTCGACAGGCGAATCGTCGCGAGTGGCATAGTCTTTGAGGGACTTATCGCGTAGCTGCGAGATCTGGTCGCGCCTGACCCGGTTAACACCCGCAATCAAATACAGAAACGCGCCGAACAGAGGCGAAAACAGTATTATTCCCACCCATCCAATGGCTGCTCGCACATCGGTCTTGCTCATCGCTGCATGGATGGCCGCCGTCGCAGCCGCCGCAACAGTCAATATAAAAATGAAATGCGGCCAATACTCCAGAAAGACTTGCTGCACCGACGCCATAGGAAAAGAATCAAATTATTTTCGTGTTAGAATACTTTTTTTTCTGGCTCAGGCCAGATTAAACAGCGGTGACCGTAGCTCAGTTGGTAGAGTCCCGGATTGTGATTCCGGTTGTCGTGGGTTCGAGTCCCATCGGTCACCCCAGAATTTACAGGAAAGTCATAGAGTTAGCGAACCGATGATTTTCCATGTTG
Source organism: Alcaligenaceae bacterium (assembly GCA_029268595.1). GTDB lineage: Bacteria > Pseudomonadota > Gammaproteobacteria > Burkholderiales > Burkholderiaceae_B > JAJUGB01. The sequence continues at coordinate 32,203 of JAJUGB010000007.1, read as the reverse complement.
TGAAATAGAGAACGAAAAAAGAAATTAGAGAACACAAGCCCGCAACCGAGCGGGCTTTTTTGCGTCTAGAATACTGTGCATAAAACCAGTATTTGTCATGCAAGTCACTATCACCCACACCCACCGCCTCGGTCAACCGTTGCGCCCAGTCGACCGAGTCACGGCGCCGGGCCCCATCGCCGTGGAAACGGTTTGCAGCCAGACCACGCGCTGGTATGTGGAGCAGTGGATCGTCTGGCGTGCAAGACACGCCGGCGCCACTCCCGCGCCCTCACCCATCCCGGCTTTGAACGATCCGCAGATTCTCACGCTTGCCACCGAATATGGCGGCATGATGCTTTTAGGCTTTGAGGAAATCGAAGGGCGTCGGTACTATCAAGGCTGGCATATCCCCTTTGGGGAGAGCCAATGTGCGGATGAATCAGGCAGGCTAGAGAAATCATCGACTACAACAAAAACTTCAACTGGCCGATGACACAGATTTTGGACGACGGGCTGGAATACGACGTGACGCCAGGGACGCGCCCGATCGCCATGCACGACTTCGGGGAAGATCACTTTGCCCGCTCTTTTGGGGCTCTAGGCCGACTTGGTACAAACGAAGTCCACCGCCGCGAGCTGGAACTCCGCGCAATTCAAAACCTCAAAACGTCAAACTGTGCGAGATCCTGAACGCGACGCGAAGTAGATCATGTAAAGCGCCGACAGACCCACCAAAACGTAGATGAGTCGGGTCAATATGGATGCCTCCCCGAATATCGCGGCCACCAAGTTGAAATTCAGGGCGCCAACAAGCCCCCAGTTGAGGCCGCCTATGATAACCAAGACAAGCGCCACCCAGTCAAGGACTGATAACGGTCGAGTCGAAACTGCGTGAGCCGACGTAGAAGTATTTGGGGAGTTCCTGGCCATGACGATCTCCGTACAAGGGGAATGGCAGCGTGCCATTTGGCTGCGCGTAGCAGCCGGTCTATAGCAATTCCCAGGCCTGAATCTGCGTTTGTCTGGTATCAGGTGACAGGGACCGTGGGGAATAGCCGGTATCAGATGGCGGGTGCGGCCGAACTATATAAGTCGCCGGCAGCACCGTCTTGATTGCTTTCACTTGATGATTAGGAGAACAAGCAAGCGTCGCGTATGCTGGCTATGTGACAACAATAATAGTCAGCTGCACGGGATCGTCTCCGGCTGGCGAGCAGGACGCCATATGACCACTCAACCCTACCCCGGCCACCCTTTAATGGGCCAAGGCTGCAATATGAACCTTCCCCCCAACCCCCCATCCCCGGCAGATGAAGACACCCGGAAGCGCCGTACAAATCTACTGCGAAAGCGACTCGTACAGCAGCTGAAGCACACTTTTCCAGGTCTGCCGTATTGAACGCGCCTATGCGCAAACTGCATCCACGACCAAGAAATGAAATGGCCAGGCCCAATGTCTCAAAGGGTCTGGCCATTGGCATCACTCTATGCTCGCGTAAGCGCGAGCAGAGTAATTAAAGCACTTGAATCATGGTGGCTTGCGGGCCTTTTTGACCTTGAGCGGCTACGAACGAAACGCGCTGGTTTTCGTCCAGGCTTTTGTGGCCCGCGCCTTGAATGTCGCTGTAATGTGCGAAAAGGTCTTTTCCGCCGGACTCAGGCATGATGAATCCGAATCCTTTGTCGTTGTTAAACCATTTCACAATACCGATTTCTGTTTTCAATGTATATCCTAATAGTAGAAGGGAAAGATATCCCCACCCCCACTATGGGCGCCAAGGCTCGAAAGGGCCAGCCTTGTTACTAAATAATATATATTCAACTGCAGAGCATGAGCGTACCCAGAGCATGAGCGTGCCAATGCCTTGGAGCGCACCGAACTTGTTCTCTTCTCGCTGCAAAACGGCTAAAATTCTTTGTAGTAACGGTTTCACCGACACCAATGACCGCAGTATTCGCCCGCTTTCCAAGCGGGCTTTTTTCTTGTGCAGCGGATTGGCGCCACATGAGTAAACTCTGGGTCGCCGCTGGTTACGTCACTGGCCTTAATGCTACTTCCGACTGTAAAGCTGCATTCTCGGAAGCATTATCCGACCTCAAGGCACCTGGCCCTAAAGCTCTTTATACGTATCGCGCAGCACATTCTTCTGCACCTTGCCCATGGTGTTGCGGGGCAGATGGTCCACCACGTACACGCGCTTGGGCACTTTAAAGTTGGCCACCTGCGTCTTCAGCTGCGCCTGTACTGAAGGGGGATGGATCTCGGCGCCGTCTCTGGGCACAATGACAGCCACCACCGCTTCCCCGAAATCGGGATGAGGAATGCCGATGACGGCCGATTCGGCGACGCCAGGCATCTGATCGATGACAGATTCGATTTCTTTCGGGTAGACGTTATAGCCGCCGGTAATGATCAAGTCTTTACTGCGGCCGACGATGGACAAGTAATCGTCCGGCACTGTGTTGGCGACACTTGCTTTGCCACTGCTCTCGGTCTTTACGGCGCCCCATACCCCCATATCGCCGGTACGGAACCACCCGTCTTCGGTGAATTCCTGCCGGGTCTTATCCGGCATGCGCCAGTAGCCGCAGAAAACGTTAGGGCCTCGGACTTGCACGTTGCCGATTTCACCCACGCCCAACTCTTTGTCTTGTTCATCTACTACGCGTACTCCGACGCCTGGCAGGGGCCGCCCGACGGTCCCGGCAATGCGCTCTCCGTGCTCAGCAAGATAGGGGTTGGATGTGAGCATGACAGTCTCGCTCATGCCGTACCGCTCAAGGATGGTGTGGCCCGTCCGCTCTCGGAATTCGTTGAACGTGTCGGGAAGCAAGGGCGCCGACCCCGAGACGAACAGTCGCATATTTGCACAGACCTCACGAGTGAAACGAGGGTCGGCCAGTAAGCGCACATAATAAGTGGGTACCCCCATCATGACCGTGCATTGCGGCAAATAGTGCAGAGCTTGATCGATGTCGAGCTTGGGCAGCCAGATCATTCGTGCTCCTGCCAGCAAGGCCCCATGAGCGGCGACAAAGAGGCCGTGAACATGGAAAATGGGCAACATGTGCAGCAGGACGTCGGTGTTTTGCCAACCCCAGTACTCATGCAGGACTTGAGCATTTGAGCCAAGGTTTCCATGAGAAAGCATCGCACCTTTGCTGCGCCCGGTGGTTCCCGAGGTGTACAAGATGGCCGCCAGGTCGTCCTGCTGATTGTGGCTGGTGTGAAACTGGTCGGGCTGCTTTGCCGCCATATCGGCCGCACTACCGGAACCGTCCTCGTCCAGGGTGTACACATACGAAGCGCCTGCCTCTGTCGCCAGCCGCTGCACCCATTCGTGGTTATTGCTGGTACAGAAAACCACCGCAGGCTGTGCGTCGTTCAGGAAATACTCTATTTCCGCTTCCCGATAAGCGGTATTGAGGGGAAGATAGATAAGGCCAGCCCTCAGCGTGCCGAGATAAAGCATGAGCGCTTCAGGTGATTTTTCCACCTGAACCGCAACGCGCGCCTGTGCGGGCATTTCCAAATTGGCCAATAAGTTCGCATATTGTGCCGACAGGCGGTCTACATCGTCCCAGGTATAGCTGCGCTGCGGCGTTTCAATGGCTACCGCGCTGCGATCAGCAGGAAAGCCTGTTTCCAGTAAAGCGTAAAGATTGGCATTGCCCACGACACTGACTCCTAGATGATGTTCTGGGCCGGCGCGCCTTGGAAAGCCGGATCGAATACGGCGCCGCTGCCCTCTTTGGGCATAGTCTAGCAAGTATGTCGCTTCGCTAATCGCTTAAATATGTGCGCCACTCGGGTACGAGGCTAAGGTCCAGATAGTCGGCCGCCTCGTGCTTTTCACGTGATCCGAGCCGAGGAATATGACCGAGCAAAGGAGCCGGCAAAGCCGCTGCCAGCGTCGCGATGTTTTCAGCCATATAAGGCATATGCTGATCGACCGTATTGGCCACCCAGCCGGCCAACCGCAAGCCCCGAGCGGCAATGGCTTCGTTTGTGAGTAGCGCATGGTTGATGCAGCCCAATCGGAGCCCCACAACCAGCACTACGGGCAAGTTCAGTTGCCTGGCAACGTCCGCCATATTGACCGAATCCGATAAGGGCACGCAGAACCCGCCAACCCCTTCCACGACCACCACATCGGCCCTCTGGAAAAGTGCTCGACAGGCCCTTACTATGACTTGAGGGTCCATTTGCACACCGGCTTGGCGTGCGGCGATGTGCGGAGCGATAGGGTCGTCCCATAAATAGGGTGAGACCCATTCTGGCGGCGCCTGTACAGTAGAGGCGGCTTTCAGGCACTCGACGTCTTCGTTTACCTTGGAATCGCCATGGTGTTCGGTGCCGGCGGCCACCGGCTTCATCCCTACAGTGCGCAACCCACGGCGCCCCCAGGCTATGAGTAAAGCGCTGCTAACCTGGGTTTTACCTTTTTCCGTATCCGTCCCGGTGACGAAGCAGCCGAAAGCGTCCGCATCGGCCGGCTTTTCGGCCTGGGCCAACGACGATTCACGCACTGTGGAAGATGGCAGCGTCATAAAGAAGCCTGCAAGTGATTGATGGCATCGACCAAAGTCTGAACCTGCTGCCCTGTATGGCCGGCAGACAAAGTAACCCGTAGCCGAGCCGTACCTTCTGCAACAGTGGGCGGACGGATGGCTGGCACCCAAAGTCCCTGTTGCTCTAGCGCCATGGACACCCGCAGCGCCTGCTCGTTGCTTCCGACAACAATGGGTTGGATGGCCGTATCGGAAGCCACCAACTTCCACGAACTAAGCCTGAGCCCTTCGCGAAATTGCTTCACCAACTGCGCTAGATGTGCGCGTCGCCGACGGCCTTCCGCCCCCTCAATCAGCTGAATACTACTTAGTAAGGCGTGTGCCAGTGCTGGTGAAGCGGCCGTCGTGTAAATATATGGACGGGCCCTTTGCACCAACCATTCAATAACAAGATCGTGGGCGCAGACAAAGGCCCCCGCTACCCCAGCCGCCTTACCCAGAGTGCCCATATATATAAGACGCTCGGACCGCAAACCAAAGTGTTCAAGCGCGCCCCGTCCGGAGCCACCCAGTACGCCGAAGCCGTGTGCGTCATCAACGATGAGCCAAGCGTCGTAGCGCTGGCATAGAGACAGTAACCGGTCTAACGGCGCTACGTCTCCGTCCATACTGAAGACGCTATCGGTCACCACCAGACGGGTACGTGCAGTGCACTGGGCCAATTGACGCTCCAGTGTACGCGTATCGCGGTGCGGATACACAGTGACCGCCCCCCGAGCCAGGCGCATACCATCTATCAGTGACGCATGATTGAGCTCTTCGGAAAATACCGCCGTGTGATCCGCGCCCTTCAATGCCGTCAGTCCCGACAGGATGGCCAGATTGGCCATATAACCAGTGGAAAAAGACAAAGAACGTGCACTGGGCACGTGAGGCGAAAGAAACCCGGCCAGGCGCTCCTCAAGTAAGACATGCGCCCGCGAGTGTCCGCTGACCATGTGTGAGGCGCCGCTTCCGGCTCCATAGATCCGCGCACCTTCTGCCAAGGCGTCAATCACAAGCGGATGCGCGGCCAAGCCAAGGTAATCATTGCTGCAAAAGGCCAGCATGTCGCGGCCGTTTACAAGCACATGGGGTGAACACGGACTGTCGACCTCGCGACGCGATCGCAGCAACTGCTGGTCTCGTAGCAGATCCAGGCTCTGCTGCACGTCAGACAAAAGTGAATCAGCGCCCATCCAGCACCTGCTCGACGACAGCTAATGTGGAGTCGGCCAAATGCTGCGTTTCTTCTTCATCGAGGCAGTAAGGCGGCATCAAATAAACCGATGTCCCTATGGGCCGCAGCAAAATTTCATGCTCTAGTCCACGCATGAAGCAACGTCTGGCAAACTCCGCCTCCATGGGCTTTTCAACTTCTACGTCAAAAGCCCAGATCATCCCTTTATGGCGAAAGTGCTGGACGCGCTCATGCTGGGCCAAGGGCTTCAATGCCTCGCTAAGTCTCTTCGCACGATCCTGATTCTGCGCCAGCACGTTGTCTTCTTCGAAAATCTGCAAAGTAGCCAACGCCGCCCGACACGCCAGCGGGTTTCCCGTGTACGAGTGCGAGTGCAGAAAGCCTCGGCTCACATCACTGCTATAAAAGCCCTGATAGATTTCGTCGCGGGTCATCACGAGCGACAGGGGCAGGTACCCCCCGCTAATGCCCTTGGAAAGGCAAATGAAGTCGGGCCAGATGCCGGCTTGCTCGCACGCAAAGAAGGTGCCGGTGCGTCCACATCCCACCGCGATTTCATCTGCAATCAAGTGCACCTGGTATTGATCGCATAGCTGGCGCAACCGTTGAAGATAGACAGCGTCATACATGGCCATGCCCGTCGCGCATTGCACCAAGGGCTCGACAATGACCGCCGCGATGTGTCCCGCCCGTTCTTGCAGCAAGGTCTCCACCTGGGCTGCTGCCCGCAGCGCGACCTCGGCGGCACTTTCATGAGGCTGCGCACTCCGGGCATCCGGCGTAGCGGCCACATGAGCGCGATTCAACAGTGGCCCATAAGCATCACGAAATAACTGGACATCGGTGACGGCAAGCGCGCCCAAGGTCTCACCGTGATAGCTGCCCTGGAGGCAAACGAATTCCTGCTTCTGGGCTCGGCCACTATTGCGCCAGAAATGAAAGCTCATCTTGAGCGCGATTTCTACTGCCGATGCCCCATCCGAAGCATAGAAACAGTGCCCCAGCGTTTGATCTGTCAGTTCGCTCAGTTTCTCGGACAACGCAACCACGGGCTCGTGAGTAAAACCGGCGAGCATGACGTGCTCCAGCTGATCGAGCTGAGCTTTCAACTGGGCGTTAATGCGCGGGTTCGCATGGCCCAGAACATTAACCCACCAGGAACTGATCGCATCGAGGTAGCGACCGCCGTCGTGGTCAAACAGCCATGCGCCCTGCCCCCGGCTTATAGCCACCAACGGCAAGGACTCGTGATGTTGCATCTGTGTGCACGGATGCCATACGCTGCGCAAGCTTCGATCCACCCAATCTTGGGCGACAGGACCTTGTGCGAAATCCCTCACCGTCATACCGCACCCGATCAGGCTTGGGCAGGACTGAGGATGGCTTGCACCACCGTCTGACTGTATGGCGAATCCGGGTCGCCCAAGACATTCATCACGGTGAAGTGGTGCGTGTTAGGCACATTGATGTGTTCAACTACATTCCACACACGCGCCAGCGCTTCAGATTGCTCGTGGAATTGTCGGGTCTCGTCGCCGCCAATAATGGTGTAAACGCGGGTCGCCTCTGGCCCCTTGCGCGTTATGGGGCTTAGTGCCTCTGCTCGCTCGGCGTCCAGCGCCAGGGCGTTATTGATGGAGGACGGCAAAAGAGGTGGAAGATCAAACACGCCGCTTACAGCGAACACGTTCTGAATTGGCGGTAGCCCATCTTCGACCATGCCTTGAGCCACCATGGACGACACGAGATGGCCGCCGGCCGAATGCCCCATCAACGAGATGCGATTCACGTCAAAACCCAGGGATTGTGCTTGCTCGGCCAGCCAGATAATGGCTTGTCGTACTTCGATCACCATATCCTCGACACGCGCTGCCGGCGCCAAAGAGTAATTGATGGAGGCGACATTTATGCCGGCCTTCAGGTATGGGGCGCCCACGAAGCTCACATCGGCCTTGTCTCCACCTTGCCAATAGCCGCCATGTACAAAGATCAGCAAGGGGGCATCGGCTTTGCCGCTGGAGAAGTAGTCCAGCTTCTGCAATGGCTGCGGGCCATAGGCCAGGTCGACCTGGGGTTGGACCGCTTGGCGCAAGGCCAGGCTGGCCGCTTTCCATTGCTCGGACACCTGCGGGTAGTCTGGAAAGGCCTGACGTAGGTTGTACTGGTCTTCGCTTTGCTGCACAGGGCATTGCACACGAGCGCCGCTGGACACTGAACTGGTCATTGATGTTTCTCCTGGAATGGGACCGGCATGTCCGTGTGGCCGGCCTCTAAAAAGGAAGATCGGTGGAACCGAAGCCTTCCCGTTAAAGATACAGGCGGCCATTTTACCCGCGACGTTTGCCAACGATCTGGAAAAGCCCTGGAGATACCGGTACAGTACCGGAACAACGATAACACTCGCGTTTTTCGCGATCAGGGAGACAACAATGCCGTATTTGCGAGAAGCGTGGTACCTCGCGGCCTGGGCCGAAGAGATCAAGCCTGGCGAACTCTTTCATCGAACACTGCTGGACGAACCCGTCGTCTTCTATCGGCTTCGCTCCGGTGCTATCGCGGCCTTGCACGATCGTTGCCCGCACCGCTTCGTTCCCTTACATCTGGGCAAACTGGAAAACGACATCATCCAGTGCGCCTACCATGGTTTGCAATTCGACTGTTCCGGCAAGTGCGTGCATAACCCCCACGGCTCGTCCAAAGCTGCAGCCACGCGTCCCTATGCAGTAGTCGAACGCGACGGGCTGGTATGGATATGGATGGGCGAGTCTGCTGAAGCAAAGCTGGAACTAGTGCCCGACTTTTCTCATATGTCCGGCCTTCCGGAAACCGCGGGTTCTCAGGGCTATCTGTGGACAGAATGCAATTACAAGCTGGTAGCCGACAACGTGATGGATCTGAGCCACGCGGACTTTCTGCATGCCGACTCGGTCGGTGGCGGCGCCTTCACCGCCGCCCGACAACACGTCGAAGAAATGGGCGACGCGGTGCACATTACCTGGGAATGCCGTCACGATAAGGCGCCCCCCATCTATGACCAGTTCCTAGCCGTTCCCGGCCAGCCGGTACAGTTTCGGACCGAAGTGCGTTGGCGGGCTCCAGGCATAATGAACCTCGACATCACAATCACCCCCTGTGGGGGCGGGCCTTTGCAGGCGCTACAAACCCACAATGCGCACATCGTCACACCCGAGACCGCCACAACCACTCATTACTTTTTCTGGTTGACGCGTCAGTTTCACATGGAGGATGCGCAAATTAATGCGCACCGCCACACGGCGATGATGCGCGCCTTCAGCACAGAGGACAAACCCATGTTGTGCGAGCAACAGCGCGCCATGGGCACAGACGATCTATTTTCGTTGCGTCCGGTGCTGTTACCCTCGGATGCCGGCGCCGTGCGAGCGCGTCGAAAACTGGAGCAACGCATTCGCGATGAACAGGCAGCCAAGGCCTCCAGACCCAGTATCGAGGCGGCCCAAAGGCCCACCACTCAGACAGCGACGTAGCGATTGATTATTTCGGGTTGGGCGGCCAGCTGAGCCGAAGTACCTCGCCAGGCCGTCACCCCCTTTTCCAGAATAAAGTTGTAGTCGGCAAGGCGCAGCAGCGCTTTGGTGTTCTTGTCCACCACTATCATTGCCAGGCCGTCCTGCTTGAGCCTGGCAAGCACCTTCCAGATCTCGGCCCGCACAACGGGCGCCAGTCCTTCCGTGGCTTCGTCCAGCACCAATAGGCGCGGGTTGGTCATCAACGCCCGCCCTATGGCCAGCATCTGCTGCTCGCCCCCCGAAAGCTGTGTTCCCAAATTTTTGCGGCGCTCTTGGAGCCGCGGGAAGAGGTCGTAAACCTTTGCTAAGGTCCATTGCTTGCCCTTGGCGCCGGCCGTCGCTGTGGCGACCAGGTTTTCTTCGACAGTCAAGGTAGGGAATATCTGCCGTCCCTCGGGGACCAATGAAAGACCCATGCGTCCCACGCGATATGGCGGCAGCCCCACAATGGAGCCCCCATCAAGTTGAATGGATCCGCCGACCGGCCGCAAAAGACCAAACAGGCATTTAATCAGTGTGGTGCGGCCCATCCCGTTACGGCCTATCAGCCCGACCACTTGCCCGGCGCCCACTTCGAAGTCGACGTCGAACAAAGCCTGCGACGGGCCATATTTGGCTGCGAGGTTCTGTATAGAAAGCATGGTCTTTCCTTTTGTCATGTTCTAGGCGTCCTCGTCGTCACCCAGGTAGGCGCGGCGAACCTCCGGGTGCGCCCGTATTTCGTCCACCGTTCCGCTGGCGACAATACGTCCATAAACGAGCACCGTGATGCGATCGGCCAGCGAAAACACCGCGTTCATATCGTGCTCGATAAGCACGATGGTGTATTTGCCCTTCAGCGATTCCAGCAGTTCGATCGCTGCCGCGCCTTCCGCCGCGCTCATGCCCGCCATGGGCTCATCAAGAAGAAGGATGCGCGGATCTGCTGCCAGAGCCATGGCAATTTCCAACTGTCGACGCTGTCCATATGCCAGGTTGGCGGCAAGCTCGTGTTGCACGGCCCCGAGGCCGCAATCGTGCAAAACTTGATGAGCCGTGCTGATCACATCGTCGTGCTGTGTCAGCGGCTTCCACACTGCCAATCCAACACCTTGCTTGCGTCGAGCCGCCAGACAGACGTTCTCCATGACGGTGAATCCATCGAAGACGGAGGTGATCTGGTAGGAGCGCATGAGGCCTCGGGCCACGCGTTGCTGCACGGTCTCGTCCGTGACGTCGACATCGCCGATAAATATTCGTCCGCCATTGGAGAAGAGCTCGCCGGTCAGTAAATTGACCAGTGTCGTCTTGCCTGCCCCATTGGGACCAATAATCGCGTGCAACTCGCCGGGCGCCACGTCAAGAGACACATCATCCGTTGCCTTCAGCCCTCCAAAGTGTCGGACCAGCCCCCGAGTGATTAAAGCCGGAGCACTCATTGGGCTTCTCCTACAGTGGCTGCCCTGGCCGGGGACGACGTCGGTACTGGGCGTGAACGACGTAGCCAGATCTTGAGCCAGCTGAACTGGTTACGCCCCAGCAAGGCTATGAGCACAATAATGGGCCCCATGATCAACATCCAATGTGTCGTCCACCCTTTGAGGACTTCCTCGAGCACGAGGAACACGACCGCGCCAACTACAGGACCAAGGACGGTTCCCAACCCTCCAATAATGATCATCACAATGAGCTCGCCTGACACATGCCAGGAGATATAACTGGGCACCGCAAATGCCGTGAGGTTAGCTAAAAGAAAGCCCGCCATGCCGGTAATGACGCCCGATAGCACATAAGCCGACAACTGAACCCGGAACACCGAATAGCCGAAGGCATCCACGCGCCTCGGATTAATGTGCGTGGCACGCAAGACCATGCCGAATGGCGACGTGCGAAAGCGGGTTAGAAACAAAGTCAGAACCAGCAATACAGCCCATGCCGCCCAGAACACGTCGGCGCTGCCGGCTAATTCGAAGAAACCGAAATTGCTGGGTTCGTAGATGTTCAGGCCGTCGTCCCCGCCAAAAGCAGTTAGGCTCACCATCAAGAAATACAGCATTTGCGAAAATGCGAGGGTAATCATGATGAAGCCTATGCCCGTTGTACGCAGGCATATGGAGCCCACTAGGACGGCGACCACTACACAGACCGCTATGGTGGCGCCCAGCTGCACCCAGCCGCTGCTGATGCCGTAGTGCGCCAGGATACCGACTGCGTAGCAACCCAAGCCAATAAACATGGCATGCCCGAAACTGACCAGGCCGGCGAAGCCCAAGACTATATTCAGGGCACTGGCGGCAAGGGCATAAACCAGCACTCGGGCAAAAAACGTGACATAGAAAGGTTCGCCCGCCGACTGTGCAACAAAGGGAATGGAGGCCAAGGCGGCGAACAAGGCAAAAACTGCAATGCCGCCCCAGGTGAATCGAAATTGCATAGAAAACCTCGCTGCCGTCAGCGCTTGACCGAAACCATGAGACCGTGCGGACGAAAGGCCAGCACAAATGCCATGAGCAGGTAAATCAACATGGATGCCACGGCTGAGCCAACCGTGTTGGCGGCCGAAGGCGCCAGAACAAATGCCAATAAAGTCGGGAGGTAAGTGCGCCCCAAGGTGTCTATGATGGCAATAATGATTGCCGAAACCAGCGCGCCGCGTATGGATCCGATGCCGCCCACCACGATCACGACCAGGGCCAGGATAAGCACCGGATCGCCCATTCCGCTTTGCACAGACAATAGCGGGCCCGCCAGTGTCCCTGCTAGGCCTGCCAGACCGGCGCCCAGCATAAAGAGCACTTTCTTCAAAAGATCGATATTCGCGCCCAGCACGCTCACCATGGCGGCGTTACTGGTGCCCGCCCGCGTCAACATGCCGAACCGGGTCTTCTGGATAAGAAACCATGCGCCAAAAGCCACAGCTATGCCGACCACAATAATCAGCAGGCGGTATAGCGGGTACTGGATCCCAAAGACATTGACTGCCCCCTGAAGCGTCTCGGGAATGGTCACAAAATAGGGACGCGTACCCCAGATGACAATGGCCAGCTCATTGAAGAACATCATGAGCCCGAACGTCGCCAAGACCTGATACAGGTGGTCGTACCGATACAGAGGCCGCGCCACAAGGTGCTCGATCAACACGCCGACGACGGCTGCTGCGGCAATGGCGGCTGCGATGGAAAACAGAAAAGAGCCGCTGGCGTTATAACTGGCGGCGCCAACAAACGCCCCAATCATGTACAGAGAACCATGCGCCAGGTTAATGAAGTTCATGATGCCGAAAATAAGCGTCAAACCGGACGACAGCAGGAACAGCAACACTCCCAGCTGCAAACCGTTCAGCAGCTGCGACAAAAACAACGAGCTATCCATGACCTACCTTCTGTTGAAGCAGAAAAAAAGCGCACGCTTTGTTTAGCGTGCGCCCCTGGCTTTACATCGTGCAGTCTTTCACGTAGGCGTCCTGGTGATCGGTGAAGACGGTAGCCACTTGCTTGACCACGGCCTCGTCACCTTGTTTCTCTACCTTGAACGCATACAGGTTCTGGATAGGCATATTGTTGCGATTGAATGCGAACTTGCCCCTTACCGTAGGAAACTCCGAGCCGGCTTCCTTCACGGCTTTGACGAACGCTTCTCTATCTTGAACATTGCCGTTAACCTTGCGCACCGCCGTGTCCAGCAAATAGGCGGCGTCATAACCGTTGGCTGCGTACTCAGAAGGCAGGCGCCCGTACTTCTCACTATAGGCTTTGACAAAGTTCTTGCTACGCTCGTTGTCCAGAGCATGGGACCAAGTGGCGCCAAATATATTGCCTTCGGCCTGGGTCTTGAGGGCGGACAAAGTATTGACATCTATCATGCCTTCAGAGAAGACGGGGATTTTGCCCAGCACCCCAGACTGGCCCAGTTGCCGAACCAGATTGACCGCCGAACCACCCGTATAGAAGCCAAACAAAGCCTCGGGGTTGGCGGCTTGCAGTGCCGAAACCTCGGCCGAGTAATCCAGCTGGCCCAGCGGTGTGTATACCTCGTTGACTATCTGACCCTTGTAATAGCGCTTGAACCCGTTCAGCTTATCTTTGCCCGCCTGATAGCTGGATGTCATCAGGTAGACATTCTTGAGCCCCAGATCCTGCACATATTGGCCCATGGCTTCAGACATGGTGTCGTTTTGCCACGCGACGACAAACAGATTGGGCGTGCACATTTTGCCGGCTATGGGGCCAGGGCCTGCGTTGGTGGCCAAAGCCGGAATGCCAGCCTCTTTGATGCGACGCAACTCGGCCATGAGCACGTTGGAGAAACCCAAGCCGACGATGGCGTCGACCTTGTCGCGTTCGATGAATTTTTGAACCAACTGGGCGCCAACGTCGGGCTTGAGCTGGTCGTCTTCAATGACGACATTGGCCTTCTGGCCACCCAACTTACCATCCAGCTCTTCGAGGGCCAGCAGGAATCCGTCGCGTTGGTCTTGGCCGAGAACTGCCTGTGGACCAGACAACACGCCCGAAAACCCGACGGTGACGTCGGCATGAACCATCGGAGCGGCCAGCATCAAGCTAGCCATAAGCAGGCTGAGTCTATTCTTCTTCAAGATTGTCTCCTCGTACGGTTTAGTTTTTTATTAACCGTTTGGGTTACCGGCCCCACACGGGGCCGGTGCGTCGGCTTAAGCCGTTTCTTTCTGCTTCTGAAGTAAATCCAAGGCCACGTCCACAATCATGTCTTCCTGGCCTCCGACCATACGCCGGCGTCCGAGCTCGACCAGGATGTCGACCGTCTTCAGGCCATACTTGGAAGCGGCCGCTTCGGCATGGCGAAGGAAGCTGGAGTACACCCCGGCGTAACCCAACGCGAGAGTTTCGCGGTCTACCCGAACAGGACGGTCTTGCAGCGGTCGCACGATATCGTCCGCCGCATCCATGAGCTTGTACAGATCGCAGCCGTGATTCCAACCCAAGCGCTCGGCCGCAGCGATGAAGACCTCGAGCGGCGCGTTACCCGCGCCGGCGCCCATCCCTGCCAAGCTGGCGTCGATACGGTCGCAGCCTTCCTCCACGGCGACGATCGAGTTGGCCACGCCCAGCGACAGGTTGTGGTGCGCATGCATGCCGGTTTGCGTTTCAGGCTTGAGCACATCTTTGAATGCGCGGAAGCGGTCGCGGATGTCATTCATATTGAGTGCGCCGCCGGAGTCGACCACGTACACGCAGCTGGCGCCGTAGCCTTCCATCAGCTTCGCCTGCTGCGCGAGCTTGGCCGGTTCGTTCATGTGACTCATCATCAGGAAGCCGACAGCATCCATGCCCAGCTCGCGAGCGTACTCGATGTGCTGCTTGGAGATATCGGCCTCGGTGCAGTGCGTTGCCACACGAACCACCCGAGCACCGGCGTCATAGGCGGCCCGCAAGTCGTGCACGGTACCCACGCCCGGCAGCAACAGAGTGGCCACCTTGGCATGCTGGACCGTCTCGGCGACCGCTTCGATCCATTCAAGGTCGGTATGCGCGCCAAAACCGTAGTTGAAGCTGGAACCCGAAAGGCCGTCGCCGTGGGCAACCTCGATGGAATCGACCCGCGCTTCGTCCAGCGCCTTTGCTATTTGTTTGACGTTCTCGATACTGTACTGATGCCGAATCGCATGGCTGCCGTCCCGCAGAGTCACGTCCGAGATATAGAGTTTTTTGTCGCTCATTGTGTGCTCCAGTAGGCCTTAAACGGCCAAGTCCGCAAGCCGCGTCACGGCTAATCGTTCGGCGCAAGCCATGGCAGCGGAAGTCATGATGTCCAGGTTGCCCGCATAGGCGGGCAGGTAATGGGCAGCGCCTTCCACTTCAAGGAAGATGGACGTCTTCAATCCGGACAGCTTGCCCAGACCCGGCACATTGAGCGGGTTGCTTTCGTCATAAAGGTCGAACTGCACTTCTTGCTTGAGGCGGTAACCGGGCACATACTGCTGCACATCGGCCACCATTTCCTGCACACTTTGGCGAATCGCGTCTTGATCGGCGGGCTCGGACAAAGTGAAGATGGTGTCCCGCATGATGAGGGGGGGCTCGGCGGGGTTAAGAATGATAATGGCCTTGCCCTTGGTGGCGCCGCCTAGCACCTGGATGGCTTTAGAGGTTGTCTCGGTGAACTCGTCGATATTGGCACGAGTGCCCGGACCTGCCGATCGGCTGGAAATGGACGCCACAATTTCTGCGTAGTGCACTTTGGCTACCTTGGCCACCGCCTTGACCATGGGAATGGTGGCCTGGCCGCCGCAAGTGACCATATTAATGTTGGGCGCATCCAGTTTCTCGTCCAGGTTGATGGACGGTATGACATAGGGCCCAATAGCGGCCGGCGTCAGGTCAATAACCTGAACACCGTGCTTTTGCAAGACTTCATTGTGATGTTTGTGCGCGCCGGCCGACGTGGCATCAAACACAATACGAATGTCGGAAAATCCGGGCATGGCCACCAGACCATCGATGCCTTCAGCCGTTGTGGGCACATTCATGCGCTGTGCACGAGCCAGGCCATCTGACGCTGGGTCGATGCCGACCATGGCGGCCATTTCGAGGTTCTCGCTCTGGCGCAGCACTTTGATCATGAGATCGGTGCCAATATTGCCCGACCCGATGATGGCGACCTTAACTTTGCGAGCTTGAGTCATTTGAGTTCCTTAAATTGAAGTCCGACGTGCTCATCACACGAAACGCAGCGATACCGAGCCCAGGTGCTGGTAGCGCACGTTGATGCTGTCGCCCTTTTCGACCGCCACTGCCTCGGTGACTCCGCCGGTAAGAATGAGCGTGCCTGCAGGGATTTCCTCGCCACGTGCGCCCAGCATATTGGCCAGCATGGCCACACTCTGGGCCGGGTGACCCAGTACAGCCGAGCCGGCGCCGGTGGCGACCACGACGCCGTTTTTCTCCATGACCACACCCAGGTTTTTTAAATCGATACCGACTGGGTTGCAAGAGCGCCCGCCCAGCACATATCGCGCGGCCGAAGTGTTATCGGCAATTACGCTTTTCAGGTCGAATTTGAAATCGCGATAACGCGAATCGATGATTTCGAGGGCCGGGAGAACAAAATCGGTAGCCGCCAGCACGTCACCAATATGGCAGCCGGGACCCGACAAAGCCTTCTTGGTGACAAATGCGATTTCCGCTTCCACCTTGGGATGGATGAGCGTGCTGGTGTCGCATTCTCCTCCGTCGGCGACCATGCCGTAATCCGTGATGAACCCTCGAACGGGATCCTTGACGCCCATCTGCTTCATCTTGGCATGGGAGGTCAGGCCCATCTTCAGGCCCGTGATGCGTACGCCCCGCCCTTCTTTAATGGCCCGTAGAGCATCTTGGATGGCGTAGGCGTCATCCCAATCCATATCGGGATGCTCGTCCGTGATCTTGACGACATCGCGGCACTCGTTTTCCGCGGCATCCAGGTGTTCGGCCAGTTTTTGAATGGTTGTAGTATGTAATGCCATGAATCTTCCTTAGACAAAGCGAACGCCAACGGAGCCAATGCCGCCCAAACTCACGCGCAGGTTGGTATTTGCCTGCACCGGAATCATCGCGGCCAATGAACCGGACAAAATCACTTCGCCAGCCTTCAGGGAGATGCCCAGACGGCCAAGCGTATTGGCCAGCCAGGTGACGGCGTTAACCGGATGACCCAGCGCAGCGGCGCCGGCGCCGGTTGCCAGGATCTCGCCATCTTTTTCCAGGGTCATGCCCACTACAGAGAGATCGATTTTCCGGGGGTCTGCAGCGGCATCGCCCAGCACAAACACGCCCGAAGAAGCGTTATCGGCCACAGTGTCCTGAATTTTGATTTTCCAGTCGCGGATACGGGAGTCGACAATCTCGAAGCACGGCAGGACGTATTCGGTGGCCCGCAATACGTCGGCATTGGTGACGCCGGGTCCGGTCAGATCGTGCTTCAGCACAAACGCGATTTCACCCTCAGCACGAGGCGAGATCAGGCTGTCCGTCGGAATGGCGTCGCCGTCGCCATAGACCATCGCCGACGTCAGGTGACCAAAGTCGGGCTGGTCGACCTTGAGCATGTCCATGACCACTTGACTGGTGACGCCGATCTTCTTGCCGATGATGTGCTCGTTGCCAGCCTGTAACCGGCGCTCGATCATGCGCAACTGCACTTTATACGCGTCTTCTATGGTCATGTCCGGCTCACTGGCAGTGAGGGGATCGATAGCTTGACGGTTGATCAGGGCGTCGTACAAAGCGTCGCCATATTGTTCGATTTTGTTTTGGTTCATAACCTTCCTACAGCTTGATGCACGCGTTGCGCAACTCGGTGTAGAACTCCATGGAGTGCACACCACCTTCGCGTCCGAGACCGGACTGCTTAGCGCCCCCGAACGAGGTGCGCAAGTCGCGCAGGAACCAAGAGTTTACCCAGCATAGGCCCACATTGAGTGCGGCCGACATGCGGTGCGCCGTGCTGAGATTCTGGGTCCAGACCGTAGCGGCCAAACCGTAAGGCGTATCGTTGGCCATGGCAATGACCTCTTCTTCGGTATCAAATGGCTGTATGTGACAGCAAGGTCCGAAGATTTCTTCGCGGATGACAGGCGAAGTTTCGGGCAGACCGGTCCAGATGGTGGGCTGCACCCAGGCGCCATCCTTGAGGGCCTCGGGTAACTCCGGCACGCCACCACCAGTGACGACGGTGGCGCCTTCGGCGGCGGCCTTCTCGTAATAGCTGAGTACCTTGCGCTGATGTTCACGAGAGACCAGGGGGCCGAAAGTGGTGTTACGGTCGCGGTTGTCACCCAGTTTGAAGCCTTCGGCACGCTCTTTCAGGGCTTGTACGAAGCGCTCGAAAATCGGCCGCTGCACATAGACGCGTTCGGTTCCCAGGCAAACCTGGCCCGAGTTTTCGAAGGCCGATCGCGTAATACCGGCGACCGCCTTGTCGAAATCGGCATCGGCAAACACGATGCCGGGGTTCTTGCCACCCAGCTCAAAAGAAACCGCACGCACGCCTTTGGCTGCTGCGCGCATAATCACTTCCCCTGTACGAGTTTCGCCCGTGAAGGTAATGCCATCGACGTCCGGATGCTCTGTCAGGAATTGACCTGCGGAATCGGGACCAAACCCGTGCACCACGTTGTAGACGCCTGCCGGCATGCCCACTTCGTTCATGACTTCGCCCAACAGCGTTGCTGTGGCCGGAGTCTCTTCAGAGGGTTTGACCACAACGGTGTTTCCGCAAGCGAGCGCCGGGCCCACCTTCCAGGTCATCAACAGCAACGGCAGGTTCCACGGGCATACGACGGCAATGACGCCCCGTGGCACACGAATGCCGTAGTTGAGCGCATGGCCTCCATCGGGAGTTTCCATGGGGAATGTTTCGGTCGGAATATTGCGAATCAGGTCGGCGAACACTTTGAAGTTGGCCGCTCCGCGAGGAATATCGACATGGCTGGCCAAACCGTAGGGCTTGCCGGTATCCATCATTTCGGCTTCAAGGAAGTCGTCGAAACGCTTATTGATGCCATCGGCCACGGCGTGCAAAAGCGCCACGCGATCTGGTGTTTTCATGGTAGCCCAAGGGCCACTGAGAGCGGCGCGTGCGGCGCGCACGGCTTGATCAACCTGCTGGGCATTGGCTTCGTGCACCATGCCGATGAGGCTGTTGTCGATGGGATTACGGTTCTCGAAGGTCTTGCCCGAGGTAACCCATTGTCCGTCAATGAAATTCTTGAATTCAGTCATAGCTGCTAAATGGTTAAACGATGGTTGAAGTGAGTTCGAGGTCGCCAGCTGTGAGGTAGTCCCACATGCGCTCAAAGATGCGTCCGGCCCGTACCGCTCGAGCGGCTGCGGCCTCAGGCGAAATAATGTGCTCGTCTTGAGCCAGACCGGCCGCGCGAAGCTGTAGCTCGATGCGGGCAGCGTCTTCCAGATACCAAGTCAAAACGACGGCGTCCTCAAGCGATTCGGCAGCTGTGACCGCCCCATTGCCGCGCATGACTACTGCTGCAGATTGGCTAATTAGGCTGGCGACGCCTTGAGCTTGTGCGTCGGTACGTACTAACTGGACGTCGTTCCATAAAGGAACGCCGGGCGAAAAATAAGAACCCATGCCGTGACGCGGCGCCGGCGTTATACCAGCCGCGGACAAGGTCATGACATCGCGAGGCATGCTGCGAACGACCCCTTTGATGTCTGGGCGGGTCTTATAAATGTGTTGATGAATCCGGACTTCGCCCAATACGCCTTCGGGCAGATCTCCGTCTACGGGAACCACTGTGCCATCTTCCGACGGCCCAATGAGCCCCATGGGTTTAGCGGCACAAACCAAGAAGTGATCGGCGTCTAGCCGCGTACTGCAGTGCCCATAGGCGTGCACCAGGCCGTGTCGGGCCAAGGCGCGAGCTGCTATACGGACACGTCGCTGCGCCGCCAAATCCGCCGCCACCCCTACCTGGCTCACTTCCTGAACTCCGGAATATCCGGTCGTGACCCCCACATGCAAAATGAAGTGGGATCCATGGGGAAGTTGCGCGGGCGGTATGTTCTTTCGTCCTCTTCGGTGATTAAACGCACGCCAGTGGAATATTCGTAAATCATGTCGTCCGGGCCCGCGAAGTACAAGAACATGGCTCCGGAAGTGGGATGGCGACCGGGCCCGAAACGGATGGGTATGTTGCGCTCTCTCATGATGTAGTAAGCACGCATGACGTCGTCAATGCTTTCCACCTGGTGATTGATATGCTGCACGCCTGGGTACGCCGAAGGGAAAAGCGCAATCTTGTGGTGCACTTCGTCTATGCGCAACAAGGGAGCATCGCCAATACGGTCACTGACCTTGGCCCCCAGCAACTCCGTCCAGAATTTTTCGTCCCGCCTTGCATCAAGAGTGCGCAAACCAATATGACTGAATCCGGTAATACCTGCGTCGCGCGGTGCAAAGTAACGGACTCCGCTGTGATGCGGCTCGTAAACAAGCTCGATTCGATTGCCGGATGGATCGTTAAAGGCAATGAATTCGCGCACATGACGCTGTTCGGCTTCGGTGGCCGTGCCCTGGTGAACCTTGTATCCCTTTGCTTCCAGCAGCTCGGCGGCATCTGAAAGCTCTTTGGCGGTATCGACCTCGAAAGCAGCCGTATGGTCGCGCGGATCGCCCTCGAAATAGCAAAGCGTATGGTCGCGACTGTCGGATTTAAAGTACACGCTCTTGGCATCCCGGTGCGCTACCTGTAAACCCAGCAAATCGGTTGCGTACCTGACTGCCCCATCTAAATCAGAGGTACCAAGCCGCACGTAGCGAATGTCATGCAGGTGGATCACAATGTCTCCTTAGCCGTAGGAAGCGCAGAACTAAGAATAATTCCTCGCAATATCGGCGTCAAGTGATTTTATCGAGATTTTTCATTTCTATCGCTCTAGCCGCATTTTTGCCGCAATTACGGTAAACTGCTACTAATACTTACCCTTGGCCTTGATATGCTGGATATTTCTGCTGAAGGCGCCACTCCTTCCACCGTAGCGGCCGGCTCTGTGCCGCCCACCGCCAAAACGCTTGTTGGCGCGGCGTATCACCGTCTGCGTCGGGATATTATCGAGGGCCGCTTGGCGCCGGGCACGCGCTTGCGGGTCGAGCATCTCAAAGACACCTACGGTGTCGGAGCCGGTACGCTGCGCGAAGCGTTGGCCCTGCTGGTGTCGGACGCACTGGTCGTAGCCCAGGGTCAACGCGGCTTTCATGTCAAACCCATATCTATCGAAGATTTCCACGACATCACCCAAACCCGCATCCTTCTCGAGTGTGAAGCACTCAAGCAGTCCATCGAACGGGGAGACGACGTCTGGGAGGGCCGGATCGTGGCAGCCTTTCACCGCCTGGATCGGGCCCAGGCGCGCCTGACTGATAACGACGCCGAGGGCTTTAACGAATGGGAAGAGCGCAATCGCGAATTCCATCGCGCTCTGATCAGCGCCTGTACATCCAGCTGGGTTCGCCATTTCATGGGAATCCTGTACCAGCAGGCCGAACGCTATCGCCGTTTGGTCATCGTTCAGCAACCCATTCCCCGCGATGTGCACAGCGAGCATCAGGCCATACTGGACGCCGCCCTGGCGCACGACAGCGAAAAGGCCTGCAAGATCCTGGCCGACCACATACGCATGACCTATGAAGCGGTCAAGCATCTGCCACCGGATTTATTCAAGGGGTGACTCCACGCGGGTTAACCTTCATTGTTCGCAACTCGGCTCTAGGCCAATCTACTCATTCCTCATAGGTGGAGCCGAGCCATGCAACTTGTCACCCTATACACGCCCCGCTCCCAGGCCGAAGCTAGCGCCATCGAAGCTCTTATGCGAGCCTATGACATTCACTATGTCATGCAAGGAAGCCAATTCAGCACCATGTATCCAGGGTCCGTCACAGACAGCCTGAATGCTCAAAAGCTGATGGTCCGGGCAGAGCAAGAGGAGCTCGCCCGCCAGCTCCTGGCGCCGTTCATGGACGGCGACGCGCATACACCCGACGAACCATAAGGGCAGGTCGTTTCGGCCAGGCCGGCAATAATCGTTGGAAGAATCAGAAGCGACTGCGAGAGGACCGCGTGTGGGTGCAGCGGGTCTTACACAGTTATTGGCGTCGCGGACAGGAATCGAACCCGTAACCCCCGGCTTAGAAGGCCGGTGCTCTATCCAGTTGAGCTACCGCGACATTGACACAACGTAGTTGACGCAACGTAGTTGACACACCGTAGTTGACGCCACGTAGTTGACGCCACGTAAGTTGACGTCGTTGCCACGCAAAGGTGACGCAAGCTAGGCCACCAATTCGATGCTACCCGGGGTGGCACAGGGCATGTGGCGCAAAGCAGTCTTCACCACCACAGAGTGACAACGCCTTTGTCGCAAAAACGCGTCATTATAGTGCCATCAGCAGGTTGACGGCATCGACCCCAGCAAGAGTCAATAACTTCTCTTACACACCGAAGCGATTCTACCCTGTGCCGATGCTAAAGTGAGCAACGCCTGGGCCCCGCCTTAGCGGGAAGCCCGCAACATTTGTTCGCTTCGATCCCATATGACCCACTTGGTTTTTGATTTGAGCTCTGTCTCTAGAGTTCAACTTGACGCAGTTCGCATGCCCCTGCGTGCTCGGCTTACCGTGCAAGCTGCCCTGGCCGCCTCGGCTCTTCTCACGGCCTTTAGCGCTCAAGCCGGCATGAGCTACCAACTAGATACCATTCGCGCTGCTTCAGGTGAAGAGGTGCGCGTCCAAGGCACGTTATTCAACGACACCCCCAACACATTAAGTTGGACCCCTCCTAAAGAGCTGGTACTTCAATGGCGGGACCCCAACGGGAAGGTCGTGCGCTCGCTGGCCCATCTGGAAAGTGCACCGAACCAGGTTGATCTTCCTGTAAATAACTTCGCCGCTTTTTCGTGGCGGGCCGTAGTGCCGGCTGCAGTTAAAGGCCTGCAGGCCATCAACATAGAAGGCGAGTCCGTACTATTGGCCCTGGATGCAAGCGCGCCCCACGAGAGCCTTATCGCGCAAGCGCCGGCACAGGCTCCCATCGTCCAGGCAGGGGCAGCTCGTGACGGGGCCTATTACGACCCTGCGCTACCTGAAGGCGCAGCGCAGGCCGCGGGGGCATCGATCGATCAAGGCCCCGCCCCAACAGGCCAGCGCTCCTTGGCCGCAGCACCCTCTGCCTTCGAGCACTTTCGCAATGCGATTTCGCCGTTTGAACCCATCTATTTCGATTTGGGTAAGCGCGACGGCACGAACGCCCGTTTCCAGATCAGCTTCAAATATCGCTTGTTCACGCCAGCCGATGCTTCCAACCCGGGCTTCTTCAACCATCTATATTTAGGCTACACGCAGCGGTCCCTGTGGGATCTGGCGGGCGAATCCAAACCGTTCATCGATACGACCTACAATCCCAGCCTGTTCTGGCATCAGGACGCCCTCTGGCAGTCTCCGGAACGGCGCGTCTTTGCCGGTTTGGCGGCTGGTGTGCAGCATAACTCCAACGGTAAGAGCGGGGCGGACTCGCGTTCCATCAACAGCTATTACCTGGAGCCGCAACTCAACTATCGCTTCTCGGGCGGCAGTACCTTCACCTTCGCGCCACGGGTCAAAAGCTACTTCGGTAAGCCGGACAACCCCGACTACGCAGATTATGCCGGCTATGTGGACTGGAAGGCGCGCTGGGCTCAGGACAATGGCCTGGTTCTGACAGGTCTCTACCGCCAAGGTAAAAGCGGGCGCAAGACCGTGCAGCTTGAAGCAGCTTGGCCCTTGCGCCGGACGTTCCTCGATATGAACGGCTATTTGCACGTTCAGTACTTCCACGGCTACGGCGAGACCCTTCTCGGCTATAACCAAAAGAGCTCGCCGCAGGTGCGGGTTGGTCTTGCCCTTGTCCCTTGATTACATAAGGATGTGAGAAACGACAGACGTTTAGGCGGGTGAGGTTTCGATCGCCCCTTGCAACGCAGCCAGCACTTTTTGCGGAGTAAACGGCGCAGAGCGGAATCTCACTCCTGTGGCGTCGAACAAGGCATTGGAGATTGCCGCGGGCGCTGGAACGGAAGAGGACTCACCAGCGCCCATGGGCGGTTCATCGGGACGGTGCATGACGAGGACGTCGATGGGTGGGATCTCGGTGAAGTTGATGATGGGGTAGGCGCCCCATTCTAAATCCACCACGCCCTTCGCATCGAAAGCCACTTGCTCCTTCAAACAACGGCTTATCATTTGTATGACGTTGCCCTGGATTTGATGGCGTACCCCGTCGGGGTTCACGACCATTCCATTGTCTTGGCCCACCACAACCTTATCAACGCGAACGCGGCCTGAATTCGGATCGACAGTGACGTCGACGACCCAGGCGTTCCAAGCGGCCCCGAACCCGGGAAACCGGCTGTGGGTGTAACGGGCGTAGGCGACGCCGCGGCCGTGAAGCAAACCATCGGGTCCTACCGTGCCCCGGGAACCGGTCTGCCGCTCGCGCCACTCAGCACGCTCGGCCGTCGCTTGCAAGACGTCACGGGCCCGCTCCTCCTTCAAGTAACGTAAACGAAAAGCGACCGGGTCTTCATCAGCGAGAGCGGCAAGTTCGTCTATAAAGCAGTCGTGCGCGAATGAATTGGGCAGTGCGGAGACGCCCCGCAGCCAGGCGGACCGAACAATCGCCGCCATATCGTGGCAGACAATGCGCATGCGCGGATAACGATAAGGGGGCACGCTCGTGCGATCGCCCATTTCAAGCATCCGCGGCTCGTTGCTGACCTTGCCCGTGAGGATTAGCGCAAGGGTAGGAGCATCGTTGGACGGGTATCGGGTGATGAAATCGTAGGACAATAACCGGCGGCCCTGATCCAGCTGCCCAGCTACATCAATGACTTGCGCCGCGCCTTTGGGTTCCCAGCCATGCTCTTGCTCTCGAGTGAGCTGTACGCGCACTGGGTGTCCGATGGCCCGGCTAATGAGTACCGCATCGGCACATACATCGTCCGCGCAATTGCGCCCATAACAGCCCGAAGCCTCCATTCGAATGATTTCGATGTGGCCTTCATCGCGTTCCAGCAAACGGCTTAGCTCTACTCTCAGCATATGCGGGTTCTGGCTACCCGACCAGACGCGTATCTGCCCTTCTACATAGTGGGCGACTGAGCACGAGGGCCCGACCGACGCATGCATTTGAAACGGCCACTCGTAGCTCCGCTCCAAAGTGACGCTACTCTGAGATTGCGGATCGGCCTCGTCTTGCTCAAGCAACAGCCGCTCTGTGTATGGCCAGGCGCGCAGGGCCTGATCAAGATCGTTCAGCGGCGGCAAGGGGGGTGGCGTTCGCCACTGCACCTTTAATTCCCGGGCCGCCTTGATGGCGTGTTCTTCGCGGCGGGCAGCCACCGCAAGGAAGTCACCCAGCCGCACCACGCGAATATCGTCCGCGATATGCTTGATTGACGACTCATCAAAGGAAATAAGAGAGTTGCCTACAAAGCTGCCACTGTCACGCCCCACATAAGGAGGCCGAATGACTCGAGCATGCCACATCCCCGGCACGCGCACATCGTGTACGAAAACCGGCTGACCCGTCGCTTTCGCAGGAATATCGACCCGAGGGGTGGATTGCCCGATGATGCGGTATTGATCGGCAGGCTTCAAGGGCACATCGTCAGCCAGTTGTATCCGGTGGTGCTCGCCCGCCAGCAAATCCCCATACATGACCGCATCGCCAGTTGAAGCGAATACTTGTCCGGCCTCTACCCGCAAATCAGTGACCGGCACACTGAAACGTTCCGCCGCGCGCCTGAGCAAAAACTGACGCGCTTGGGCAGCCGCCTTGCGCAACGGGACTGCACTGATCTGTATTGTTGCGCTTGCAATTGTGGGGCCCTGATTGGGGGTGGCCGAGGTGTGTCCCAGCACCATGCGCACTTGTTTCAGCGAGACATCCAGCTCCTCGGCGACGATTTGCGCCAAGGCGGTCTGCACTCCGGTCCCGAGATCGACGTGGCCATTGAAGGCCAATACTTCGCTACTGGCCAAAACCGCGACAAACACGTCGTCGTACGGCTGCAGGTAGTCCGAGGCGATGCCCGGCTGGCGCGGAGGAGGTTTAGGCGCGCTGCCCGGAGGCCGCACCACGAGCAAGGCGCCCGATTGGTTGAATAAATGCTGAAGCTGAGTCTGCGGCTGAGAAAACATGTGTACACCCTTAAAAGGGCCGCGGGGAAGCGGTGTTCGAACGCTTTTAAAACCAGGGCCATATGCAACGTACACCCTCTAATTTAACCTTAACCCATGGCCACAGTGCAGCAAAGCAAGATCTACCGTATAGAGGGCCTGCTCAGTGTAAACCCTTACTGATATTCATACATTTCCGCCATTTCCATTCAATGGCAACGCGGGCGGCAAATGCACTTCCTGCACGGAACCGCAATAACTTTACCGCTGTTTTTAAAGCGTATACACTCTAATTACCCAATCACCACCAGCTTCAGACGGAGGCCATCATGAGTACATCACCTCGAATCGCCATTATTGGCGCAGGCTTGGGCGGCACTGCCGCAGCTGCCTTAATGGCGAAAGCTGGATTTAATGTCGTGCTCTACGAACAGGCACCGGCCTTTTCCCGTCTGGGAGCCGGCATCCATCTGGGTCCCAATGTCATGAAGGTGATGCGCCGGATAGGCATTGAAGATGAACTGAACCGTACAGGCGCGCACCCGGACTACTGGTATAGCCGTGACGGAATCACAGGTGAGCAAATGGCGCAGATCCCGCTTGGCGACTACGCTAAGTCCCACTACGGCGCCTCCTACCTCACCGTGCACCGCGGAGACTTTCACAAACTCATGACCGACGCCCTGCCTTCGGGCTTGCTGCAGTTTGGCAAAAAGCTGCGCACTATAGATGACGTCGGCGATAAAGTGGTGATGCAATTTGAGGATGGCAGCACCGAAGAGGCCGACCTCGTCATTGGCGCCGACGGCATCAATTCACGAGTAAGAGATACGCTTTTGGGACCGGAGCCTCCCAAATACACGGGGTATGTGGCTCACCGGGCCGTTTTCCCCACTCCGGTGGATAGTGGGTCACTGCCATTCGACATGTGTTGTAAATGGTGGGCAGGAGACCGCCATATGATGGTGTACTTCGTAACTCAACGCCGCGATGAAATCTATTACGTCACTGGCGTGCCCCAAGCCGACTGGGATCTCAAGCAAAGCTGGCTGCCCTGCACCAAAGACGACATGCGCGCCACCTTTTCGGGCTGGCACTCTTCAGTCCAGGCTCTTATCGAAGGTACACAGGAAGTCACCGTATGGCCGCTGCTGGAGCGGGACCCGCTGCCACTCTGGAGCCGTGGCCGCATGGTGCTGCTTGGTGATGCGTGCCACCCCATGAAACCGCATATGGCCCAGGGCGCGGCAATGGCTATCGAAGATGCGGCGATGCTGGTACGATGCTTTGAGGAGCTCGGTTTTGCCGACCACGAGGCTGTGTTTGAGCTGTATCGCGCCAACCGCGCCGAACGAGCCAGCAAAGTCCAGTTGGTCTCACACAATAATACTTGGCTGCGCACCAACGAAAACCCCG
This sequence comes from Alcaligenaceae bacterium, assembly GCA_029268595.1. Lineage (GTDB taxonomy): Bacteria > Pseudomonadota > Gammaproteobacteria > Burkholderiales > Burkholderiaceae_B > JAJUGB01. The sequence goes on along the minus strand of JAJUGB010000007.1, from coordinate 4,828 downwards.
ACTGGTGCTTTGGCTACGATGTCTTCAACGTACCGCTGATTAGCGCAGAAGCCGCATAAAACCAATGAATAACCGCGCGCAAGTCTTCGCCCTTCACGTTAACGGGCAAACCCACCATGTCACGGTGGAAGCCGATACACCGCTGCTGTACGTGCTTAGAAACGACCTGGAACTGAACGGCCCCAAGTTTGGCTGCGGTTTGGGCGAATGCGGGGCCTGTACGGTACTGGTCGATGGTGTGGCGGCGCGTTCTTGCGTTGTACCAGTGAAGGCGGTGGTGGCCCGCGAGGTCACCACGCTTGAAGGCTTGGGCTCCATTCAAGAACCCAACCCGGTTCAAAGGGCCTTTATAGAGCAGCAGGGAGCCCAGTGCGGTTATTGCTTGAACGGCATGATCATGACCGTTCAGGCGCTGCTTAATCGCAATCCTCATCCCACCGAACAACAGATACGGGAAGAGCTCAAGTACAACCTGTGCCGCTGCGGCACTCACGTCGAAATCATGGCTGCGGCCGTCCAGGCTGCCACAAAACAACAATGACATTACCCGCCCCTCAAAAGGCAGAACCCGGATTGGAGAGTCTTGGGTCGGCCGATCTTGCCCCGCCCTCGTCCAACTTGCTTCACGGCGTCACTTTACGACCGCCCATTCTAAGCTGGAACGGCATGGCGTATTGCGGACCCACGCTGGCCGCCCTGGATACGCAGGCGGCCGAGGCCACCCCAGGGGTAGTTCAGGTCCTTGTCCTGCACAATTTCGTAGGAATCGTCGCTTCTCAAGCTCAACAGGCGCGACAAGCGCGCGCCCGCCTGCATCCGCGCTGGGTGGAGCCGACTCTGTCGAGCCAGGCGCAGTTGGAGTCCACCCAGGCCACACCGCAGGCCGCCGAGATTACGTCAGCCAGCCCGGCTTCCGGCAACACTCAAGGCCGGTTCTCGCGCGAGTATGTATGGCAGGCGCAAAACCAACAAGACGCTGATGCCAGCTGGGCCATAGCTCAGCCTCAGGACAAACAGCTCACGGTGTGGGCCTCCTGCCATCGACCGGACTTACTACGGCGCGAGATCGCTCAGCTGTGCGCGCTGCCCACAGACGGTGTGCGTATTGTGTCCACTGGCCAACGCCATGACGCTTACGATGTGGCAGTAGAAGCCGCGCTATTGGCCGTGCGAGTCAATCGGGCGGTGCGAGTTGCCGAAGACGGTCCGCCACATACTCCGCCCCTGCATATTCAACTGTCGGCCGATTCCACGAAAGCAGGCGCCGGCGTCGCTACGACATCTTATCGTTCGTTTACCGGAAACCAGTACGCCTTTCGCCGCCCGTCGGTGGCAGCGCTGTTATGTGGTGTAGAACATCACTATGCAGCGGACTGCACCTTGGGAACCAAAGGTTATGGCCCGGACTTCACCTATGAAGTGAAGCCTGTCTTTGCTCCTCTCGGCTCCCTGGGCGCCTCCTCTGCCTTGCCGGCTGCTCAAGTATTTGCTCGAGAGTCCTTTCTGGACGAGTGGTATCTGCAGCAAGGTAAGGATCCGGTGCGAGGGCGGCTGGAAGACATGCCGGAAGGCCCCGGCCGCCGCCTTATTGAATCAGTAACGCAACAAGCACACTGGAACGCAGACGGTGCTGAACGCCAAGACGGGTCGGGTCGCGGTTTTGCGTATGCCCATATTGTGGATCACTCGCAGGAGCCTCCTCGCGACGTTTGGTCGGCATGGGTAGCCGAGGTGGAAGTCAACCGCCAGACTGGTGCTGTCGATATTACTCGGCTCACCGTAGGCCACGATTCCCAAAGCCTCGACAATGCGCCACAGAGTGAGCGGATCGAAGAGACGATTCGGGACGCGGCCGTGCGGTGGCTGCCCTCGAGGTCGGGCCCGCAAACTCCCATTTTTTCAGAGCCCTCCGTGTCCGACGCTGCCACCAGCGCTCTCAGTTTCCCCAAGGTGGAGCTGGTTCGTTCCAAACGCTCCCTCGACGCGCCCCTTGCCTGGAGTCCTCAGGCCGAGCTTCCAGCTGCCGCGGCCATCGCTAATGCGATTTACGACGCGACAGGAATCAGACTGCGGCAAGCGCCCTTCGATGGCCTGAATTTGCAAGGACTTGCCCAAGCGCAGCCGCCAAGCAAATACCGCAAATGGGCCCATACGGCACTGGGCGGCTTGTTGGCGACGGTCGGCGGTGTGATTGCCACCGCCATGCCGTGGCGGCCCGCAATAGCACCGGTCGCAGTAGACACTTCTGTGTACTCCGAAGCCGCCATTGAGCGTGGTCGCCTGGTGGCGGCCGCCGGAGATTGCATGGTCTGCCATACCGCAGATGGCGGACAGCCCAACGCGGGAGGTCGGCCGTTAGAAACCCCGTTTGGCATCATCTACACGACCAATATCACCCCCGATAAAGAAACAGGCATCGGAGGTTGGTCGTACGCCGCTTTTGAACGCGCCATGCGCGAGGGCATCCATCGTGATGGTCGGCATTTGTATCCTGCTTTTCCCTATACGTCTTTTGCGAAGCTCGATGAAGGCGATATGCAGTCGCTCTACGCCTACCTGATGACCCAACCCGCCGTCCAGTACTCACCCCCCAAGACTGAACTGCCTTTCCCTTTGAACATTCGCAGTCTGGTATCCGGTTGGAATCTGCTGTACCTCGACACCAAACCATTTCAACCCGACCCTAATCAATCGGAGCTTTGGAACCGCGGCGCGTATTTGGTCCAAGGAGCCGGCCATTGCGCCGCCTGTCACTCGCCGCGCAATGCTCTGGGCGCCGAGAAAAAAGAAGGCCTCAATTATCTCGGTGGAGGATTCGCAGAAGGTTGGGAAGCGCCAGCGCTAAACAGCTTGTCAAAGTCGCCGATCCCGTGGACGGAAGACGACCTTTACGAATACCTTCGTACCGGCTATTCACCTCTGCACGGAGTGGCGGCCGGCCCCATGGCGCCCATCATCCAGGGCTTGGCCGAACTGCCCGAATCGGACGTGCGCGCCATGGCCCATTACTTGAGCTCCATCAACCCCCCTTCTTCGGGAACCGCCCCTGCACTGCTGGCGGCGCAACTGGAAGACCGCAGCAAGAACGATCTATCGGTGATGGCGCTAGCCGGAGAAGACCTGTTCCAGGGGGCTTGCGCGGTTTGTCACGATGCCCGCGGCGGACCACCCCTGTTCGGAGCACGGCCGTCCCTGGCCCTGAATACCAACCTGCACAGCGACCACCCCGACAATGCCATCCAGGTGCTCTTGCATGGCATTGCCGACCCGACGGACGGCGGTTTAGGATACATGCCAGGGTTCAAAGACAGCATGAACGATGAACAAATCGTACGTTTGCTGGAATACATGCGCGCCAGGTTCGCGCCCGACAAACCTGAATGGAGCGACCTGCCTGCTAAAGTAAGCAAGCTGCGAAACACCACCCAGCACTGATTTCGCCGATCGGTACTACCACGCACTTCACGCACTGCGACCCAACCTCTCGATGCGACAGCCTGGCCCTAGCGCCCTGCAGCCTGCTCACCATATAAGGTCATGACCGCGCTTCCAATCCGGGCCACTTCCTTGCCGTCGTCCCGCACAACCACACATTCGTAGTGGCTGATGGTGCGGCCCCGGTGAACGGCCCGCGCCCGCGCCATCAGACGGGAATTCCATACAGGTCGCAAGAATGTGGCTCGCAAATCAATGCTGGTGAAGCTTTGACCTTCTTCCATCACTGTAGAGTGCGCGGTGCCTATCGCCGCATCGGCCAGCTCACAAAGCAGCCCTCCGTGCACAGTGCCCTGCTGATTGCCGTGTTTATTTGAATCGGCCCACATCTCGAGCGTGGCTTGACACTCTCCGACCTCGACGATACGAAAACCGAGTAACTGAGAAATAGCCGTTGGGTAGCGCAGATGCGTCATGTCTGTTGCAGCGAGGGTCCCCTCCACTTGCCGACGCAAATATTCCAATACAGGAAGACGGGTGACTGCTTCGGGCATAGACAATCTCCTATTTTATGATCAAGAATTAGGCCCACGACGTCTGCAGTCTGCCCTCCTGAACTAGAAATTTCCAAAAATTGTCCTTAGTACACCTATGAGTCTTGTGTCTCAGCTGGCAGAGGAGCTGGCTGCCGCAATACAAGGCGGCCGGTATCCGCCAGGGGTTGCGCTGCCTACGCATCGCCAGCTTGCGTCGCAGAAAGGCATTGCCACGGCGTCCGTGTCCAAGGCGTACGCGCTCTTGAAAGCGCGGGGTTTGGTAATAGGGGAAGTTGGCCGCGGCACCTTCGTCCGGGAACGCCCTGATGACGAAGAGTGGGACGCAGCGGACGAGGCGCGGTTAAGCCGAGATGCACACGACCTGTCGTTTAATCACCCTTCCTCGCCGGGGCGTTCAGTTATTCTCCGGTCAACCTTGGAACAGCTCGCAAGACGGGATGATCTGGAATCCTTGCTGCACCAGCAACCCCCAGGGGGAAGGCTGTCCGAACGCCGTGTAGTGGCTGAATTTTTGCGCACGGAGCGAGGCGTACAGGCAGACCCACATCAGATCGTTTTCACTAATGGCGCTCAGCAAGGGCTGGATATCGTCATGCGCGCGCTGTTAAGGCCATACGACGCGGTGGCGGTGGACGCGCTGACCTATCCCGGCTTCAAAATGCCGGCTGCTTTGCAAATGCTCGACCTGCGGCCTGTGCCCTGTTTGGCTAACGGCCCAGATCTGAATCGCCTCCGGGATCTCAGCAGCGACAAACGGCTGCGTGCCATCTACACCATCCCGACGGTTCACAATCCTTTAGGATGGGTGCTAAGTCATGGGCAGCGGAAGGAGTTGG